>JAFUJP010000160.1 GCA_017473745.1 Oscillospiraceae bacterium
AATGAACGCAGTTTGCGAAGTCGCGGCGTTCTTCGCCCTACTCATGGTAAGTGGGTTCTTTTGTTTCGTACCACTCTCCGAAGGAATGGCATTTCGGCGCAATTTCTTTCGTTTCATAATGTTCGCAGTTATTGCAATCTCTGCGTTCCGTTCCGCTTTCGGTGCAGGAAGGTTCCGTTTCTACCGCCCATTCGCCGAAGCTATGACCGAGAGCGTCGGTTGCGCGCGTTTCGGCACAGCCGCAGTTTGCGCAGGTTCGTTCTTCCATGCCATTTTCGGTGCAGTTCGGTTCGGCGGCGGTTTTCCATTCGCCGAAAGAATGTTCGCAGTCGTTGGGGATTTCTATTTCAAAATCAACTGTGGAATACCATGTGAATTCCTCAAAAAGAAGCGCACCTATGCCGGAAATAAGACCGATAAAACCGGAGTTTTTGCTTGTATCGAAATCAAACCTGTCTTTGCTGATGACCTCAACATTATAAATAATTTTATCGGAATAGACTTTGTTAAGTTTTATATGAATATTTGCATTTATCCCGCCCGCAATCCATTCAAGCGATTCATCATATTGGTTAAATGATTTTGGAAAATTTGGGCTTTTGGACGAATGGAATTTTTCAACATAATCTGTCGTGTCCAAATAATCCAAGTATTCTGTTTCTTTTACTTTTTCCGGTTTGAAATCATAATCATAAATATAGAAAATATAGCAATAATTTTTCTGCATATTCCAATCGCAGATATTCAAATTATACACATCTTTTACCTTAAGCTGCTTTGTTGTTTTTATCATTTCCACGCATGCTTCCGTTAAATATGCTTTCATAAGTTCGCTGTTCACAAGCGTCGCTGTCAGCGCGTGGCTTTCCCCGACCCTGAGGTCCTTTCCGTTTTTGAACATACCGTGCATTGCAAGGGCATCCGCCGCCGCTCCGTCGGCGTCTTTCTGGTCGATGGATTTTGCAAAGGCTTCAATCTGCGGTTTTATGATCTCTTCAAGGTTCTGTTCTTCGCTTTCGGCGGCGAAAACGATTCCAGCATTTCCTAAAATCATAATCGCCGCAAGAACAAGACAGAATGTCTTTTTTACAAAATTTCTCATTAAAAATCCTCCCGTGCCGAACAGGAGTCTTTATTCTCTGCCTTTTTGGCAGAGAATACGGGACGTCCCGTAGCTTTTTATATTATTTTTTAATTATATATCAAACAGCCATAAAACACAACATATTTTCAAAAAGGCTTTTATTTCACCTTTATCCCTGTGAATTTTTCAGGAAAATTCCTTGCGTAGTGGAAAAGGAACTGCTGGGCGATGCCTGCGTGGTCGGTGACACAGGGCGGCATTTCGCCGCCGAGGGCGGCAATAACCCGCTTCATCCAAACGTCCGCCGGGCATCTTTCCACCCTGCCCAATCCGTAGAGAAGCACGCAATCCGCAACCTTGGGGCCGACGCCATGAACTTTGAGCAGGCGTTCCCTTGCCTCCGTAAGCGGTGCCGTCATAAGCGCTTCAAGGTCAAGAGTGCCCTCAAAAACCTCTTTCGCTGCGGCGGCTATGTAATCCGCGCGGTAGCCGCACCCTATTTTTGCAAAGCTTTCGGCGGGTTCCTTTGCAAGCCTTTCTGCCGTAGGAAAAGCAAAAACGCCTTCTTCAATTTCTTCGCCGAAAGCGGCGCAAAGCCGCTCGACGATACCCTTTATTCTTGCGATATTGTTATTTTGACTTATGATAAAAGTGATGAAGGCCTCCCAAGGCTCCTGGCGGAGCACCCTTATGCCCGGGGCAAATTCACAGGCGGATTTAAGCATTTCGTTTGCCCCGAAATCCACTTTCAGCGCATCATAATCCCGCGATAGATCGAAATAATCAAGCCAGATGCTTTCAAATTCCGCTTCGTCAATGCCAAGAATCGTCATGCCGTCCTCTTCCGGGCGGATGACGCGAAAAACGCCTTTTACAACGCCGCGCCAGTTCCCGTTTTCGTCCGGCCGCCAGCGAAAGCATTGGCCGCAGTCAAGGGTTTCGGGCAAAGAAAGGCGGCTTATATCGGTTATCTTTATTCCTTCGGATGTTTTCTCGATTTTCATAAAAAAATCACCTTTTTCTTTGAACTTTTGTGCAGGTTTACGATGGCGGAACTGCCCCTTTTTTTGAGCATTTTCGACCTTTTTTGTGCTCGGTTTTTGAGCACCGATGCTCAATAAAAATTTACGTAAAGTCTAATAAACTGTTTGTATGATTGTGAATAATCTGTTTCCACAATGTTAAAATACCGTTTTTTCCCTTGAAATAAAGCATTTTCAAACCGAGTTTTCAACGTTTTCCACCAAGTTTTCCACAACAGCGGGGAAAATAATATCCTTTCAGTATAATTTCAAAATCCAAAAAAATCTCCGAAATTCTGTGAATAAACAAAGCCCAAAATCCGAAAATATATATGGATAATTTTATACGGAGGTGCTATGCATAATGCTGCGCGGAGTCAATAAAAAAATCATCGAAATCAATAATGTTGAGGGCGGATATTTCGACCGGGTACTCTTTTTTGTGAATGAGGAAAGAAAATCAGAACCGGATTCTGTGCTCAGCCAAAAAGCGGAAAAATACGTTTCTGATACCTGTTCGCTCAAATACAAAAAGAGTTTTTTTCACGGCGATAAAGCAAAGGTCTTTCTGAAAATGGCGGTTTCGGCCGGGGCCGGGCTCGCCGTCGGTATGCTTTTGCTTTGATGATTATCTGGTAAGGCGCTTTATGATAAGCTCATGGCGGGGATATTCCCTGAGAAGTTTTTCTCTTTCGAGGAGTTCAAAATCACCGAATTCAAAACCCGGCGAAACCATGCATCCCGCAAGGGAATATCCGGTTCCGTCCATTACGGCGCCGAATATGCTGCCCTTCGGGATAAGAACCTGGGGCTGTTCCCCTCTTTCAACGTCAAGGCCGAGCTTTACCCTTTCCATTTCGCCGTTTTTATTGATTATATGTATAATCATCGGAACGCCGGAATGATAATACCATATCTCATCGGATTTAAGACGGTGGAAGCGTGAAACATCTCTGTCTTTAAGAAGAAAATATATGCTTGTCCAAAGTTTTCTGTTTCCGTCAAAGGCGGGATCGATCGCAGAAGCTTCGATAACGTCGGCGGATTTAAGACATTCGTTATAATAACCGCCTTCGGGGTGCTGTTTCATATTAAGCTTTTCTATAAAATATTTACCTGTAAACAAAGAAAAAGGCCTCCTAAAAAATGATACATATATTGTACCATTTTTCGGGAGGCTTTTGAAGTGGTTAAGCCGAAAATCTTATTTCTATTTCGCGTTTTTTGTAAAGGTAATAGATGGTTCCGAAAACCGCGCTTATCATCCAGCCGAGAGGATATCCCAGCGCCACCGCAACAAAGGAATCCGTATATTGCGTAACCGCAAAAAGATATATCTGGCGGAAAATCACAAAGGAAAAAAGTCTTATGGCCGTTGTTACCTTTGTATCCCCCGAGCCGCAAAGGGCACCCGAAAGAACGTGGTTCACCGCAACGCAGGAATAAAAAGGCGTCATAAACCGCAAAAGGAAGGCACCGTATTCTATGACCTCCGCTTCTTTATTGAAAAGCCATATAAACTGCGGAGCGAATATCATTATGGGAACGGTTATTGCAGCCGTTGCCGCAAAAGCAAGGATAACGGCGTATTTTGTTCCTTTTTGTGCCCTTTTAACGTCGCGAACGCCGAAATTCTGACCGACGAAGGTTGTTATGCTCATGGAAATACTGTCCAGCGGAATTATGGCAAAATGGTCTATTTTTATATAAGCCGACCATGCCGCCATAACCGAAGAACCAAAGGCATTTATATACGACTGCACAAAAACGTTTGAAAAAGAAGTGATGCTCTGCTGGATCGCCGTCGGAAGTCCGATATGAAAAATCTCTTTCATAACATATCCGTGCATTTTTATTTTGTTCCAATGCAGCTTAAACATTCCTTCCGTTCTTGTAAGGGAAAACAATACCATAAAGGAAGAAATCACCTGCGAAAGCACCGTTGCATAGGCCGCGCCCGCAACTCCCATTTTGAAAACAATTACAAAAATAAGGTCAAAAACAATGTTTACAAAAGAGGATATTATAAGATAGAAAAGCGGGCGCTTTGAATCCCCGACCGCGCGCAAAATCGCCGCACCCATGTTATAAACCATAAGCGAAGCAATCCCCGCAAAGTAAATGCTCAGATACGTTTGGGATTCGGCAAAAACGTCATCGGGCGTTTTCATAAGCTTGAGCATATAGGGAACCATAAAAACACCTATGGCCGTTGCAAAAATGCTCAAAGTAAAAATCATTCCTATGGCGGTATGAACCGCATCCTGAACTTTTTCCTTATTCTGAGCACCGTAATTTCTTGCTATGACAACCGAAGCACCGCTTGAAAGTCCGGTAAAAAATCCTATGAGCATATTGATTATTGGCGTTGTCGTTCCTACTGCGGCAAGGGCCTGTTTGCTTACGAAGTTACCGACCACTATGCTGTCAACGGTTGTATAAAACTGCTGAAAAATATAACCCAGCGCCAGCGGAAGGGCGAATTTTATGATGCGTTCCCAGATATTGCCTTCCGTCATAAGAACGCCTTTTTCCGAAGCCGTGATAAATCTCTCCTTCCGTTTTTATAAACTATTCTGTGTTAAATGATAGACCCATGCCCTTGTTTTTTCAATGAATAGCAGCAAGATTCTACATAAGGTTCAAAAAATGTTTGACGTCAAACATTTTTTTGGATAAAACAGAAATATATAAATAACATATTATTCATTATTCGGCTTTTTTGAAATTTTTAATTCAAAGCCCTTTTATAAATTCATTTTTTGTGCTATGCTATATAAAGAATTTTTTCGGAGGATTTTTTATGAATTACATATATCTCATTCTCGGCATCGCACTTGGGCTTGTATATCTCGGAAGAGCAAAAAACGCAAGAAAACAGAAATTTGTTCCTTATGAAGCAAAGATGAAACTTAAAAGCAAAAAGACCATGGATCAGTATGATGATTGGTGCAAAGGCGAAGCAAACGGCTGTACCCTTGTGGGGCTTGGATTTATTGTTTTCGGCCTTTCGGCAACCTTTATGGACAGCAACGCCCTTTTAAGCACAATCATCGCGGTTGTTTCTCTCGTTATTTTTATAGTAGGCTTTTTCATGCGCATATATAACAACAAAAAGCACCTCGGGCATTATTTCACAAAGCAGTAAAGAAAATCCCGCCAAAACGGCGGGATTTTTTTGAAATATACGCAACCGATTCAGATTTTTTGCGTGATATATTGCTGAAAGGAGGTTTTCAAAAATGGATGACTGCAAAATACTGGAGCTTTACTTTGCCCGAAGCGAAATCGCTATAATCGAAACCGAAAGAAAATACGGCCGTTATCTTTCAAAAATCGCCTATAATATCCTCTTTGATACCGAAGACAGCAATGAATGCGTAAACGACACCTATATGAAGGCATGGAACTCAATTCCGCCCCAAAAACCGAGCGTTCTTTCAACATATCTCGGGAAAATCACAAGACGCCTTGCCATAGATGTCTTTCGCAGAAAACACAGCGAAAAGCGCGGAAAATCCGAATATGCCCTTTCCCTTTCGGAACTTGACGAATGTGTTCCCGGCGGGGCTTCGCCCGAAAAAGAATTCGAGCAAAAAGCCCTTGCCGAAAGCATAAACCGCTTTTTGCAAAACCTCGGCAAAGAAAACCGCGATATTTTCGTTTGCCGGTATTTTTATGCAGATTCCATCAGAGAAATCGCCTCTTTTCTCGGAACAAGCGAATCGAAAATCAAAAGCTCGCTTTTCCGAAGCCGAAAAGCCCTTAAAGAACATCTTGAAAAGGAGGGATTTTCTTTATGAAATCTGAAAATATCAGCAGCGCCATAAACGAAATAGACGAACTTTTTATCGAATCCGCAAATGAAATAAGAAAGCCCAAAGCTAAAAAATCCCCTTGGCTTAAATATGCGGCAACAGCCGCCGTCATAGCTCTGGTGGTTTTCGCCGGAATAAACGCCCTTACTCCGAACAGCACCACACCCGAAGGCAACAACGATTTTCCGCTTAATTCAAACGGCGATACCGAATACGGTGCAAACCTTCCGAAGCTTGTTTTTGAACAGAGCGGCGCCACCGCCTATGGTTTTGAAGGTTATTTGGCCTATGATATTTCCGAACTTGAAAACGGCAACCCATGGAATGAAAATATGGCTTTAAAAACCCTTCCGGTTTATCGAAACAATTCTTATAATGAAGCAGGCATAGCCTATCCCGGAATCGGCGAAGAGGCCATGCTCAAAAAACTTGATTCGGTTACCAACGGCGAGCACGGCGAAATTGAATATTCCCATATCGGTGATTTTTCCGAAGGCACCGGAATTCCGGACGATTTTATTGACAGCATTAAAGTGATTTCCGGCAATCACGAAATTGAAATCCAGTCAAACGGCGGCATCGTTGTAACGTATAGTTTTGACGGAGAAGAACTTCCCGACGATATAAGCTTCACTTATACCGAAACATCCGAAGGAGATGCTTATAAAGCCATCTCTTATATCTGTCAGAATTATTGTGATTTTATCGATAAAGCCAATACAACATTTGTCACTTCCGGAGAATACACGTTTGACGGTGAATTCAGCCGCGATTACCGCATTTACGATTTTTCCGGCGATGAAATAAGCGATATGCTCAATTTTGCTTTCAGTGAAGTTCAGCTTGCGCCGAACGATGAAGGAAAGCTGATGCTCATAAGAGTAAATGACAAACTTTCCTGCGCAGAAAAAATCGGCGATTACCCCATAATTTCCGTTGAGGAAGCCACCGCTCTTCTTACCGAAGGCAGTTATATCACCACCGTCCCCTATGAAATACCCGGTGAAAAATATATTGCAAGGGTCGAGCTTATTTACCGCAGCAGCATCGGCGAAAACATCTGGATGCCCTATTACCGTTTCCTTGTGGAACTTCCCGAAATGGCGCAGGAAAACGGACTTAAAGAATTCGGTGCTTTCTATGTTCCCGCCGTCGAGATGGAATATCTCTCCGGTCTGCCCCTTTGGAACGGAAGTTTCAACTAAAAACGGCGGGAACCCTTGCCCCAAACACGAAGTGCGGGGATAATCCCTTTAGAAAGCTCCGCCCTACGTCAAAAACAGTCGTTGAGGAGTACTTTGCAAAAAAGTGCTCCTTTTTATTTTTCAGATAATACAAAAGTAACCGAGCATGCAAAATAAATTGAAAACCGTTGCCGACTTCGAGCGGCAACGGTCGAGATTAAAAACCACCCTTCGTTCGGTGGTGCGTTTTGTCCCCTAACAAGGGGACAGCGGTCGCGGGAGCGACAGCAGGGGTGTATAAAACTTTTCTTTTCAGGCACAACCCGGTTTCTTTTGGTTACAAAAGAAATGGGGTTGTTTTATTAAAAGCGGCGTAAGCAGCTGCCCCAAACACGAAGTGCGAGGTAATCCCTTTAGGAAGCTTCGCCCTACTGTAAAACTTTGATAAAAAAACATCGCCCGCCGGAATCCGGCAGGCGGTGTTTTTTATACTTTATTTATAAGTTAAATCTGAATATACATTTTTCTTTATCTCCGATGCGGCGCATATCATTATCTTCCGGCAATTCTGCTATTTCCAAAAGCTCGCCGCCCGCGTACTCACAGGTCTTTCTCGACGCATGATTATCCGGATCACAGGTTATGATAAGATATTTCATACCGTGTTTTTTCGCCAATTCAAACAACAGAAAACAGGCTTTTCCTGCATAATGATTTCCACGATATTCATTATATATTTCATATCCGATGTTTCCGCCGTAATAGGTATTCGTATTATGACCGATCCTCAAATCACAAACACCCATCTTTGTTCCGCTGTTATTGCAAATCGCAAAATGATAAGCCGGAACCCATCCTCTTATATCATTTCCTTCAACGGTTTTTTCCAAAACCAAATGTATTTCATCATTTTTCATAAAATCAGTCGGAATAAACAAATAAAACTCCTCCCATTTTCAAAACTTATCTTTCGGCGAAGGGGTCTTCTCGTTTTTCTCTGTGATGAAACCTCTTTCAGTTATCTGTAATCGTCCATTTCAAAAGTGAAGGTTCCGACTTCGCCGAATTCCTCGTATTCTATATCCTTACCCGGAAGAACGAAGCCTTTGCTGTGGGAAAGGGGCGTTACCTCAACAATCGCGCCCTTATTTTCCATCCAATCAAGGCGGCATACGATAATGCTTGTGCAGCAATAATAAATATCAACTGTATCCTTTCTCATGGCGATATAATCCGCACCGTCATGCGAATAGCAAAGCGCCGTGCAAAGTTCCTCACCTTCAAGAAGGGATTTTATTTTGCGGATAAATTTTTCATCTTTATTTTCTTTGATAAGCTCATCTTTGATAAACTTTGCAGCGGAAAGATAATTTCCTTTTCCGTTTTCGGAAAGTCCGTCCTTCGCAAGAATATCAAAAACATTGGAATCTTCCGGAAAGCCTTCCATCAAAAGCGCAAGCGGATTTTCTTTGACCGCCTTGCGATAGGTCATAAGGCTTATGGTTTCGCCTTCGGCGATTTTACCTTCAACAAATGGCATTATGGGGTCATGGCAGAAGCGGATATAATCCTCGCCGAAAAGCGGATTTTCTTCCAAAAGGCTGTTTTCGTGATTATCAAGCGGTTTTCCGCCACTCCTTACAACTCTGTAAAGTTCTTCCGCCTTACACTCTTTCGAGGCAGAAAACAGCATTCCAACCGTTTCGGCAAGAAGAACATTAATCTCTTCTTCCGAAAGATTTTCGCGGTTTTTAAGGCTTTCAAGCTTTACCGAAAGTTCTTCGGCGTTTGTTTCGTTAAGTTTTGCGATGGCTTCTTCGTATTTCATAATTTATCCTCAGTCATTCACAACGATTTCTTCGGAATCGCTTAAAATTCCGACTATGAAAAGGAAATATTCCGGCGCTTTGCCGTTTTCGATCCAATGAATTTTTGTATCAAAAATTTCTTCCGCGGTTTTGACAAGGTTGCCGCCTATGGCGTCAACCGCCGGGCGGATCTCATCCTCGTGGCGGCAGGGCTTGCCCTTCGGGCGGGTGCAGCGTTTGCATTTCGCGCAATGGCCGCCGTCAAGAGCAACCGAACCCGGGTTTGCCTTTTCAACACCCAAAATCCATCTGCTTGCAAGTATGTAGTTCTGGTGGCGGATCCCGAGAACGAGCTCGTCCACTTCATCGTCAGTCATACCGTGCTCAACAAGATCATCTTCAAGATACATCTTGAACGCAAAGAGGTGAAGATATTTATATTTGTTCCAATATCTTTCCTTAACGTCAAAAGCATAGGGCGGGCATCCCCATTTTGCGCCGTAGTTGGGGCACATTTTACAGCATTCGATAAATCTTTCGACCTCGACGTAATCTTTAAGATAATCCGCGGTTGTAATTTTTGCGTAATTTCGCTCGATATTTTTTATTCCTTTTGCTTTTCTGAAACGAATCATAACCAAATCACCTTTATATATAAGACTGTTTTTTATAATATCACAAACGGCCGCTTATTGCAAATTTTTGCAAAGCTTTTCAAGAACCACCCTGTATGCCGGTTTATAAGCTTCGCGGTATCTTTCGCTGTGGCGGACTATTCCGCCATCATATTCCGCAAGAAATGCCGAAAGTTCTTCTTCCGAAAAAGGAGTCTTCCCGCATTTTGCAAGCCTTCCGAGAAGTTCCAGCTTTGGCAAAAGCTCGGTTTTTTCGCCGGAATCAGCGCTTTCCACGAAAATCCCGCATATAGCCTTCGGCAGGATCCCCTTCGCCTTTGCAGCATGAAGATTAAGCCTTACGTAACCGCCGCCGATGGGTTCCAGCAGTTGAGCATCTGCATCCGGTTCGATTGATTCCATCTCATTTTCGAGCATGCTCAAAGCGTGTTCCGCATTTTTCACCATGTGGCCGCAGCCTTTTGCGTTCTGGTGGATAAGCTTAACCGCATCCTGTGCAGTCATAAGCGGATATTTTTCAAAATGATACTTCAATATTTTTTCAAGGTTTTCCAAAAAATCCGCCTCCCATCGCATAAAAGATTGAATTTTTCTTCTTTGCGGATATAATATATTATAATAACATAAATCAAACCATATTAAAAGGTGTAATATATGAATCATATTTTTTCTTTGAGCGGGATCATCGGAATAACGAAAAAATTCTTTGAACAAAAGCTCCATCGCTCCGCGGCGGCGCTTTCGTATTTTCTCGTTATGACTCTTTTCCCCATGCTCATCTGTATTCAATGGATATCAGCGACCCTTGGCGAAGATATCGTTTCGTTTCTCGAAGGCTTTTCGGATATCATACCCGAAAGCGCACTTATCATAATCGAAGATTATCTTGCATATACAGGTTCACAATCCGACGGACTTCTTATTATCGGAATTATAACCGCTGTTTATACCGGCGCCTCTGCCTTTCGTATGCTTTCGGACGTTTTGCAGGATATTTATGAAAGCCACGGCGGCAATGAAATTGTAAAATTTGTTCTCAGTTTTGCCTATGCCGTTGCTTTTCTTGTGGCAATTTACTTTTTTGCCATAATCGTTCTTGCCGGCCGGTGGCTTATAAATCTTTTGGAACCGTTTTTTCTTAAATTCGATTTTATAAATTTGCTCGACATTGCAAATCTTTGGAACTGGTTCCGCTTTGTAATTCTTGACATTGTTTCGGCGGCGCTTCTCTATCTTGTATATTATGCCTGCGCATGGCGAAGCCCCTACCGCATAAGCGTTCTTCCCGGCGCGGTAATAGGTTCCGTGCTTTTCACGGTAGTCAGCGGCGTTTTCTCATGGTTCATAAGCTCTTCTGTAAGATATTCCGCCATCTACGGTTCCCTTGCTTCCGTTATCATATTGATGCTCTGGCTTTATATCCTCGGGAATATCATTATAATCGGCGCGCTTATCAATAAGGAAATCAGCGAACACCGCAATGATCCGAAAATGAAACTCCACGATGACGTTCACAGTTTTATAAAAAAGAAAAACTGAAAAAAGCTCTCTTTATTCAAGAGAGCTTTTGTAATATTCATCTATAAGACCGAAAACGTCGCAAGGTTTTCCTTTTATTATGACCCTCGGCGTTTTTGCGATTCCGTCGAAAGCAAAGCGGATATTTTCATAATTCCCGTTGCTTATGCGGTAGCAGAAAAACTCGGCAATATCCTTCCGTTTTCCGGAAGGAATATCGAGAATCAAACAGGCTTCGTCGGATTTTTTGCTGTTATCAAGCAAAAAATCATAGATTATTGCGTTGTTTTTTGCGATAATACTCGGGCGCACCGCGGGATTTTTTATAAAATCCTCAACTTCCTCCGCCGTGAAATGCCAGATACCGTTTATCTTCTCGCCCTTCAATATTCCGGAGGAGATATAACTTCTGATAGTCCTATCCGTAAGGCCGGTTATGAGCACAAGGTGATTTATAAGGTAAAGATTTTCTTCCATCTGAAAAACTCCTTTTTGTTTTTTCCTGCAGGCTGTGATTAAATTATAATGCCCGCTCGGGATAATTTCAATTTGAAATAAAGCGAGTTTTTCATAGTGAAAAAGATGTTTTCTTATTCCATTGTGCAATATTTATTTCTTTTTAAAAATACCAAAATCAGGATCCCAAATTGTATCTTCAATACTGTCGTAAACCAGTTTATGTGCACCATCAGAATTTATATCGGATATATGTATAACAAAAATACCTTCCGCTCCCTCATATGTTGCATTTTCATCAAAAACATATAAATAAGAAGTCTTAGCGTTCATACTTTCCAAAACGAAATAACAATCGTATTCCCCGTCGAACTCATAATACACACCATCAAGCGATTCATAATAATATCTACCGAAAGGACCTGATGACGATTTTGTTTCATCCTCTTCTGCGGAAGAATCTACATTAGGAGCAGAGTTTTCCGGATTATCCGTTTTTTCGCACCCGCAAAAAGTTGTAAGCATTACAAGTGCCAGAAACATTGCCAATAATTTTTTCATTTTTTCTACCTCCTGAAAATAAAAAAGTGCGCAGCCGAAGCTACGCACCAAAAACGCAAGCTCCGATTGCTGCGACACAAACTTTCACTTTCCATTGGCAGGTATGCGAAAATAGAGCATGCATTTTTATCAAGAGATAAAAATACATACCTCACCATTTGGAAAGTCATATTAAGTTCGCGTCGCAGTTTTATTTTACCACTTTGCGTTTGTAATATCAACAAAATTCGCATAAATAAAAAAACGGAACGGTTAATACCGTTCCCTGCGATAAAAAAGCGATAATCTATAAAAAGCGGCGGGAGCACCCCAGGGGCACTTCTTCGGTACCCTCAGGGCGCAGCCCCCGCCCTACTTTAAAAATTCAGATTTCCTGTTTTGCTTTATAAATTCTTTCAAGGGTCTGTTCGAGAACGCGCTTCGGGCAAGCGATGTTGATTCGTTCGAAACCGATGCCGCCTTCGCCGAAAACATAGCCTTCGTCGAAAATTGCCTGTGCTTTGTGCACCATAAAGTCCTCCTGCTCTTCCTTACTCATTCCCCATGCGCGGAAGTCAAGCCACATAAGATATGTACCCTGAAGGCGGTGCACCTTTACTTCCGGCATATTTTCAGCAACAAATTCCTCGACTAATTTTCTGTTCCCGTCAAGGAAAACGAGAAGCTCCTCAAGCCATTCCTCGCATTCGTCATAAGCAAGCTCGCAGGCTTTGTATCCGAAGATGTTGAGGGAAAAATATCCCCTTGCGGATGTCATTTTGTTTCTGTATTCCTCGTTGGGAATAAAGATGTTGGAAGTTTGGAGACCCGCAAGATTGAAGGTTTTGCTTGGTGCGGTGCAGATGGCGCAGTTGTTGAGGTATTTTTCCTCGAAAGTGCCCATGGAAACGTGCTCAAATCCCGGAAGAATAAGGTCAAAATGGATCTCATCCGAAATGATAAAAACGTTGTTTTCAAGGCAGATTTCACAAAGCTTCAAAAGTTCTTCTTTCGTCCATACCCTGCCGATGGGGTTATGGGGGCTTGAAAGAATGCAAAGGGTGGTTTCGGGTCTTGCGGCTTTTTCCGCAAAATCATCAAAGTCTATGCTGTATTCTGTGCCGTTCAGAATAAGTTCCGAACCGAGAACCGTTCTTCCGTTTGCCTCAACGCTGGAATAGAAAGGATAATATACCGGGGTCAGCATAAGGACGGAATCGCCGTCTTTTGTGAAAGCGCCGACCATCTGTTTGATTGCCGGAACAACGCCGGCGGTCATCACGAACCATTCCTTTTTCGGAGAAAATCCGTGGCGGCGCTCCATCCAGGAAATTACGCTTTTATAGTAATTTTCGGTTTCACCGGTATAGCCGAGAACGGTGTTATCAAGATACTCTTTAAGCCCTTCAACTATTGCGGGCGGATTTTTAAGCTCCATATCCGCAACGGAAAGCGGAACGATATCATCGCTCGCATCGGGAAGAACGTCGTACATGCCTTCCCATTTATGCGCTCCTGTGTTTCTTCTGTTTATAAGAGTTTCAAAATCGTATTTCATTTTGTTCTCCTTATTCCTCGATGCCTTCCATTTCTTTTTCAACGGAGGCTTCGCAGGATTTCATTGCTTCAAGGGTCTTTTCAAAAAGCTCGCCAAGTTCCCAGCCAAGGCGCTCGACGCCGGTTTTTATAACGTCGCGGCTGCAGCCTGCGGCAAATTTTTTATCCTTGAATTTTTTCTTTACGCTGGAAGCATCCATATCCATAACGCTTTTTGAAGGGCGCATTTTCGCCGCCGCCCAGATAAGGCCCGTAAGCTCATCCGCGGCAAAAAGCACCTTTTCCATCTGATGTTCCGGTTCCACGTCGCAGCAAAGTCCATATCCGTGGCTGCAAACTGCGTGGATAAATCTTTCGTCAAAGCCCGCCTCCGCAAGAAGTTCCGGAGCCTTTTGGCAATGTTCCTCGGGCCAGTTTTCAAAGTCAACGTCATGCATAAGGCCGACGGTCGCCCAAAAATCAGCTTCATCGCCATAGCCAAGCTCGTTTGCATACCAGCGCATAACGCCCTCGACGGTATAGGCATGGCGGATATGGAACGCAACCTTGTTGTATTTTTTAAGTGTTTCAACAGCCTGTTCTCTGTTCATTTTGTCCTCCTTGGGGTATCAGCCGAGCTTTTCAAGCATATCGGTTACGGGTTTAAGCCAATCCTCGGTGCAGTATTCTATATCGCCCGCATCACATTTCGCGGCAACACCGGGATCCATTGGGATCTTTGCGGTTACGGGAATTGCATATTTTTCTGCAACCTCATCAATATGGCTTTCGCCGAAAATGTTATGGATTTTTCCGCAGTCCGGGCATTTGAATCCGGACATATTTTCAACAAGCGCAAGAACCGGGATATCCATCATTCCCGCCATTTTCACAGCTTTTTCAACTATCATTCCCACCAGTTCCTGCGGGGAAGTTACAACAACGATTCCGTCAACGGGAAGGGACTGGAAAACCGTAAGCGGAACGTCGCCGGTGCCCGGAGGCATATCGACGAACATAAAGTCAACGTCGTTCCATACTACGTCCTGCCAGAACTGTTTAACAGTTCCTGCGATGACGGGTCCGCGCCAGACAACAGGCTCGGTTTCGTCCTGAAGAAGAAGGTTTACGGACATTACTTCAATTCCGGTTTTGCTCAGCTCCGGAATAATTCCCGCCGCGCTTCCTGTGGCTTTTGTGTTGATTCCGAAAGCCTTCGGAATGGAAGGTCCGGTTACGTCCGCATCGAGAACGGCGGTTTTATATCCAAGGCGCTGCATATTCGCCGCAAGAAGAGAAGTTACGAGAGATTTACCGACTCCTCCTTTGCCGCTTACAACACCGATAACATGTCTGATATCGGAAAATTCGTTCTGATCGACAAGAAAACTTTCCGGAGCCTGTCTTGAAGAATAGTTCTGTCCGCAATGTTCGCAGTCATGATTGCATTCGCTCATATTTATATCTCCTTTTTATATAAGTCCGATAATGTTTTAGTATATCACTTTTTCATCAAAAAGTTAATATATTGACAATATTTTTTATTTTTTGTCAGAAGGCTTTTCAAACGGTGAAAAAGCTGTGCAAAAATCACAGATGCAGGAGGTTCGCTTCCTCCGTTTTTTCAAATTTTCGCATCATATTTCGTTTTTGGATAACTCTCTTCGAGTCATCACAATCACCCGGATAAAAACGCAGATTTTTTCTTTTTTAACTTTTTACCGCAAAAATTTGTTAAAAAAACAACTTTTCCTGTCTGATTTTGTAAAAACCACTCGCTTTTTTTGACCAAATGTGGTATAGTCAATGAGTATTATTGATTTTTTAGGAGAGTGTTTAAATTGGCTTCAACAGCAGTTTTCGGCGTAGCTTTCGTAGATATCAAAGGTTTCCCCTTCAATAAATATATTCCAACCGGCACCAACCTTGGAAATATCACTATCGTTCACGGAGGAGTTTCCCGCAACGTCTGCGAAGACTTTGCAAACGTCGGAATGCCCGTTGACTTCGTAAGCGTAACCGACCACACCATAATCGGACAGGATGTTATCAATCATCTTGAAAATATCGGAGTCGGCACAGATTATATCACTCTTATCCCCAACCGCGGCGTCGGAATGTGGCTTGCGGTTATGGACGAAAAAGGCGACCTTGCCGCATCAACCTCCCAGATGCCCGATCTTGCCGCACTTGAAGCTTTTATCGGCGCAAAAGGCGAAGAAATTGTTGCAAAATGCGAAAACATCATTCTTGAAATTGATATGAATGAAGCCATTGCCGAAAAAGTTCTTTCCCTTGCTGAAAAATATAATAAAAAAGTCTATGTTATCGTCGGCAACCTCAGCATCATCGGAAAACGCCCCGATTTCCTCAGCCGCGTTGACTGCTATATCTGCAACGAAATCGAAGCGGGAAAATTCTTTGAAATGGATCTTGAAGATTATTCCCCCGAACAGATGCTCGAAGTTGTCAAAATAAAATCTGCCGAACTTCGCGTTCCTTCCATGGTTGTCACCATGGGTAAAAACGGCGCCGTTTTCTATGACAGCCGCACCGGAGAAGAAGGTCATTGCCCCTGCTTCCCCTGCAAACTTGTCGATACCACCGGCGCAGGCGATGCTTTCCTTTCCGGAACGGTTATGGGTCTTACCAAAGGATACAGCCTTGAAAAAGCAGTCCGTGCCGGAACTATGCTTGCCTCTGCAACCATCCAGGTCGAAGAAAGTTCCTGCCCCAAAAACCCTAAATTCTTTGACCAGTTTGCAGATTGATTTTTAACGGAAGATAACATAGGCAGACGGATTTTTCCGTCTGCCTTTTTTCTTTAGCCTTCCCCTTGAGGGGAAGGTGTCTGCGAAGCAGATGTATGAGGCGTTTTTGCGGAATATCTCCGTTTTGCGGATTACTAATCCGTTCTGCCGAAAAAATTATATATAATGCCACATCAAGGAGGTAACGAAACTTATGGATTTCAACGAATTATATCAGATAAAAGACGAATTTGAACAGATCAACAGAACATACGATATTTTTAACGAGGATACCCGCCTTCATTCAAAATCCGCAAGAGTCGAGTTTCTCACTACCGTTAAATATGTAGAAAAATACCTTAAACCCGGCATGAAAATTCTTGACATCGGCGCGGGCGCCGGCGAATACAGCCTTTATTTCGCCGAAAAAGGTTATGAAGTTTGCGCCCTTGAGCTTGCGGATAACAACATCGCCGCTTTCCGTAAAAAGATCAGACCGGAACATAAAATCGAACTAACACAGGGCAACGCCATCGACCTTTCCTGCTATGCGGATAACAGCTTTGATATCGTGCTCATGTTCGGGCCGCTCTATCACCTGCATAACGAAGCCGACAGGCAAAAAGCCATTGCCGAAGCAAAGCGTGTTGCAAAGCCGGATGCGGTTTTCTTCTTCGCTTTCATCGGAAACGATATGATATTCATAACCGAGCTCAACTATGATTCAGATTACATTAAAACCGGAGATTATGACCGCGAAACTTTTAAAATGGATGACTTTCCCTTTGTTTTCCATACCGTTGACGGGTGCCGCAAAATCCTCGAAAACGGCGGCATAAAAATCCTGCACGAAGTTGCTTCCGACGGCGTTTCGGAACTTATGGCCGAAAAAATAAACAAGCTCGATGACGAGGATTACGAAACTTATCTTCGCTATCACTATTACTGCTGTGAAAAGCCCGAAATGCTCGGGCGAAGCAACCATCTTCTTTTCGTGGGAAGAGCATAACTTGGCTCTCCTGACAGGGGAGCTGTCACCGAAGGTGGCTGAGGGGTTTAATAATTCTTTTCCGACGGGAGCAAGCCCCCCGCCCTGCTGTAAAAATATTATTTCAAGAGGGATAAATATGAAACTTATCGCCGAACTTACCGATAAATCCGTTCTTGGTATCGACGGGATTTCTTCCGCAAGGCCGAGATACACCTCAAGAGCGCTTTTACAGAACAGCGAAGGAAAATTCGCCGTAATGCTTATGAAAAAATACGGATTCTACTGCCTTCCCGGCGGCGGAATTGACCCGGGCGAGGACGAAATTTCCGCTCTTCGCCGGGAAATCCTTGAAGAAACCGGCTGCTCCTGCGATGCCATCGAAGAAATCGGATGTATCGATGAAAACCGCGCCCATTGCGATTACACCCAGATATCTTACTATTATTTCGTCAGAACAAACGGAAAAATCACCGAAACAAGCCTTACCGATGCCGAAAAAGCAACAAAAACCGAGGTTCAATGGCACAGCTTTGAGGAAGTTTACCGCCTTATAAATGATTTTGTTCCCGAAACGAACCAGCAGAAATTTCTTAAAGCAAGGGATATGGCGATACTTAACTATTTTAAATTGTCTTTTCGCTGTGAAAAAATGATTTTTCATATAATGAAAAAATCCACTTGGGAAGAACGTAAAAATAAAGAACTTTGGGGAAAACGCGATATCGAGGCGGAAGGTTTTATCCATTGTTCCCAGCCGGAATATCTTTGGCGCGTTGCACCGAATTTCGATGGAATTGAAGATGCGTTGGTTATCCTTTGCATCGATGAAGGCAAACTTTCCGCAGAGGTAAAATACGAGGACGGTGATAATTGCGGAAGAAGCTATCCCCATATTTATGGCCCTATAAACAATTCCGCTGTAACCGCGGTTCTTCCCTTTTTACGCGATGAGAACGGAAGATGGATAAAAAATCCGGAATTTTCAGAAACAGAAGATTTATAATTTACATTTTCTTGCAAATATAATTTCCTCATGATAAAATATAGTCAGTTTCCGTTTTTTGGGGAGGTATTGCTATGGGTATACTTGCATTTTCAGATGAACTTTGGCGATATTCAAAATATGTCGTAAAAAGACATCTTTTTCAGCACGCTCAAGACTGTGATCTGCTTCATAATGATTATCATCTCCTTGTTCCCGGTGAATACATAGCAATTGTTTTAAGCGGTTATGTGGGCAACGGCGATGATGCGCGTCTTGCTAACGGAATTTATATTATCGCAAAAGTTATATCTGCTCATAAAAAGCATTTTTACGACGACGGAAAAGCGGTTATTGAATTCCACGATGGAACCACCGGAAAAATTGACGGAAGCGTAAGCGGAAGAGACGCGATTTTCAATTTTTTTGTTAAAGAACAATATTATAATGGCTTCAGCGCCGCAAATAACTTTGGTCGGTTTGAAGTTTATTCATTCACCGACCGTGCGCATCTTCTGAAATGCATGGAAATGCGCCCGAAAATAATTGCAGAGCAAAAACGCCTTGAAAAAGAAATCCAGCAAAGAAAGTATGAAGAAGAAGCCAGAAAGCGCCGTCTTGAAGAAGAAGCACGCCGCCGCAGTGCTTCTGTTTCCGATTACGACCTTTCAAAGGCTTTCCGTGGTGAAACAAAAGCTTCCGGATATGATTATCTCCATTGCCCGAAATGCGGAACAAATCTTCGTGTTCCGCTTAATAAAGGCAAAATCGAAGTTAAATGCCCCAATTGCAAATATACTTTTATCACAACTACATAATTGATTATTATTAAAAATTTCCGGCGGGAGTTGCTCCCTCCGGATTTTTATGTTAATATATAATGTAGCTTAATTTTTGAATGGAGGACATCAGATGATCGGTGCCATTATCGGCGATATCGCCGGAAGCATATATGAATTCAACAACATAAAAACAACCGATTTCCCCATCATCGGCGAAGATTGTTTCTTCACTGATGACACGGTCATGACCTTTGCCGTTGCGGAAGCACTTATCAAAGGCGGCAGAAATGAGGAAAAAACCGAAAAAGAAATGGCAAAAGCCATGAGAAAATACGGAAAAATCTATCCCGATGCGGGATACGGCCTTCGCTTTAGCGAATGGATCGCATCTTCCGACCCGAAACCTTATAACAGCTTCGGCAACGGCAGCGCAATGCGCGTTTCGCCCGTCGCATGGTATTTCCACAGCCTTGAAAAGGTCGAAAAATTTGCCGAGATAAGCGCAAAAGTCACCCATGACCACGAAGAAGGTATCAAAGGCGCAAAAGCCACCGCCGCGGCAATTTTCCTTGCGAGAAACGGCAGAACAAAGGATTATATCAAGCGCTATATCGAACTTAAATATAAGTATGACTTCAGCAAAACCCTTGACGAGATCCGCCCGACCTATGAATTTGACGAAACCTGTCAGGGAACCGTTCCGGTAGCACTCCAGGTTTTCTTCGAGGCGGAAAGCTTTGAAGATACCCTTCGCAAGGCCATTTCCATGGGCGGCGACAGCGATACCCTTGCGGCCATCGCCTGCAGTATTGCAGAAGGCTTTTATCCTGTTCCCGCGGAAATCAAGGAACGAGCACTCGCAAAACTCGACAAAAAGCTTTTGAGCATGCTCAAAAAATGGGATGAGGACCTCAGCGTTTCCGCCAATCCTTTTGAGCACCGGGATATCATGCTCTATGCCGATTACCTGCTTCGCAACCCCCGCACCGAGCGCAAAACCATCCACCACGCCGATACCAACCAGGATTACGTTGTTCCTGAATACAACGAAATCATGTTCAACTTTATCCGTGATGCCTTTGCTTCTCCGCGAGTACGCGATGACTATGCGGAAATCCTTGCAAAGCATAATATCAGAAGTCATCAGGATATGGTCTGCGAAGTCTGTGATGCTTCCGAAGTCCTGCTTGAAGCCATGCTCACCGTAATCATCTACGGCGAAAAAATCAAACCCGGCAACGTTGCCTGGGCGGCCGAGGACGGCATCCTCGGCGACATCATGTTCTATCTTCGCAAGCTTCAGGAAGAAGAATAAAAGGAGAATTTTTTAACTTTGATACTCTATCATATCAGCGATACGCTTAAACTCGGCGAAACAATGGCACAGGATTATAAAAACAATTTTGAGCTTGTTGTTCCGTTTGTTCAGGCGCTTGAAAAAAGCGAAGATTGCTTTTTCGGAATGCTTCTGAACGCCAAGTTTTTGAAAAGCGTTCTCGGCAAATTCGGTTTGCGCGATATGCAGACAAACTATGTAAAATGGGCCACAGAAGGAATTTTTGAATATATCCGCAAAACGGAATTCCCCGAAAGTTACAGCCGCCTTTTAAGCAACTATTTTTATGATAACCTTTCTGATATAAAGCGTCTTTATGAAGTTGACTGGAACATGAAAGAAAAGCCCGAAAGGTTTGATTTTCACGTTTATGAGATCGACCTTGATGATGAACATCCGCAAAAACGTGATATGCTTTTGTTCGATGAGGCTTTCGATGCCATGTGGGATAACGACGATTTTCAAACCGCCGTTTGCTGTGCAAGAAAATATTTTTCCGGCGAAAAAACCATTGAACCAGTCTGGGAAATCATGAGCGATAAAACCGCAAAAGCAGTCAAAGACCTTACCGCCTGCCTTGACAGATAAACATAAAGAAAACCACCCTCGCGGGTGGTTTTCTTTATATCTTTATTTTGTTCAGCCTTTCCATAGCGAACATCATTATGAACAAAAGCACTATCAGAAATACCGGAAGAAGCGATGCGGAAATATGGTTTGCCGCAAGCCCGAAAAGCGGCGGCATAAAACAGCTTCCGATATATGCACAGGCCATCTGCACTCCTATTATCGCCTGAGATCTATCCGCTCCGAAATGCGCCGGCGTCGAATGGATTATACAGGGATAAACCGGCGCACAGCCAAGGCCAACGAGGATAAGCCCCGCCATTGCTGTTTTTTCGCCGGAATGCAAAAGCATTGCCAAAGCGCCGAAAGCTATTATCCCCTGCCCCAGCCGAATCATATTTTTATCACAAAGCTTATATGTAAGAAAACCGCTTGCGCCCCTGCCCGCGGTGATCCCTATATAAAAAAGGCTTGCAAGGGATGCGGCGGCTTCTTCCGAAACGCCGTATTCCATAACGAGATAGCTGCTTGCCCAAAGCCCCGCAGTGCTTTCAAGCGCGCAGTAACAAAAAAACGCCGCCATAACCTCTTTTGCCCCGGGAATGGCAAAAATCTCTTTAAGCGAAAGAGCTTTTTCCGCCCTTTCGGGTTCTTCCGAAGCGGCGTTTTTCTTCCAGAGCGGAAGACTTATGAACAAAACCGCCGTCAAAATCACCTGCAAAAACGCGACCCAGCGGTATCCCGTTCCCCAGCTTCCGCCGGTCATGGCTGCGCCGAGGATATATGGCCCCGCCGCGGCGCCTATACCCCACATACAGTGGAGCCAGCTCATATGGCGGCTTGCATAATGTATCGCCGCATAGTTGTTTATGGAAGCATCAACTCCGCCGGCGCCAAGCCCGTAAGGAACAGCAAGAACACAAAGCATTCCGAATGAATCGCTTACGGAAAAACCGAAAAGTGCCGCCGCAGTCAGCGCAACACTTACTGCCGTTACCTTTCCTGTTCCGAAACGCTTCGTAAGGCGGTCGCTCAAAAGGCTGGAAACGATGGTTCCCATACATATTATCATGGATATTATTCCTGCATAAGAAACCGGAACGCCGAATTCAGCGTGCATTGTGGGCCATGCCCCGCCAAGAAGCGCATCCGGAAGACCAAGACTTATAAAAGATATGTATATGATTGCAAGAAGAAGGCTTGCCAACAAATTCACCCCTGTTTTTTCAATCTTTAACATTATACCATATCTGTCAACGCAGCAAATTCAACCGGCAGTTAATAATTTTCTTTACCGGCTCTACTTCCAGTGTATTCAAATCAACCGAAAACTGTGATAATATAATGCCATGGTACCAAATAAATGATTCGGAGAAAGCATTATGAAATCAGATATTGCAGAAAACATAAAAAATCTGAGAAAAGAAAAGAAATTCACCCAGGAACAGCTTGCGGAGGCCATGGGCGTTTCCGTCGGTGCGGTATCCAAATGGGAAAGCGGTGCCTCCGTTCCGGAACTCGGGCTTATTATGGAGCTTGCGGATTTTTTTGAAACCTCCGTTGATGCGCTTCTCGGATACAGGATGCAGGATAACAGCATCAAAAACACTGTTGACCGTATAAACACTTTTTATTCCGAAAAGAAATTCGAGGAAGGCATTTTTGAAGTTGAAAAAGCTCTTCAAAAATATCCGAATAATTTTGATATCGTCTATCGCGCAAGCACATTTTTCTATTTTTGGGGAACCGAGAAGCACGATAAGAAATACCTGATGCGTGCCAAGGAACTTCTTGAACGCAGCCTTAATTTAATCGACCAGCCCCACGATATAAAATCCGGAAAATCCGAAATTTATAACGACCTTGCCGGAATATATTTTATGATCGGTAATGAAGATAAGGGCATCGAAATTCTTAAAGAGCATAACGAAAGCGGAATTTTCGACGCATTCATCGGCTATTATCTCGCCGCATTTTTCAAAAAATATGACGAAGCCCTTCCCTATCTTTCCGATTTTATCGTTATGAGCCTTACAGGACTTTTTTATAATGCCCTCGGCCTCGCTAACCTTTATGCGGGAAAAGGCGATTTTGATCTTGCGCTTGATGCTGTTATTTCAGTAAAAAATTTCTACGATTCTTTCCGCATCCCCGGAAAAGCCTCATATCTTGATAAATCCAAAGTTATTTTAACCGTTGCCTGTGCCCAGATCTGCGAGGACATGAACGATCCC
>JAFUJP010000161.1 GCA_017473745.1 Oscillospiraceae bacterium
AAACCCTGTCAAATTTTGATGTGCGCTCCGCGTTCTTGGTTATATGCCCTCTTGCGGTGCCCAAAATATTCTGCGGCATTCGCCTTGAATATTTTGACCGCGGCGTCAAAAACATCTCGCTTCATCGCCCACTGGGCGCGCTTCGATGTTTTTGCCCATCCGTCTTTCGCCTTCAGCGAAAGCCACCTTCCCCTCTGGGAAGGCTTTAAAGCGCTCTGCGTTCTTGGGTTACGGGCGGACACATAGGTCCGCCCCTACGACGTTTTCGATAATGCAGCGCTAAACAACAAATTTGCAGCAAAAATCCGAAATGTTGACAAATCAATAGTTTTGCTGTATGATATACATTATACAAAAGATGTTGACTTATCAACAAAACAAAAGCAGCATTCTCTCGGAAAAAAGACATAATATAAAAAAGGTGAGGTAAAATATGATAAGCCGTTTTGAGCAGTTTTCGTTTGTAATTTCCGGAATTTATCGCTATATCCAAAAAATAGAAAGAAATGAAATGGTAAAACGCGGATATAAGGGTGCTTTCGCACTTTATCTTGCAACCCTTAACCGCTACGAAGAGGGTCTTTCCGCTGTTCAGCTCTGCGAAATCTGCGATAAGGATAAAGCAGCCGTTTCGAGAATAATTGCCGAAATGGAAGAAAAAGGCCTTGTTGAAAGGATCAAAAACGGCAACAAAGGTTATCGCGCAAAGATAACTCTTACCGAAAAGGGAAAAGAAACGGCCGTTTACGTTGCCGAAAGAGCTTTGACTGCGATCTCTTCCGTTTCGGGTGAACTTATGAACGACGAAGAAAGAAAAATTTTCTATTCCACCCTCGATACAATCTATAAAAACCTTCAGAAAGTGAGCAAAGAGGGGATTCCGCAAAAGGAGCAATAATGAAAAATATAGATCAGATACTTGAAAGCCAGAAAAGCTTTTTTCAAAGCGGCGCAACCCTTTCGGTGGAATTTCGCGCTGCAATGCTTAAAAAGCTTTATGCGGCTATCGAAAAATATAGTGAAGATATCTCCGAAGCGCTTAAAAAAGATCTGGGCAAAAGCGGGTTTGAAGGATATATGTGCGAAATCGGGCTTGTGAAATCCGAAATAACTTATATGCTTCGCCATGTGAGAAAGTTTGCGGCCAAACGCATGGTTAAAACGCCCCTTGCCCAGTTTGCTTCGGCAAGCTATAAAAAAGCATCGCCCTATGGCAGTGTGCTTATAATGAGCCCGTGGAACTACCCCTTTCTGCTTACGGTCGACCCTTTGGTCGATGCCATTGCCGCAGGCAACACAGCCATAATCAAACCCAGCGCATATTCCCCGGCAACCGCCGCTGTAATTGAAAAAATCATCGGGGAAATCTATCCCGAAAAATTTGCCACGGTCATAACCGGCGGAAGAAAAGAAAATGCCGCCCTTCTTGAAAAGAAGTTCGACCTTATTTTCTTTACGGGAAGCACCGAAGTAGGAAAAATCGTTTTGAGAAACGCCGCCGAAAATCTTACCCCGGCGATTCTTGAACTCGGCGGAAAAAGCCCCTGCATCGTTGATTCCACCGCAAAGATAAAAATTGCGGCAAAGCGTATCGTTTTCGGAAAATTCCTCAACTGCGGCCAGACCTGCGTTGCGCCGGATTATGTTCTTTGCGAAAAAACAGTTAAAGATGAGCTTTTGGCAGAAATCAAAAAACAGATCAAAGCCCAATTTGGCGAAAATCCCCTTGATAACCCCAATTACGGAAAAATCGTCAACGAAAAACATTTCGGGCGCCTTATCGGGCTTATCGACCCGGAAAAGACCGCCCACGGCGGAAATTCCGCCCCCGAAGCCTGCCGCATCGAACCCACGGTTCTTGATAACGTAAGCTGGGATGACCCGGTTATGCAGGAAGAAATTTTCGGGCCTGTTTTGCCCATTCTCACTTTCGGGAAATTTGACGAGGTGTATTCCGTGCTCAAAGATAAACCGAAGCCTTTGGCATGTTATATCTTTTCGGAAGACCGTGCTCATATAGAAGAACTGACCTCGCGCCTTTCCTTCGGCGGCGGATGCGTCAACGACGTTGTTATTCACCTTGCCACAAGCGAAATGGGCTTCGGCGGGGTCGGCGAAAGCGGCATGGGTTCCTATCACGGAAAAGACGGCTTCGACGCTTTTTCGCATCATAAAAGCATAGTTGATAAAAAAACATGGCTCGATCTTCCTATGCGCTACCAGCCTTATACAGAAAAGGCGAAAAAGCTTCTTGATATTTTTATAAAATAAAGGTGAACGGATGAAGAAAACTTTTCTCGCAATCAATATTGCGCTTATAACCGCCGTTTGCATCGGCAACTATTTCTTTATAACCGTCGGCGGAAGAGATATCAAGGCCGCAACGAGCTTTGGTTTCGTGCTCATCGGGATTGCAAACCTTATCTATGCCGTGCTCAAAAAGAGCGGAAAAGTTAAGTTCGCCGCAGCAATGGCCGGCGGCTTTGTGCTCGCGATGCTCGGCGATATTTTAATCAACAGCAATTTCATCATCGGGGCGGGGCTTTTTGCCCTTGGCCACGTTGCTTTTGCCGCTGCATATTGCCTTTTGCAAAAGCTGAAAAAGCTTGATATCATCGTCGGCGGGATGTTGTTCGCAGCGACGGGTTCTTTTGTCGCGTTTTTTCCGCTTCTGGCTTTTGAAGAAGAGACGCTTCGTTTCGTCTGCATTGCCTATGCGCTTATTATTTCGATGATGGTGGGCAAAGCGGCGGGCAACTTTATCCGCGAAAAGGATATCACGAATATGCTTCTTCTTTCGGGCGCGGTTCTTTTTGCCGTTTCAGATTTTATGCTCGTTCTGGCTTGGTTCGCCGATGCGGGAAGATGGAGCGATATTATCTGTATGGCAACCTATTACCCGGCGCAGTGCCTTTTGGCACATGCCGTTTATCATTACATTAATAAGGAGAATAACAAATAATGGCTGTAAAAATCGTTCTTGATTCAACAACCGACCTCAGTAGAGAAAACAAATCAAAATTTGATATTGTTCCGCTTACCGTTTATTTCGGCGAAGAGGAATACATAGACGGCGTTACCATAAACCATGAAGAGTTTTATGCAAAGCTCATCGAAAGCGACGTTATGCCCACCACAAGCCAGGCAACACCCGAAGCTTTTGAGCGGGTTTTCAGAAAACACGTTGAAAACGGTGATGAAGTAATAGCCATCACCATCGCTTCAAAGCTTTCGGGAACCTATCAGAGCGCCTGTATCGCCGCGAATGAATTCCCGGGAAAAGTTCACGTCATCGACGGAAAAACCGCCGCCATCGGCACCGCCATTCTTGCGGAATACGCCCTTTCGCTTGTCGAAAGCGGAAAAACGGCGGAAGAAACTGTAAAGCTTATCGAAGAAAAGCGCGAGGAAGTTATCATCGTTGCTATGATAGATACTCTTGAATATCTTAAACGCGGCGGAAGAATTTCAAAAACAGTTGCCTTTGCAGGCGGGCTTCTCAATATCAAGCCCGTTGTAAGCGTAGCGGACGGAGAAATCAACATTCTCGGCAAGGCGAGAGGCTCGAAACAGGGCAACAACTTTCTTGTGAAAGAGATAGAAAAAGCCGGCGGAGTCGATTTTGATATGCCGGTTCTTCTCGGATATACCGGCCACGACGATTATCTTCTTCAGAAATATGTCGATGACAGCCGCTTCCTTTGGGAGGGAAATGTTGCCGAACTTCGGGAAGAATGTATCGGAAGCGTTATAGGGACCCACGTCGGCCCCGGCGCCATCGCCGTTGCTTTCTTTAAAAAGACCACAAAATAATTTTTTCATAGTGAACCCCAAAAAGTGCAAAGGGCGGAGCAGTTTTGCTCCGCCCTTTGCCTTTTAAATTTTCCCGTAAAAAACGGCAGAAGCAAAAGCTTCCGCCGTTTGATAAATCAATTGATTTTGCCAAGGAATTCTTCAAAAACGCCGTTCCATTTTTCGGGATATTCATAGAACATAAGGTGCCCGCCCATGACGAAAGTTTCGGTTCCGGGGAAGTTTTCTTCATAGAAAGGCTTCGCGACGTCAGCCCAATGTTCCGCAATGAACATAAGGCTCGGAAGAGTTTCGCCCACAAGCTTCGCGGTATCGTAATAATTCGAGAAAATTGCGCTTGCAAAAAGCTCTCCGCAGATCCAGTAAGGGGTCTTTGCCGAAATATCAAGAAGCTTGTTGACCTCTTCCTCGGTCATTTCGTGCTGGATCATAGTTTCTTCGGCGTATTCCTTGAAGAATGCGCGGCAGCCCTCGGGAGTTATAAGAACGCGGCTTGCAACTTCAGAAAGTTCCTCGATGCTGCCTTCGGTCCACCACTTGGGGTCGGGATGAAGGGGAAGGGGAGACATATCAATGGTGACGGCGGCCTTGAGTTTATCGGTGCCGAACTGCTCGATATAGGACCAGGTATCAAGGTTACCGGTGCTCCAGCCCACAAGGGTCACGTTTTCAAGTCCAAGGCTTGTTATAAGAAGAGAAAGATCCTTTCCGTGTGTGACATAGTTGTTGCCGCCGGTGGTTTTTGTCGAAAGCCCCTGTCCGCGGGGGTCGATGGCTATGACGCGGTATTTTTTGGAGAAATATTCGATCTGGTGTTCAAAAATCTCGCCGGAAAAAGTAAGTCCGGGAATAAAAATAATGGGGTCACCTTCGCCCTTTTCGACGTAATGAATTTCAACGTTGGTGTCAACGGTCACATAATTGCTTTGCAAAAAATCCTTTGCCATAGTTTTTCTGCCCTCCTGTTTGATTGTTTATTAGCTGAATTATAACACCACAAAAGAATTTTTTCAACGGTAAATTGTTGTTTAGCGCACGAGGTATAGAACATGGTTGTAGGGGCGCACCTATGTGTGCGCCCGCAAAACGGCGGTTTATTGCAAAAAACGGGCGGACACATAGGTCCGCCCCTACGACGTTTTCAATAACGCAACGAGCTTGCAGGATTTGTCAATTTAGTGTAGGGCGGGAGTCCCTGAAGGGATTACTTCGCACTCCGTGCTCAGGGCACCTGCTCCCGCCGTTTGTTATACAGAACGATGGCTGTTGGAAGAACACCTCATCCGTCATCCGCTCACGATGTTTGCGGGACGGCCTTGCATGGGTGCCGTTAGCCAAATCGGAGATTTGGACAGCACCGCATACGCAAGGGGGCCTTTAAATGCATATAAACAACAATTTACACTGCCGGCCAAATGCTGTTAATATCTTAACTGGATAAAATTGTAAAAACTTATGATGAGTTAGCTTTGACTAACCGTTTTTTACAAAAATTAAAATGGCATATTGTGCAAAACAGCGCTGTTGTTTTGTTGATTTAGTTATTTATTTAACAAAATTTCACAAAAACACTTTACTTTTAAATGAGATAGGTTTATAATTTAACAGAATTGGGGAGGTAGCTGCGCAAAAAGCGTGGGCTCTCTTATTTTGTGGATTAGTATAAACTCGAAACAAAAAACAGTTCAAGGGGGAAATCAAAAAATGGCTCATCTCAGCGAAGCCGCTGTCGTAAAGATCAACGAAATCTGCGACAGATACGCAAACGAAAAAACGCCGCTCATTATGATCCTCAGCGATATCCAGAAGGAATACGGATATATCCCGCTGGAGGTACAGGAAATCGTTTCCGGGCGCACCGGCATCTCCGTTGCCGAAATTTACGGAGTTGTTACTTTCTATTCTTTCTTCTCGCTCAAACCCAACGGCAAATACGTTATCGGCTGCTGCCTCGGCACCGCCTGCTATGTTAAAGGCGCCCAGCAGATAGTTGATAAATTTTCCGAACTTCTCGGAATAAAACCCGGCGAAACCACCGATGACGGCCTTTTCACCATTGATGCACTCCGCTGCATCGGTGCATGCGCCATTGCGCCCGCCGTTACCATCAACGGCAAAGTTTATCCCCACGTCGAGGTAAGCGAAGTTGCAAAAATTATCGACGAATATAAAGCATTGGAGGCGGCTGAAGCATGATAAGAACTCCTGAAGAACTTTTCGAAAGAGCAAAAATTTGCAAAGAGCTTCTTGATTCCAAATTCAACGGCTCCGACGGAAAAACCTATCTTATGATCTGCGGAGGCGGCGGATGCGTTGCTTCCGGCGCGCTTAAACTCGAAGAGGAATGCAACCGCCTTATTGAGGAAAAAGGCCTTTCCGAAAAAGTTGCGGTACGCAAAGTCGGCTGCTTCGGACTCTGCTCCCAGGGACCTTTTATCCGCGTATATCCGGAAGATGTTCTCTATCGCCTTGTAAAACCCGAAGATATCGAAGAGATTTTTGAAAAAGATATCATCGGCGGCGAAATTGTTGAAAGACTTCTTTATGTCGACCCCAACACCGGCGCAAAAATCGCAAAGCAGGAAGAAATTCCTTTCTATAAAAAACAGAAGAAAATTGCCCTTCATGGCTGCGGCGTTATCAACCCCGAAAGCTTTGACGAAGCTCTCGGCTGCGGCGCATATCAGGGTCTTGCAAACGCCCTCAAAATGACTCCCCAGGAAGTTGTGACCTCCGTTCTCGAATCCGGACTTCGCGGAAGAGGCGGCGGCGGCTTCCTTACCGGACGCAAATGGCAGTTTGCATATAATCAGGAAAGCAAGGAAAAATACGTCGTGTGCAACGGCGACGAGGGCGACCCCGGCGCATTCATGGACCGTTCCATCCTTGAGGATAACCCTCTTTCCGTAATCGAAGGCATGACCATCGCCGGCTATGCTATCGGTGCTTCCGAAGGTTATTTCTATGTTCGTGCGGAATATCCCACCGCGGTAAAACGTCTTCGCAACGCCATTGCAATGGCGGAGGCACAGGGCCTTCTCGGCGATGACATCCTCGGTTCCGGCTTCAGCTTCCGCGCACATATCCGCCTTGGCGCAGGCGCATTCGTCTGCGGCGAAGAAACCGCGCTTCTCCATTCCATTCAGGGACTTCGCGGTATGCCCAGACCCCGCCCGCCTTTCCCGGCAGTTCGCGGCCTTTGGGATAAGCCCACCATCGTAAACAACGTCGAAACCCTTGCAACCGTTCCTTACATACTCCGCAACGGCGTTGCGGAATTTACCAAATACGGCACCACCGGTTCCAAGGGCACCAAAGTTTTCGCCCTCGGCGGCAAGGTAAACAACGTAGGTCTTGTTGAAGTTCCCATGGGCACCACCCTTCGCGAGCTTGTTTATGACATCGGCGGCGGCATTCCGAACGGCAAAAAATTCAAAGCCATCCAGACCGGCGGCCCTTCCGGCGGCTGTATCACCGAAGACGAGCTTGACGTTTCCATCGACTTTGATAACCTTGTTGCGCTCGGTTCCATGATGGGTTCCGGCGGCGCAATCGTTATGGACGAAGACAACTGCATGGTTGACGTTGCAAAATTCTATATGGAATTCATCTGCGATGAATCCTGCGGCAAATGCTCTCCCTGCCGTATCGGCACAAAGAGAATGCTCGAAATTCTTACCAAGATCACCGAAGGCGAAGCAACCATGAAAGACCTTGAAGAGCTCGAGACCATCGGCAACGCCTGCCAGACAAACTCTCTCTGCTCCCTCGGCCAAAGCGCCGCAAACCCGGTTATTTCCACCCTTGCTTCTTTCTATGACGAATATCTTGCTCATATACAGGATAAACACTGCCCCGCACATGTTTGCAAAAACCTTACCGTTTATTCCATCATTGCCGATAAGTGCAAACGCTGCAGCCTTTGCGCTAAAAAATGCCCCGTTGGAGCAATTTCCGGCATAGTCGGCAAAACCAACTTCGTAATCGACCCGGATGTTTGCGTAAGATGCGGACTTTGTATCGCATCCTGCAAATTCGGCGCCATCACCAAAGAACAGTAAGGAGGGCATGAGAAATGAGTAAAGTAAATATCAAAATCGAAGGCCATCCTTATCAGGTCGAAGAAGGCCTTACCATAATCGACGCAGCAAGAGCCTGCGGATATGAGATTCCTTCTCTCTGCGACTTCAACCACGGCGAATGCAACCAGGGTTCCTGCCGCGTTTGCCTTGTTGAAGTAAAAGGAATGAGAGCACTTGTGGCTTCCTGCGTATATCCCGTTTATGAGGGCATGGAAATCAGCATTTCCTCCCCCAAAGCAACCGCCGCAAGAAGAACTTCCGTTGAACTTCTTCTTTCCAACCACTCCGTCAACTGCCAGCAGTGCGAAAAGAACGGCAAATGCGAACTTCTCCACGTTGCAAAACTCACCGGCGCAAGACCCGATATGTTCATCGGTTCCCAAACCCCTGTGACTCTTGACGAACTGAACCCTTCCATCGTTCGCGATACCAGCAAATGCATCCTTTGCGGAAGATGCGTTGCAAGATGCAAAAACGCCCACGGAAACGGCGTTCTCGGTTATGAAAACCGCGGATTCAACGCCATCGTCGGCCCTGCCGGAAACAGACCCTTTGATAAATCCCCCTGCATCCTTTGCGGACAGTGCGTTTCCGTTTGCCCCACCGGCGCTCTTATGCTCAAATCCGAAATCGACAAAGTTGACCACGCAATGTCCCTTGGCCGCCACGTCATCGTACAGACTGCCCCGGCAGTGCGTGCGGCTCTCGGCGAGGAATTCGGCATGAAAATCGGCACTCCCGTAACAGGCAAAATGGTTGCGGCTCTTCGCAGACTCGGCTTTGAGAAAGTTTATGACACCGACTTCGGCGCAGACCTCACCATTATGGAAGAGGGCACCGAGCTTCTCGGCAGAATGCAGAACGGCGGGGTTCTTCCGATGATCACTTCCTGCTCCCCGGGCTGGGTAAACTATTGCGAAACCTATTACGGCGATCAGCTTGACCACCTTTCTTCCTGCAAATCTCCCCACCAGATGCAGGGCGCGATCATCAAGAGCTATTATGCGGAAAAACACGGCATTGACCCCAAAGATATCTTTGTTGTTTCCATCATGCCCTGCACCGCAAAGAAATTCGAGAAGGAACGCCCCGAAATGGTGAACGAAGCAGGCCTTAAAGACGTTGACGCGGTTCTTACCACCCGCGAGCTTGCCGAAATGATTCGCCGCAGCGGTATCGTATTCAACCGCCTTCCGGACGAGGACTTCGACACCGATATCATGGGCGAAGCTTCCGGCGCAGGCGTTATCTTCGGCGTGACCGGCGGCGTTATGGAAGCGGCTCTCCGCACCGTTTACCACGTTCTTACCGGCAAAGAGCACGGCGCCATCGCTTTCACTTCCGTCCGCGGATTTGACGGCATCAAGGAATCCCAGATTGAAATCAACGGAAAAATCCTTCGCTTTGCTGTTGCCCACGGCATGAAAAACGCAAAAGTTCTCATGGATCAGATTCGCAAAGGCGAAAGCCCCTATCATTTCATCGAAATCATGGGCTGCCCCGGCGGCTGCATCAACGGCGGCGGCCAGCCCTATGTCCGCCCTGTATTCCTTCCCAACGAGGACCACGATATTCTTGATACATATATGCAGAAACGTGCTTCTGCCCTCTATTCCGAGGATCAGAGAAACACCCTTCGCCAGAGCCACAAGAATACCCAGGTTCAGCAGCTTTACAAAGAGTTCCTCGGCGAGCCGAACTCCCACAAAGCCCATGAGCTT
>JAFUJP010000162.1 GCA_017473745.1 Oscillospiraceae bacterium
CAAAACAGTGGATGACCGAAGAAAAAGAATAATTTTTCCGAATAATCCAAAAAGCCCTGTCATAACATTGACAGGGCTTTATTTTTTTACCTCCTTATGGGAGGGGGGACCGCGAAGCGGCGGAGGAGGGATAACCCCTGTCAGGTTCGCGGTTATGACTATATATTCGGAGATGATTTTTTTGATAACTGCTTCCGTAAAAACTTCGAGAACAAAAATAATCGGCACTCTTTGCATTATACTTGCTGTGATAATAGGGCTGATACTTTTCTTTGGCGGCAAAGGCGCTTCAGACGCCGCAGAAGCTGTTTCGCGGCGGGTTGCGGATAACGAAGAGAGAAGAGAATACCTCGCTTCAAAGGGCGTTGAAACTGCCCCGGAGCCTTCTTCAATTGAGGATATCCTTTTGCCGGCCGAAATGGATGAAACACTTATGAAATATAACGAGATGCAGCTCGGTTCGGGTTTTGATATCTCGCCGTATCTCGGAAAAACGGTGAGAAAATACGTTTATCCGGTGGAGGGAACAGAAGAAACCTTTGCAACGCTTTATATCTATAAAGAGAATATTATAGCAGCGGATATTGCTTCGCACATTGAGGGATGGCAAAAAGCAGTTGACGGCGGCGAAAATATCGGATAATATAAATATAAAGAAAAATGAAAAGCAGAGGAAGAAAATGGATTACAGAAACATCACCATCGAAGACGTAAGTGAGCTTGCGAAAATATATGCCGAAACTTTCAATTCCGACCCGTGGTATGATAAATGGACCCCAAAAACCGCGGAAAAGCGCCTTTCACAGATGATAAATAACGGCGGCTTTTACGGCGTTGTTTCGTATAATGAAGAGGGCATCACGGGCATGATACTCGGCGAATCGGAACAGTATTTCGACGGAGTTATATTCAATGTAAAAGAATTCTGTGTCCGCAACGACCTTCGCGGAAAAGGCATCGGTACGGAACTTCTTGCGGAATTCGAGCGCAGGCTTAAAGGAATGGGCATCCGCGAAACGGTGCTTATGACAAATCTCGAGGATGAGGATTTTTACAAAAAACGCGGCTTTCACCGCAGCCGCGGCGTCATCTATATGGGTAAGGAAATGTAATGAAACCGTAGGGCTGGGGCTTGCTCCCGCCGCTTTTTATATACCCTTCCGCTGTGCCACACGGCAACAGTCCCATATATTATTAAGGAAGATAACAAAACCCCCGTGCTCATTTTGAGCACGGGGGTTCTTTTATTCATCAATGGGAACCCATTGAACGTAATGCATTGCTCTTTTGGTCGTATCAACCGTATTGCCGCCGATGGGCGTTCCGGTTTCCTGATAAGTATAGAAATCGTTTGTCGCCGGATTAATATAATATTCAATTCCTTCAAGACCGGTATTATATGCCATTTCGGTATCAACAGTTCCGGCATATTCATAACCGGCAGGAAGTTCGGAAATCGGCATATAAGGATTTTTCCAATAGGAATTATTATAATACATCATCGGGCGAACATCCCAATTTGGCTGTTCGCTTTGACACGAACAAAACAAAAGAACAAAAATCAAAAGCAAAGCAAGAAATTTTTTCATTCTTTCACCGCCCGTTATTTTTCTTCGGTTTCATCGTTTGTCGTTGCGGATTCCGTGTTTTTCTTCTCAAGCTTTTGCGCTTTTCTGAATTCTTTCTTTGCTTTGCGGGCGGCTTTTTTTGCCTGATAGCGGGAGCTGTTTCTAAGGCAAAGATTTATGATAAGAATAATTATTGCGATAATAACTGCCCAGATGGCAAAATAGGGAATGCTTGCCACGAACCAGACAAAGAAATCCTGAAGATCTATCCAGATATCATAGACGTTGTCACTGAAATCGCTTTGAATACGCTCCCAAACACTTTCCTGTTCCGGTGCGGTGATGCGCTTTACTTCATTTACCGAAAGATTGACCGTGCTGTAATCCACAAGGTTATCATAGGTGCGAAGCTGGCTTTGATAGCTTTCGAGCTCATAGCGAACTTCGGTTATGCGCTGTTGAAGAATGATGATGGAATCAATGCTTTCCGCTTCGGCAAGAAGCTCGAGAAGACGGTCATATTCCGTCTGAAGGGATTCGATCCTTGCTTCGGTATCAACGTAGCTTAAAGTGATATCCCTTGCATCCTCATAGCTGTAAGTTACGTTGCCGAGCCCGCCGACGGTGTTCACAAATTCATTGAGCTTATCGGAAGGAATGCGGCAGGTAAAACTTGCGTGGCGGTTTGAAGAATAGTTATAGGAATTTCCGCCGATACTGGAATTTTCTATATAACCGCCGAGGGAACTTACTTCCGCTTTGACGGAGGCGACAAATGAATCAAATTCAAGAGTTTCGACCTCGAGGTCAAAGGTGCGGATGAGTTTTCGGTTGCCGAGATATTCGCCTGTCGAAGCGGAAGTATCGGAAGTGCTGTCGAACATAGAATCTTCTTCAACGATATATTCGGGCGATTCCGCTTCAGGTTCTTCGAGTTTATTGTCTTCCCAATAACCGCCGTCAAATGATTCGGTCATGGAATCCATGGCAACGTTTCCTGAAGAACAGCCGCTGAAAGCAACCATGAACGCAAGGATAATAACGAGAATTTTAAGATTTTTCATTTTATCAAACCTCCTTTGTATTATATTAGTGCAAAATTTTTCCGATTTTGTTGCATGAATTTTAAAGTTCGGGATAAATTTTTTCTTCCGGGCCGTTATATTCGCTGTATGGGGGAACTTCTTCGGGGCTTCGGACTATGGTAAGATCCTCTTCGGGAGAAAGTTCCGCTTCAACAGCGGCGTTATGGGTGCTGTAATATTCGTTTATAAGCTCGCCGTCGGCGGCTTTTCTGCGCTGTTCAAAATGGAAGAAAACGATATAGGCAATAAGTGCCGCGGCGGAAATAACGCTTATAACCGCGCCGATTTTAAGGCCGGGAGTATCATAAACGAAAACGATTTCGTTTATGCCTTTTTCGGCAAAAACGGCCATAAAACCGATATCGACTTTTTCTATGGCGGTTTCGACGCCGTTTACATAAGCTTTCCAGCCGCTTTCATAAGGGACGGAGAAGAAAACAAGATTGCTTTCGCTAAGATGGATTTTTGCGGTAAAGCCGTTATGGTCATATTCAAAACGGTATGCGGAGGATCTCGATCTTTCGCGCACCTCATCCTGAAAATCTGCATAAGAAAGGTTTATGCTTTCAAAAAGGTTATCGTTGTGGTCGATATAGGAACCATAGAGCTGGGCCTGTTCGTTTGTAAGAACGATGGAGGAAATAAGAAGCTCGCTGCGCTGGGCCTCATAAACGGAATAATATTCTTCCTCGGTGACGTATTGGTCGAAGGTGAATCCCATGGGGATATAGTTTTCATTCTGGAAAATATGATAGCCGTTTTCGGTGGTGTAATAATTAAAACCCTGAACGATATTGGATTCGGGAATGGTTTCATCCGCATCGGAATAAAGGTATTTTACAGAAAGAAGAGCCCGAAGTTCGTAATATTCGTAATCCGGCTTGCTCGAAACGTCGCGGGTAACGCCGACGGTGGGGTAAAAATCCATGATGGAAGGAGTTACGACACTGTGGAAGCAGCGAATGGAAGGTATGTTCCAATAAAGCCCCATGTTTTCAAAACATTCGTAAAAATCGGCCCTTGCAAAGCTCTTTGTTTCGGGAAGCTCCATCTCTTCCGAAAGGCCGACCGCATCGTCAATGATTTCCTGATGGTCGCCCGCAAATGAATATCCGAGATTGATATAAGCAAATCCATAAAGGGCGCATATAACCGCCGTTGTAAGAACGAGCAGATTCATATAGAATTTTTTCCTTTGCAGGAACCAGAGAAGCGTTGCGAGAAAAACACAGACAACCGCAAAAGTCGCGCTTAAAAGGAACCAGGAACCTTCGTAAAGAAGCCCGAGTTCCCAGTTTCCGTCGTCATAGTGAACCGGTGTAAGAGTGAGGATAAGAATAAGCCCGACTATAATGCAGAAAGAGGGGATAAGCCCCTTTTTCATATCAACGGCATTTTCGCCGCCGTCATAGGAAGATTCCAGAGCCTTTGCCGTTGCAAGAACGAGCATAAGGATGAACATATAATACCAGCGGGCATAGAACGAATGGTTGAAAAGAATAAACACCGCGTTGAGCACGGGAACAAGCGCACAGACACAGCAGGCGATTATCATTTTTTTAAGCCAGTCGTTTTTAACGCTGCGAACGTATGCGATAACACCGGTCATGCCGAAAAGCGGAAGCCAGCCCGCCATGGAGGCCCACTGGGCGCCCTGGCCGGTGAACATATTCTGTTTCGAGGGCATATCAGGAGGGAAGAAAAAGCTTGCTATGATGGCGGGCACCCTTTGTTCGCTGTAATAAAGCCAAAGGTTCCAGCCGTTTATGAAGTTATCAACGCCGGTTCGCGGGTTCGCGGTAATGGCAAGAACAGAAGGAAGAACCGCAGCCGCCGCTATGCCGAGGCCGAGAACGGATTCCGCAGCAACAAAAAGAAAACGGCGGAATTTATGGGTGATGTTTTTATCGGTTATGCGGATGAAGAAATAAAGGATGACAAAGAAAACTTCGCCGATGAAGAACCAGTAATTGACGATGGCGTTGAGGGCAACAGCAACGGCAAAAGGCCCGTGTTTGTCTTCGGTGATAAGCATTTCAAGCCCGATCAGTATGAGCGGGAAGAACGCCACAACGTCAAGAAAATGGTTGAAGAAAAGGTTATAGATGCAATATCCGCTGAAAGCATAAAGAAGACCGCCGATAACGGCAAAGCGTTTATCTTTAACGAAGCGTGCAACGTAAAAATATGCGGTTACGGCGCAGGTCGCGAATTTGATAACGAAAAGCGGGGCCATAAGATAGGGCACCATTGCCGTTTCAAAAGGCAGGGTCAGCCAGAAGAACGGGCTGAATATAAGATAGAAAGAATACGCGCCGATAAGGCTCGAACCAAGGTCGGTATTCCAATCCCATCCTATCTGTCCGTTTGTTACAAACTCGTGGGTATGCATATAAAACGCTATCTGCTGACAGTTATAATCGCCGTAATATGTAAAGATTCCGCCGTTTCGCCAAACAACAAGGCCAACGGTTACAATGGCGCATATCACCGCAAGGATCAGCGTTTGCCAGCAAAGATTTTTTTCTGTTTTTTTAATTCCCTGTATCATATTCCGTCCTCAAATAAAAATAAAGATGTACCCTTTGTTAAAAGGGAGCAGCCGCATCGCCTTGTGGCGGCGGCGAGGGGATTTTACTGAAAATAAATCCACCTATACATAATATAGTATATCCCTTTTCACAATAATTTTAAAGCCTTTATAAAAAAATAACCTGCTTCGGGCCGGAACATACAAAAAAGGGCTGTTATTTTTCGACGAAAAGTCTTATAATATAGTTTAATGTATGGTCCGCTTGGTGGTGGCCAAAGCAGGTTATCAAAAAGGCTGGAACGCGCGTTCCATTATATTAGTGTCTATTTTTTTCGATTTTGTTGCATCCGGAGGATAAAAAAGTGCAGGAAAGCAGATTTTATGCCTATATTTCAAGAATGAAACATATTTTTCGCTGGTCGCTTATGAAAAACAGCCAGCAGGAATCCCTTTCGGTCCATACCCTTGATACTGCGGTTATTGCCCATTGCCTTGGGCTTTTGCGCAACCGCCGCTTTGGAGGAAGCTGTGACGTCGAGCGCCTTGTGATGCTTGCTATGTATCACGACTGCAGCGAAATTTTAACCGGCGATATGCCGACGCCCATAAAATACTATAATCCCGAGATAAAGGAAGCTTATAAAGAGGTCGAAGCCGTTGCAAACAAAAAACTCCTCGATATGCTTCCCGAAGATCTTCGCCCGGATTATGAACCTTATTTTGACCATTCGGGCGAAGACCCGGAACTTCTGAAACTGCTCAAAGCGGCGGATAAAATTTCTGCCCTGATAAAATGCGTGGAGGAAGAAAATTCCGGCAACCGCGAATTTTCGAAGGCAAAGCAAAGCATAATGGAATCCATTTCAGCCATGGGGCTTCCCGAAGCGGATGCTTTTGTTAAAGAATTCCTGCCCAGCTACGGCCTTACAATTGACGAGCTTAATTAACGCATAATGCTCGAAATTCCGTTGGCAATATTGCCGACGGCTTTAACGGTTTTTGCGGCACTGCGGCGCATTTTTCGCATATTTGTGTGGTTTTTGCGCCCGTTCATCATATAAACGGCGGTGCCGATGGCGGCGGCCGCCGCGGCGCCCGAAACCACAGCAGAAACTGTTTTGTTCATCATAAAACCCTCCATTCCTTGTATTGTAATAATATTTTTTACATTTGGGAATTTTCGATACGCGGAATTTTTCGGCGAATTAATTTGAAAAAATTTTTTTCTTTTAATACATCCCCTTGAGGGGAGGTAATAAAAAAGAGGTGAAACAATGGAAAAAAGACCGGCACGCGTTGCCGCAATACATGATCTTTCGGGCTTCGGAAGATGCTCGATATCCGTAATATTGCCCGTTCTTTCCGCCATGGGAATGCAGGTCTGCCCGGTTCTTACGGCGGTTCTTTCGACCCATACCGGCGGCTTCGGAGAGGTGGTTTTCCGCGATCTTACGGATTATATAAAGCCTGCGCTTGAACATTATAAGCGCCTTGATGTTGATTTCGAGGCAGTCTATTCCGGCTTCCTCGGAAGCGAGGAGCAGGTGGATTCCTGCCTTGAATTTTTCAAAAGCTATCCCGAAAGCCTGAAAATAGTTGACCCTGTTATGGGCGATAACGGCAAGGCGTATAAAACCTGTACGCCGGATTTGCAGAAGCGTATGAAAGAGCTTGTGGCAGTTGCGGACGTTATCACACCGAACCTTACCGAGGCGGCAATGCTTCTCGGTGAAAGCTATCGAACCGATCCTATGACCGTTACCGAAGCGCGGAGCCTTCTTCTTCGGCTTCACGGTCTCGGTCCGAAAAATATAGTCGTCACAGGGGTTGAGCTTGCCACGGGTATTCTTGCAAATATAGGATATGACGGCGAGCACGGTTCATTTTGGTATTCGCCCTGTGAATACATACCGGTGCACTATCCGGGCTGCGGGGATATCTATGCTTCGGTGCTTATCGGTGCGATGCTTGGCGGGGCAAGCCTTCCCATAGCCATGGGAAGGGCGACGGATTTCATCGAGCTTTGTGTGAAAACGACTTTCAGCTACGGAAGCGACCCGCGACAGGGAGTTATGCTCGAATCCGTGCTCGGAAACCTTATCCGCGGCGACGGAAACGGAACTTATAAAATACTTTGAGATGAAAAAAGGGACGGCAAAAGCCGTCCTCTTTTATTTTGAGCACGGTGCTCGGAGTGAAGCCTGAAAGCTCATTTCTTTTAATTTTTAAATAATTTGTGATTAAATATTGTGCCTCATAGAAAAAACGGAAAGATTTTTGAAAGTTTCTGTGCAAATTATTGCAAAAATAATGATGCAAAATATATAAAATGACAAAAAAGATGTTGATTTTTACGAAAAGCTTGATTTAAAAATATAAAAGAGGTAGTATTATAATGAATAAAGGTTTAGCTGACGCACAAAAGGCGCCTTTTGTGTTGTCCTCTTTCGAGGACAACAATTTACCTTAAAAGAAAAATCCGGAAGGATAATTCAAAGCTTGTGAAAGCGAGGAAACAACAATGAAAAACGAAAAATCATCAGTAATGCATAATGTACTCACTGTATTTGGAACGGTTATGTGCGTTATACTTTTGCCGATACTGATAATCAATCTCATACTTATTGTAAAAAGTTACACAAACGCTAATGAAGTTCCAAGCGTTGGTGGAGTTTTCCCGCTGATAGTTCTCACCGACTCCATGTATCCCGAAATCGAGAGCGGCGACCTTATCATTTGCAATACCGCCGAGCCGGAATAAATCAGGGAGGGAGATATCATTTCGTTCTTCGATCCTGCCGGCAACGGCACAACCATTGTTACCCACCGTGTTATGGATATAGTCAACGAAAACGGCGGAATCGCCTTCCGTACCAAGGGTGATTACAACAATACGGAGGATAAACTTTCGGTGCCGGGCGAAGACCTTGTGGGAATTTATAAAACAAGAATTCCCGGAGCGGGAAATGTTGCCATGTTTATGCAGACAACAACCGGTCTTATCGTTTGTGTTGTTCTTCCGATAATTCTTCTTGTTGCTTATGACATCATAAGACGCCGTATTTATGAGAAGAACAAACAGGAGGATACAAATGCTCTTCTTGCGGAGCTTGAGGCTTTGCGTGCAGAAAAAGCAAAAGCCGCAGTTGCCGCAGAAAAGGGCGAAAATGAATAATTTGTCGATTTATTCTTCCCTCGGAAGCCACGCCCGGGGATGAGAAAAAGACTCCGCGGCGAAAACCGCGGGGAATATATTCCCCGGAAGGGGAGGAATTAAATAAAAAGGCCCGAAAGGACCGAAACGAAAGGAGATTTTTACGCATGCGTAAAAACAGAATGATGAGAGCAGCTTCCGCTCTTTTGGTAGCTGTACTCCTTACCACAAGCACCATCAGCGGCACCCTTGCAAAGTATGTTACCAAGGATAGTGCAAGCGATACTGCAAGAGTTGCAAAATGGGGCGTTGAGCTTCAGGTTGAAGGCAACCTCTTTGCTGACAGCTATATTGATGCAATTAGCAAGAGCGATGTTGATGCAAGCCTTGCTGTTAATGCTTCCAACGATGATGATGTAGTTGCACCTGGAACCTATAACAACGAAGGTCTGACCTTCTCTATCAAAGGTGCTCCGGAAGTATCCGGACAAATCAGAATTGACAGACTTGAAGTACAGAATATTTACCTTGCAGCAGGTTCTTATGGTCTGATGGTTAAGGTTTCCAATGTTGTCAATGAAGAAAACTTCGATGAACTTGGCGACCTTTATAAATGGGATACTGATAAGTATGTTGAAGTTGATACTTTCGAAACCGGTGTACAGTATTTCACTTTGGAAGATGTAGTAACTTTGGCAGACGTATATTATCCTGTAAAATTCAACCTTAATGGTGGTGTCCAATATCTTTCCGCATCTGACGGAACTAATGTAGATACTCTTACTAAAGTTGCAGATACTATTGCTGCAGCAATTAACGGTTCTGCTGTTGCAGGTACCAAAGATATTTACAGCGGCATTACTACTTACTCCGTTGCTAATACTGCTAAGTTTGACCCCAATACTGATCTTGCCACCAAATTTAAACTTGATCTTGAAAGAATTACTTGGGGTTGGGCATTTGAAGGTCAGAACGACGAAGCTGATACCGTTCTCGGTAATCTTATGGTAAACCCCAATATCGTGGTAAAAGCAAGCGGCACAGACTATGTATTGCTTGCTGATGAAGACTATTGCCTTAATCTTAAATTCGACCTCGAAATGACTGTTGAACAGATTGACGGCGTAGCTAATCCCTGATTTTACTTAATTGAGCCACATGATTCTTAAACGAAATATTATCCGTCCCTGCCCGACGTGGCGGGGCAGGGACGGATGTTTTCCGTTTCTTCCAAAAGGCAAAAATGCTTTTGCCCTTTGAAAAATGCGGAAAAAACCAAAAAAATCCAAAACGAAAGGGCGTGAAACGATGAAAAACAGAAAAGGCGTTTTTATAATTTCTCTTGCTCTGATACTCCTCGTTTGCGCCGCCGCATCAACTTCCGTGGTCCTCGGAAGAATGAATCCCTTCCTCCTCGATGACGCGGGCGCAATTCCAATAGTGCTTGAAGAAGCTGTTCCCGCAAGGGAAGTTTTCAATATAATACCCGCGGCGGAAACCGGTTCCGCTTTAGAAACGGAAAATCCCTCCGCAGATAATACGCCTTCTGCCCCCGAAACCGAAGATAAATCCGATTTTGAGGTTTATCCGGGCTTCACCGTTGTGGACGAAAACGACGTTGTCTGGGGAACGGAAACAAACGTGGAAATCTTCAAAGTTTCCTATGAAAACGGCGAAGGCGTTATCACGGTAAAAAGCGACAACGGCGAAAAAGTCGTTGCCCCGGGAACGGATAATTCCTATACTTTCAAGCTCAAGAACACCGGCAACGTGCCCGTTGAATACTGGCTCGACGTCGATGCATATATCACCCCCGGCGATATGATGATCCCAATCGAGGGAAGAATAAACCGCTATGACGGTCAGTGGATAGTTGGCGGAATGTCGGAATGGGTGGAAGTTCCCGCCATTGATACCGCCGCGGATCAGGGAACTCTCGGAGCGGGCAAATATACCTATTATACCCTTGATTGGCGCTGGCCCTTCGAAAGCGGGAATGATGAATACGATACTCTTCTCGGTAATCTTGCGGTTGAGGAAGATATAACTATTACTATTGTTATAAAGACCATTGCCATGGCAACGGATGACCCGGGCCGCGACGACGGAATAACCCCGCCCGATACCGGCGACAACAGCATTCTTTCTCTCTGGATCGCCCTTGCGGTGGGATGCGTTGTTCTTATGGTGATTCTTCTTGTTTATCTTTACAGAGAGAAAAAGCGTTCTGAATCGGAGGCTTTGAGAAATTGAAAAAAAGTGTTGGGAAAAAACTAAAAGCTATTTTGCGTTTTCTGCTTCTGATAGTCTGCGGAACGGTCATAGGCGTCAACGTCTATCTGATGAATGCACAGAATCTTGTGGGCAACAAACTTCCGATGCCCTTCGGATACGGCTCCGCGGTGGTCCTCTCGGGAAGTATGGAACCGGAATTTTCGAAAGGCGACCTTATAATTGTTAAAGAAACCGCCGACGTCGATATAAATGACATCATAGTTTTTGAAGACGGCGCAAATCTTGTGGTCCACCGCATTGTGGGCATGGGCGGGGAAGTAATCGTCACAAAAGGCGATGCGAACCCCGTCGAGGATAATCCCATAACCCCATCTGCCGTCAAAGGCAAGGTGATTTTCGTTGTTCCCTATCTCGGAACGGCGGTGGAATTCCTCAAAACACCTGTGGGCATAATAATTGTTGTGGCCGCGGCAATAATGCTTATTGAGCTTCCGCATCTCAAGGAAGTCAAAAAAGACGAAGAAGAGATGCAGAAGATAATAGACGAAATAAAACGTCTTAAAGACGAACAGTAATCCGGAAAGAGAGGCGAGCATGGTATGGCAAGAAAAAAAGATACAATCAATATCCCGATGTTTATTGCCCTTGTTCTGCTTTGCCTCACCCTTTTCTCCGTCCATTTCAGCAGCGGTATCTTCGCAAGATATACCACAAGGGCAAACGGCGGAGATTCTGCAAGAACGGCGGCTTTCGCCGAACTCTCAATAACCGAAACGGGGGATTTCGATTCCGGAAAAGCAATGCTCATACCCGGCGTAAACCTCACGAAAGACGCGACAGTCAGCTTCGGAAAAGCAGAGGTCGCGGTCTATGTTTTTGTTGAGGTTGAGGTTTCCGACGATTGGGCAATAAATACGGAAAACAAAAAAACGTTCACAATGCTCGGCGGAAAGGTAAGCTGGTCCGTTGCCGAAGGATGGGATGATATCACTTCAGTTGGCGGAACGGGAAAAGCAACCCACGTTTATTACATGGAAGTTGCCCCGAATACGGAATTTGTAAAAGATATAGTTGCAAATGAAGGAGCAATCACCGTAAGCACCGAAATCACAAGAAACGAAATGGCTTCGCTTGCAAATGGAATTTTTATAAATTTCCGCGCAACGGCGGTTCAAAGCGGCGGCTTTGCCTCCGCAGAGGAAGCCTGGAACAGCGTTTCGGCTTCATAAAATAAATAATTATTAAAGCATTGTAAAAAAGGAGTGATAGGTATGAAAAAAAGAAGCATGGCGCTGATTCTCTGCATCAGCATGGTTCTTTCGCTGTTTGTGCCTATCGCTTATGTTTTTGCCGATACGGACGTTCTAACGGTAAAACACGGCGGCTTTTATTCCGAAAGCGTTTCCATAAATTATGACGAGAAAACCGTTCTGACTGCCTCTTACGGCGACACCGTGCCGGAAAAATATCAGTGGCAGATACTTATTGATGCGGAAAACGGAATCTGGGCGGATATTTATGACAAAACCGAGCCGGAATGCGAGGTTTCCTATGCGCTTGTAAAAAATATTCTTGAAGATTCCGGCGAAGCATCTATCCGCTGCAAAGCGTTTTATGAAAACGACTGGGCTTACAGCAACCCGGTCAGAGTTGCTGTTTCCTTTAACAAGCCGGAACCCATCTTTGTTGAGGAACCGGAGCCTGTTCTTGTTTCCGATGCGGAAGTTGTTGCCTCCGAAGCGGAAGAAGGCGCAGAAACCGTTATCGAAAGCGCAAGCTATTACGGTGCATTCTATGCCGCAGAGGGTGAAGGCGAGGAAGAGAAGGAATACGTCACCGTTACAATTCATTATCTTGATGCGGAAAGCCTTAAAGACGGAATAGACCATTCCATTTATACGCCCTATGTCGCGACCGTTGAAAAGGAAAGCGCTTTTGAGCAGGATGTTATTTCGCCTACATACCTTGGTTTTGCACCTTATACAAATCTTCAGTATTCGTATGATAAAGAGAGCGGAAAAGATATTTATTCCGGCGGCGAAGACGCAACTGTTATCGAACTTAACTATGCCGAAGGTGATTTGACTGAAGACGTTGTTTTTAAAGTTTATTATAAGGCTATAGAAGTTCCTTACAGTATCCGCTATTTCTTCCAGAACGTCAACGATGACCTTTACAGTGAAAAAGCGGAATATTTCCATTCCCACACTGCGGAAACCGGTACGATTATTGAAGACAGCCAGTTTGAATCCTGTGATAAGGTAACAATAGATACCACCGGTTTTGCTATGATGTATCATATTCCGGATGCAGTTGCGGCGGACGGAAGTACCGTTTTTGAAGTTTATTATGACAGACTTTATTATCTCATCCAGTTCGACTTCAACGGAGGCTATGGTTCCGACCCTATTTATGCAAGGTACGGCACCCCCTTTGTTGTAAACACCCCGGTTAATCATGGTTATGTTTTTGATGGATGGGATCTTCTTACGCAGGACAGCGATGACGATGGTGTTATGGATGAGGGCGATGGTGTTGCGGATATTATGCCTTCTACCATTCCTGCACAGAATCAGAAGTATAAAGCACTTTGGAAAACAACAAATACAACTTATACCGTAGTTTATTGGCGCGAAAACGCAGATGATAAGGGATACAGTTATTGGGGACAGGCTACGATGAATGCGACTTCAGCATCTTATGTCAGTGGTTCTGACAATGTTCCGGACAGTGTAACCGTTGCAACTGTAAACGGAGAAGAGGTTGACGAAAGGTCGTATTTTACATATAACGATGCTCTGACGGATAAAGACGTCCTTATCGAAGGTGATGGCTCAAGTGTTATAAATGTTTATTATACAAGAAACTATTATACAATTACTTTTACGACAGAAGCAATTTGCGGAACAGAAGAAGGTCACTCACATAGTGATAGCTGTTATGATTATATATGTGAAGGAAACCATATCCATGATGAGAATTGCGAACTGATTTGCGGTGAAACAGTTCATACACATTCTGATGAATGCTGTGGCATAACAGAACATATTCACAACGCAAGTTGCTGTATTTTGGAAAGTCATCCGCAGCATGATGAAAACTGTTGTATTTTGGATAATCATCCGCAGCACGATGATGATTGCTGTGAGGTAGAAGAACATACACACAGTTCGGGGTGTTGCACAAAAGAGGAACATACGCACTCACTTTCTTGTATTTTTGGTAGTTGTCCGGGAGAACAACACACTCATGGTGATGGAAACTGTACATGCGGAAAAACAGCGCATACGCACGGTGACGGAAACTGTGATTGTGATACTACTATACATACACATGGTGACGGAAATTGTACCTGCGGAACGACAGCACACACCCATGGCGATGGAAATTGCAATATCGAAAAATGTCAGAATGGTGGAAAGGAGCATATTCACTCCGGTTCCTGCTATAACTGCGGTAAAAGTGAACATACCCATACAGATGCCTGTTTAAGACTTATCTGCGGAATTCCGGAGGGACATTCGCATAGCAGTACCTGCACAAATGCAAGCAGAACCAACACCGTAAAAATAATAAAAGCAAAATATCAGCAATCCTTAAAAGATATTTTTCCTGTAAAAAATGATGTTGGCGGAGATTTTACAGGATATTGGTGGGATGATGTTAATAATACGGTTTTTGAGCATTGGACAGTAAGTCTTGATACTATGCCCGGAGCTGATATTACTTTCGAAGGAGAGTATAAAGGGGATAACGCAACGATTTGGTATTATACCGAAGCGCTTCCCGGGGAAGAATATGAAGAAAACCTGCCCGGCGCCGATGATAAACATTATAGTTTGTATAAAAAAGTTATCACGGTCAAGAGCGGTTATTTGACTGAAGCTGAAGAATTCCACAATATTGAAGGATTTGAGAAAGGAAATTATTATCCTAATAATATTTTCAGTTCAACACAGGATGATAACTATCTGTATTACACAAGAAAATTAAGTACACTGAAATTCCATAATGTAAGTGCTACCGAAAAGACAATTGAAAATATAAAATACGGTTATCCGCTTTCTGAATACTATTTTGTTCCGCAGTATCCTGTAACCCTTGAACCTGATGCGTATATCTTTGACGGTTGGTACACAACCCCGGAATGCTTTGACGGAACGGAAGTTGATTGGGATACTATCACTATGCCAAGTAGTGAAATGACTCTTTACGCAAAATGGGTAAAAACCACCCATACCGTAAATTTCTTCGTTGATTATGACAAGATGCTTGAATATGAGCAGAAAAAAGACGAAAGTCTTGTCCTTTATAAGAAAGAGAATATTCTCCACCGCGAAACTGTCGGTTCTGTCACAACACCCGAAAAGTATGACGGTGAAGTAAAACTTAACTTCGGTGGATGGTTTTATATCGAAAACGGAGAGAAAAAAGCCTTCACTCCGACGGAATTCCCGGTTAACCGCGATATGAACGTTTTTGCGGATTGGACAAGTATGCAAACGACTCCGTACAAAATTTCCTATGTCCTCAGAAGCGATCATTCTGTAAAAGTTGCAGATGATACCACAGGCTTTGCCTATGTCGGCACAACAAGAACCTTCAACGCAAAGGCCGGCGACTTTTACAACCAGCTTTACGATTTTTCTGCCGAAGGCGGAATAAACTATAATATTGGTTATTTCCCGATTGTTGCTTCCCACTCCATTACAATGCAGTATGAAGATGCAACAATGGAAAATGCAACCTTAAACACATATACGTTTGAGTATGTTCAAGCACAGAACCTTAAATATATAGTAAGATACGTCAACAAAGAAACCGGCGTTGTTATGGATGAAAAAGTAGAAACGACATCGGCTGCCGTTGTAACAGAACGTTTTGTGGCGTTTGAAAATATGGTTCCGGATGCTTTCTATAAGCGCCTTATCCTTGCTGTTGAAATCGACAAAGACGGAAATGTCGTTTCGGATCTGGAGCAGAACGTTATCACTTTCTATTATACTCCGAACAGCACAAGCGCTTATTATGCAGTTCATTATATGCTTGAAAAACTCAACCCGACTGCCGAAGAAACAGCAAAGGGGTATGCGATCGACGGTTCGGGAATATATGAAGAAACAGGTTCCCATATCGAAGGTATCGGCGATATCGGAAAAACCGTTGGAATTATTCCTATGTCCTTCTCAGGTTTCAGCCTTGAGAAGAATATGGCAAAAGTTGTTATCGGAGGAGAAGAAAACAGCGGAACTATTGAGCTTACCGGAGAAGAATACAGTATTACTGTAACCGAAGAAGGTACCGAGCTTTATATTTTCTATGAGCGAAACGAGTATCCGTATGAGGTATATTATTATCTTTATAACTCAACCGATCCCGTTCCTATTGAAGGAGGAATCCAGCCGCATAAACTGACGGATTCCAACGGAAACAAACTGATGGAAAAATACGGTGATACAGTAACCGAAACGGCGGTTACCATCCCCGGTTACACCTGCGTTTCGGCTGTTGAAAAAACAATCACCATCCGTGAGGAAAAAAAGGATTCGAACGATGATTGGGTTGTAGAACACAACAAGATAATCTTCTATTATTCCGAAACTCAGTACACTGTCGAGTATATTGCCGTTCCGCCCGAAGGCGGCACTCTTTCAAACACCATCGAGGTACGAAAAGGAACAGGTAACTTCGAAGGCTCCGTTCCGACAGCGAACGAATATTATGAGTTTGTCGGTTGGTTTACCGATGAGGCTTGCACTCAGGCAGTTGTGACGGAAGGCGAAAACGCGGTCGGAACAATTGACCCTAATACAAAAAAATTTACGCCCAATAAGGCAAAAATCAGTGCAACCGATAAAAACAGGTTCTATGCCAAGTTCGAACTTCAGGCGGCGGATTTCACTATCAGCAGAGAAAATGCCACCGACGATGATCCCGATCAGGTGTTTGTCTATGAGGTGAAGAGCAACGAGGAAGGAAGCAATCTTATTATCACCGTAACCGTTGTCGGAAACGGAAGCACCACCATTTGCGGACTTCCTCTTGGTAACTATACCGTGACCCAGCTTAATAACTGGTCCTGGAGATATTCTGACAGCTCTGTAACGATATATCACGAAGGAAATCCGGATACCGATGGAAAATTTCAGGGAACGACAGTTGTGTTTGATGATCGCGAATCGAACAGCGGTTGGCTCAGCGGAAACAGCAGTCTTGTCAAGAACACATATCCCATGCGTAAGGAGGGAACCTGATGAAAAATAAAAAAACAGGTCTCCTTTCGGTTTTGTTTGCGGCAGTGCTGCTCATTGCAGGAATAAGCGGCTCTGCAGTTGCATATATGCGGACAAGAACTGTTGCTATCGAAAATGATGTTGAGCCTGCGTATGTTTCGTGCGAAGTGATTGAAACCCTGACAGAGGATAAAACGGCAAAGACAGATATTCAGGTGAAAAACACCGGAAATATCGACGCTTATCTGCGTATTCGCCTGGTTACCTATTGGGTAAACAATATAAATGACAAAGAGCAGCCGGTGGCGGAAACCTCTGCAAGTCTTACGGAAATTCCGTTTGACAACGAAAACTGGATAGCAGGCAGCGGGAATACTTATTATTATAAAAAGCCGGTTGCCCCGGAAGCAATGGTTGAATTCCTCAAAATCGGGGATAGTATTGTTCTCCAGGCGAGTGTAAACGGAAACTGGCAGGTTATTGAAGTTTTTGCAGAAGCAATTCAAAGCGAACCTACAAATTCCGTGACAAATAGATGGAAATTATCACTGGATGAGAAAGGCAATATTTCTGCTGCACCTTAAAATGATGGCATAAATAAGGGTGGTGACGGAACAACTCTGCCATCGCTCTTATTGCTTTTTATAGAGACGAAATATGCTTAATTAAA
>JAFUJP010000163.1 GCA_017473745.1 Oscillospiraceae bacterium
CGTGGCCGAGTGCCGCCACAACTTTCTGCTCCACGAGCACCTCGCCGCAAACGGAGCAATGTTTGCCTTCGGTAAGGCCGGTTTCGGTACAGGTAGGCTCGACTGCCTTGTCGATGACCTCGGTGTGACCGGTGGCCTCCGTTTCGTCCGCAACATAGCTATAATGGCATTTCGGGCAGCGATATGTTGTATATCCGTCCTCGGTGCAGGTCGACTCGGTTACCGTTGCTTCGTAGCTATGTCCGCAATCGCTGACAGTACGCTCTTCATAGCTGTAGCCTTCGAGAAGGAATTCAACAAAAGCATCTGCCATCATTGCATGTCCGTTTTTTCCCGGATGGATTCCGTCTCCGCCAAAATAATCGACGTTGTTGTCGGTTTCACTGTTGTAATACATTCCGCTGTACATATTAAGGTCGAGAACGGGAATCTCGTAATATTCGCAAACCTCCATAATCGCAGTGCAATATTCGCGCAGGGTGTGTCCGAAAACATTGAGCTTATCCTGATTCCAGTCGCGCTTATTGGTGACAGATTTGTTATAGCTGGTTATTACTGGCGTTGCAAAAACAAACTGTATATCTTCGCATCCTTCGGTTGCTTTTATTTCAAGAATGCGTTCACACCACATCTTCGCGGCGCCGTAAATTGTTGAAGTATCTTCCGTTCCGAATTCACCGAGGTCGTAATAGGTTGCATTTTCGTCATATTTGAGAACGCCCTGATATGTTCCGTTAAGAACGCCGTTGTCCCAGTCGTTGATGCCGAGGAAAATTGTGACAACGTCAACGTTTTTCTTTTTGAGGAAATCCGCTGTCATAAGCGCCTCGAACTTGTTAGGAAGATGTCCGCCGTGACAAAGGGTTGCTCCGCTTGTTCCGCCGTTTATATTCGTTCCGCCAAGTTTATGAGCAAAAATTGAATGATAACGCTCGTCCTTTTCAACACCGGTTCCGTTGGTAAGACTGTCGCCTATCGCAAGGAAAGTTTTTCCTTCGTAATAATTTTCTGGAAGGGGATTTGAAACAAGAATCTTGTTTCCGCCGCCGGAAATTCTGATATCGCGGAAAATGGTTTCGCCGCAGTTTCCGCAGACGGATTTATCCTGTCCCTCTTCATCACAGGTAGGTGCTTTGCTTTCGTACCATTCGCCGAAGCTGTGGCCTTTGGCGTCAACATAGCTGTCAACGTAACTGTCGCCGCAAACCGTGCAGGTATGGGTAGTGTAACCCTGCTCGGTACAGGTGGGGGCGGTTACAACAGATTTGTAATTATGCTCCCTATCAAGCAGATAAACTTCAAAACTGCTGTCGTTGCTGCTGTGGGGAATATTAATCGCGGTTGTGCCTTCCGGAACGGTGATGAATCCGTTTGCAGCAAACTCTTTATAGACAACGTCTCTTGCAATTGTTTCAAGAACGCCGGTTTCGCTAAACCATGTGATTCTTGTTCCGTTTGCGGTGCTTCCGTTGCCTGGATACGCTCCGAAGGAAGTTGCAAAAATTCTTTCTCCTTCATTTACCGGGAAAGTTATGGACCAGGAAGTTCCCGCCGCAAGATTTCCCCATCCGCTCGCGGTATAATAGATATTCTCCGGTTCAAGGGCGGTCCAGAGGTTTGTTCCGGAACAGATTTCTTCCGGAAGTTCCTGAAGATGGCCGTCACAGTTGTATTTTCCGCTTGCGGTGATGACGATATCTCCGGTTACGGAGGAAATTGTGATTTTTCCGTCTTTATAAGCACTTGCGGTGATATCTTTTCCGCCCATTGTGACTTTTACGGAAACTTCCTCTCCGGAAATTGTTTCCTCAAAAGTTCTTCCTGCAGAAACGCCTTTGTAATAATGCTTCTCAGCCTGTGCATTGGTCAGCTCATGGGTTACGGAATAAACCACGTTTTCTCCCGGAACGATTTCGTATTCATTCAGAACAAAATCAAGCACCGCTTCGGTTATCCGGTCCATACCCTCTGCATTTGGGTGGATATTATCCGGAAGCATATCGAAAGTAACTCCCGCATTGCGCAGGTCAATGTATTTGACTCCATAATGGTCGCAGATTGCGTTGAGAACAGGAGCATATTTGTTCAGTTTTGCCTCTGTTACGTAACTCGGCATTGCGTAGGTTGTCATTACAACGATTTCAGAATCCGGATAGAAATACTGGAGCCGCATTATTGCCGCAACATATGCATCCGCAAGGTTATCCCATTTCTTTGTGGAAAGGTCAACCTCTGTGGGTGCGGTTGCCGGATCAAAGCTTCCGAGAGCAACTCCGCGTCCCATATCGTTGCCTGCTCCGAAGAAGAAAATCACATCCGGAGTTCCGTTTGCGCCGACGTTTTTGATTCTTGTGACAGAAGCCATTGCCGCATCGGGGCCAAGGTCGCCGGAATTGCTGTCCTGAGTATTCAGAACCTGGGAACCTGCCCAGCTTTCGTTGATACCGAGCTTTGCGCCGAGTTCATTTATGACCTGCATCCACCAGGTTTCGTTTACATCAGTAAGCAGATTGTCCTGAGGATATCTTGCACGGTGCTCAAGGTTAAATCCGTCCGCAGTCGGAATGTATCTTGCAAACGTGGAAGTGCTTGCGCTGAGGATTGAAATTACTTTGCCTTCATAATTTGCGGCGTTCGGATGCTCGGAACCGCAAACTGTGCAGATGCCGTTTGCGTAATCGTGCTCATGTCCGCCTTCCCAAACGGCGATATATTCGATGGAGCAATTTGTAAATCCGTGGGTGTCGGTTCCCATATAAGGGAACACAAAATCCTCGCCCGAAAGCCAATTCGAAGTTGTGTTTTTATCTGTCGTGCCGACGTAATAGTTGTTCATCGGGCCGATTTCTTCGCCGTCAACGAACAAATAGACCATGTTTGCGCCATCCGCGGCTATGCGGTTTTCAAGTCGATAGGTATGGAGCACAGAACCGTCTATACCGTAATCCGCAAGGGCGATTCCATAGTTGTGGCTTCCTGTTGTGGTCTTTTCGCCCATGGCAATAAGCCAGTTTGACGCACTCTTGAAGATATAGCGTGCGTTATAGTTTGCGTTTACGTTATCGCTTGTAAAAATCCTCGCACCGGTGCTTCCGCCGGTGTTCATAAAAGTGCCTTCGCTCTTCCATTCGACAACCCAAGGCCGATCGTGCATGAGCACAACGGATTTTTCAAGGGCATAGCTGGTACTGCTGAAAACACCTTCAGTTGTGGTTCCGGATTTTTTCGTGAGGGCATTTTCGCCTTCAACACAGACAAGGTCGGTGCCGTTGAATTCCCAGCGGTAATTTTTCGGATCAAAAATGCTTTCGGCAGTAATGACCACATCGCCGGTAACGGATTCTATGGAAACGGTACCTTCCGCGTATGCGGAATCAGTGATATCCTTGCCGCCCATAGCGACTGAAACTTTCAGTTCTCCGGCGTTTTTCGCAGTGAGGTTAACGCTGAAGTCATCGCCGTCAACAACGATTTTATCGTCGCCATAATCTGCCGAAACTCCGTCAAGTTCAAACGAAACAAGATGCGTTTCAACCTCATAGGCGGTGTTCGCAAGAAGAGTGCGTTTTGCCGCTTCGGTCATGATATCCATACCAAGGCGATTTGGATGAAGACTTCCGTCGCCGACGAATTCAACAGAACCGAGAACGGAATAAAGATCTATGACTTTTACGCCATAGCGCGCACAGACGGTTTCGATGGAATCGTTGAGTTTTTCCATAAGTTCAGTATCCGCCGCACTCTGGTTGACCCTTCTGAAGTGGCTGAACATATAGATTTCCGCATCGGGATAACGCTTTGTCATCTTATCGAGCATTATCGCCGTTGCTTCCATGGTGGTTTTCGGCGTTGCATAGCCATCCTCAAGAATCAGTTCGTCATAGTTGATATCTTCCGCCGTTCCAAGGGTGGATTTTCCGTAGCTGAAATCATTGAAACCCTTCTGAATGATAATAATATCAGGTTCTTCGCCGGCGTTTTCACCTGTGTCGTCATGGAGCTGGACACAGCGGTCAACGTATGCGCCCACCGTTCCCGCTCTTTCAAGAAGGATTGCGCCGCCGCTCCAGGAGTTGTTCACAAGAAGACGGAGCCCGAGGTCATCCGCAAGCTGCATCCACCATGTATCGCCGAGGGTTACTTCTTTTATGGTGTTGTTCGGATAATATTTTGCGTTGTTTCGGATGGTGGAGTTAGTGGTATCCGCCGCAACGCCGTTGGAAGTTCCCGCATAAGTGGAAATGCTCGCGCCGAGAATGGAAATTGTTTTACCCTCAAAAGTGGGTTTTCCTCCTTCCCAAACGGCGATATATTCCATTTTGCAGTTGTTTATAGGATGAGAAGCCGCTCCAATATAGTTGAACGTAAAATCTTTCCCCGAAAGCCATGCTTCGGTTTTATTCCGGTCGTCTGTTCCGCCGATGAAATAATTGTTCATCGCGCCCATTTCAACGCCGTCCACAAACAGATAGGCCATATTGGAACCGTCTGTTTCAACACGGTTTTCAATCCTGTATATATGTTCTTCTGTAGTATCAATTCCTAAAGCGGTAAGCGGCACACCATAATTGTTATACTTTGAAGATGCGCGTTCTCCGAAAGCTATAAGTCCGCTTGTGGAAGTTGTTTTGAACAAGAAAGTGTTGCCTTCATTTCCCGCAGATTTCATTGCGGATAAAAGCATTCCGCTCCAGCTTCCGGATGCTTTGAATTCAACTGTCCAGGGTCTGTTGTGATACAGCATTACAGAATTTTCAATGCTGTAATATGTATTTTTCAGCAAACCGTTTTCGGTTGTTCCGCCAAGCTTTGTAAGATTGTTTTCCGTTTCGCCAATACTTATAAGGTTCGTTCCGTCAAATTCCCAGCGGAAATCAAGCGCAGGTCTGATTGCATTTGCTGAAATAACAATATCTCCGGTAACTTCGGATATCGTTATTTTTCCATCTGCATAGACGGAATCAGTGATATCATCGCCGCCCATGGTCACAGAAACAGAAAGATTGTCACAACCTTCGTTCGCTTCAACGGATACAGAAAATTCTGTTCCGCCTATGGCTGTTCCGGATTCTTTATCAACAGATGCGTTTACAAGATCGTAAGAGATATTATGAATGGTAACTTCTTCACCAAGCATTGTACCGAGAAGCGTTTCCGTCATTTTATCCATTCCCGATGCGTTGGGGTGAACCCTCGCATCACCAATATAGGTATCAAAAACCGCCGCTTCTTTCGGAATTGCGCTTTCAAGGTCAACATAAGTGCATCCGAAATATCCAACAACCTCTTTCAGTTCAGCGTTGAAAGCTGTGGGCTGGCCAACATCGGCATAGTTATCCTCTTTATCAGGGTCGCGGCGCGAAAGAAGCCCCAAGCAGTAAATTTCCGCATCTGGATAGCGGTTTGTCATTTTATGAAGCATGATTGCGTATGCTTCACAGCTTGTTGCCGGTTCTGCATAGGTAAAGGTTCCGTCTCCGTTATCGGTGATGAGTGCGGAATAGTCGATATCGGCTGTGCCAAGCTTGCTTTGATAATAGCTGAAATCGTTTGTACCCATGAAAACAGCTATAACATCAGGTTCTTCGCCCGTACTGTCATTATGAAGCTGAACACAGCGGTCAACGTATGCGCCAACGGTGTTCGAGCGGGTATGAAGAATACAGGAACCGCTCCAGGAGTTGTTGACAAGGAGCTCCATGCCGAGAGCGTCGATGGTCTGCTGCCACCATGTGTCGGGCTGATAAACCCCGAGTTTTCCCTCGGTATAATAAACCGCGTTTTTGCCAATGGTGGAGTTGTAATCGTTGTTGTTGGAAACGCCCGTATAAGTGGAAATGGAATCGCCGAGGATGGAGATGGTTTTGCCCTCAAAGGAGGGAGCATCTGCACCGCAAACTGTGCAGATACCATTTTCATAGCTGTGCCCCGTTGCATCCACATAATCATCTACATAACTTTCGCCGCACTCGCAGGTGTAAGTGGTGTAGCCCTGCTCGGTGCAGGTGGGTTCGGTGACAGAGGAAATATAGTTGTGGGTATGATATTCTGCCTGATGGTATTTGGGGCTGCTTGCCGCTGCCAACGGAATATCATATCGCTCAATCAGAGTAGCAATGGGTTCAATGAGAATACCTTCTCCACCCAAAAGACCGTACGGCGCAGAAACGTGCATCACATATCCGTCTCCGATATAAATGGAGGTGTGCGTGATATTCTTGTATGCCCAACTGCCGCTGGTTCTTCCCCAGAAAATTACTGTGCCAATACGCAGAACATCAGGATCAAAAGAGTTTTCATTAATCTCAACAGCATAGCCGTTTTCATCAAACCATTTGCACATCTGGTTGGCATTTCTGTATCCGCTAAAAGGACATTCTGCGTTTATCTCCAAGCGTTCATCTTCCCGAATACGCAGGCATTTTAAAATTGCCGCCGGAACACCGGCAGATGCGGGAGTATAATCGGATTCAGAAGTAACTTTCATTTCCGCACGGATATAAACAACACCGTCAGCAGGCACAAAAACAGTGCCTGCTGCTGTGTTTTCCAAAGTCTGAACAACGTTTCCGGAAGCATCATATCCGAATATTTTTGTAAACGAATAGTTACTGTTCTTTGCTTCCAAAATCAGCTTTTTGCCGGGACGGACCTGCATTTCACCGGTACGACAAACAGTCACATCATCGTTGCTTGTTTCCAGACCATTTATCAATCCGCCCTGCTCTACTTGTGTTAGCTCAAGCGCGTTATAATACGGTGTGGAATAGTAGTCAATTCCGTTGATGACGTACCGCACAAATGTGGAGCAGTCTATTCTTTTGTAACCGGCATTTTCTGCTGTAACGGTTTTGCCCGTGTTGGCACTATCCACATATCCTGTGTAAGACCAATAGTTCCATGGCTGATCCAAAGCCGTTCCGCTGCAATAAATAAACTCATCTCTGTGTTCCCAAAAAACACGGGCAATCTCCATAATATCTTTGGTTGCCTGATTCTCCTGATTGATATTTTCTGTCAGAATACTAATCATTTCATCCATATTATCCAAAGGATGGCTTTCGGGAATATGATTCTCCCCTTTGACACTTATCTCAACCAGGGAGGGATCCGCTCCCCACGCAACAAACAAAACCAAAGTCTTGGCATTGCCACTGTTGACAAAGGCGCCTTCATATTCAGAAACGCAGTTTTCGCCCGTGTTCGGATCCCAAAAAACAATGTCTTGTGCAACAGAAACAACTTCGGGATCCAATGCACTCATATTACGTTCGCTTGCAAGAGGCGAAATCGTCATGGAATCAAAGCTCTCTGCAAAGGTGCAGATTTTCATGCGGTTAGTAGATGCCGCACCGTTATTTTTGACACGAATATAATACGTTGCACCGTCCTGAATTGGTATTACAACCATACGCGCGTTGTTGGTATTGGAATAAATAGCAACAACATGCTCATTGCCATCCGACAAAACTCCCTTTTTCAGGAAGAAATCGGTTGTACTGAATCTCCTGAATAGTTCAACTGTTTCGTCTTGTTTTCCGCACATACTGCATGCGCCAGCTTCATAATTGTGCACGCCCGTTGCATCCACATAATCATCTACATAACTTTCGCCGCACTCGCAGGTGTGGGTAGTGTAACCCTGTTCGGTGCAGGTGGGGGCGGTTACCGCCGCGGTATATGTGTGTATATGCATTTCCGAAAGGCTCAGTTTTCTCAAAACTCCGTCCGCCGCGGCATAATAAAGTTCTCCGGCATCCTCGTCAACGCAAACCACTTCCGGCTCTTTTGTAAGTCCCGCTTCCGCAGGATAATAAATTTTCGTAACTTCCTGCGTTTCAATATCCACTATACGAAGCGCAGGTTCTGCGGAACCGCCCGAATTGAAACCTTCGGCTGAAATAATCTTTCCGCCATAATAACAGCAACCTTGAAGGTAATTAAAATATTCCGTATCAAATTGTTTTTTTATATCTTCGCTTCCCAATGTTACAACATTACAGCCATAAGTTTCGCTGTAAGTTCCTTCTTCCAACTCCGGAATATCAAAACCAAAAAAGCGTGTGGTTTTATTCGCATCGCGCATTACAAAGGCGTAGAGCTTTTTATCGTCGGTATCCACAACAAAGTTGCCGTACGGGCGAACATCGCCATTGTTCTCTTTTGATTTCCAAAGGTTAAGGTCTTCGGTAAAACCTATCTCAATAACCTGCACAAGCTCCGTGGAAAAACTGCCGTCAGTTTCTGTAATGCGGTAAATACAGCATGTGCCTTCCATGCGATCTTCCGCCGAAGCATAGTTGTTATAAATATTTACGTAAAGGAGCGGATATTTATCTCCTTCCTCATAATAGGTGCTTCCAAAACATACGGAGTTCGCATGGGGTTTAAGTGTATCCTTGTTATCAAGGCTAAAGCTGTTCAGTTTACTGAGTGTTTCAAGGTCAAAAACCGCGCCGCTGCCGCTTCCGCCAAGTACAAACAGCTTGCCGTCAAAAACTGTACCGTCCTGCCAACTGCCGACAGTCATAACATCCTCATATTTAAAATCGCTCTCTTTTGCGGGTATTTCCTCCCCCGGAGCATAAAAAGCAACACCCGTTTCGGCAATATTCTCTGCCGTGATAACCGAAGAATCAAGAGTGCGTAATGCTATACGGAAATATTTGCCGGAAGGATATTTTTCCAAAAGGTCCGCCGTCGTAAAGCTGACTCCGTTGCCGAGCCAACTGCTTGTACCGAGATAAACCTTGTTTTCGTCATAAACAAAGTTTGTCATCGTATAGCCAAAACCTATATCAACCCCGCCATAATCCGAAAGCAAAAGATAATCCGCCGTGCGCAAACGTGTGGTATTTGCATTATTTGCGCCATTGGCAGAAGCAATAGTTCCCTGTTCCCAAACAGGTTCGAAAGTCAATTCTCCTGCGGTTCTTGCAACCGCTCTTGCGGTCACATTACTGCTCGGAAGGAGCATAGCATAAAGCGAATCGTTAAAGCTGATGCTGTCGCCCGGGTAAAAATCGTTCCCATAAAATCCGCCAATCTGCGTATCGAATTCCGTGTATGCAACTTCCGTTTGCATATTCTTAATATTGTCAAGCGCACAAATTGCTGTCAGTACCTTTGTTATAGATGCCGGAACTCTTTGCGTGTTTTCATCTTTTGAATAAAGAATCTGCAAATTATCAAAGTCTACACCCTCCGCCGGGATAAGACAGGCTATTGCACTTGCACAGCAAACATTCGTATCTGAGTTATCCTCAGAAGCATCGTAATATTTAAGGAGTGCCGCATCCGCAATTTGTCTTGCCGCTTCAAAACGGTTGTCAGAATCCGTGTCAAGCCCATTTGCATAAAGAGCCACTACTGCAAGTTTATCTTCACTCTCCGGAATTTCCAAAATCACTGCAAGGTTTCTTGCGTTATATGATGAAAGAGTTCCCGTTTTTCCGCCGAGGATATGATAATAATCTTCAAGATCGGATTTTATTACCGTCGAGTTAACCGTCTGTTTCCTCGCACTTTCACCACCTACGGTTACGGCATAATTTTCCGTCCCCCAAACAGAAGAAAGCACAGGATAATTTTCATCGGCATAGACCATCAATTTCAGCAAATCCATCGCCGTTGATATATTGTCCATTCCTACCGGGTCGTTGAAGGCACTACTTGTCATTCCGATTTCAGCGGCTTTTTCGTTCATATAAGAAACGAAGGCATCCAGCATTTCCTGTTCGGAATAGAGAATCTCTTCTCTCTCGATAGTCTTTTCCATTTCGACGTATTCGTCATAGAGAACTGTCATTTCTTCAAGAGTTGGTGCAGTTTCAAAAATTGCCATATTTACAGCAACGGGGTCATCAACATATCCGTCCAAATCTGCAGTATGAAAACTTCCCAAAAATGCTCCGTTTGAAGCCTCTGCCGAAACAATTCCGGATACCGTCACGAAACCGTCTGTAACTTCCTTTAATCCGACAGAATTATATCCCAAACAAACGCCCAATGTGCCTGCCGAATATCTTGTGCAGTATGCTTTTGCCGCAAGAAAATATTCTCCGGCCGTTCCGATGCTCGAAACAGATTTAATCTGCTGTGAAGGGCTTCCGAAAGCTTTAAGACTGTATGGTCCGGTATAATAAGCTTCATTCGTAACCGTATTGGTACCCGTATTCTGTATAAACGGGCTGAAAGTCTTTTCGTTAAATCCATTAACATAAACGATATTATTTGTAATGAAAATATCCCGATAAGTAAGATTTTCCCAGGCTACATCATCAACTGAAGTTGTCTCTTCCGCCTGTCCTTCGAGATATTCAAGGGCCGCGCCGAACATTTCTTCTGTATTAAGAGTACAGATTCCCGTGTGGGTTGTACCGGTATATGTCGCTTCGGAAACATCATTTCCGTGGGCGGTAAGTTTTTTGATGAAAGCAACAGGCTCCGCGGTTGCGTCGCCTTCGCACATCATCCAGAAGGTGGGAGGAAGACTGTAGTTTTCGCCGTCAACATCGGTATAAGGGTCGTGCCCGACCATTTTGTCTGCTTCATAGGTCGCACCGGTAGTATCTTCAAAGCCAAAACGGTTTGCAACAAAGGCTTTATCGACCGCATTCCACGCAAGTTTGAGAGAAACCCTCGGACCTGTCATAATTCCGCAGATAACAAGTTCCGGCACCTCAAGCATGATGCGCACAGCCGCAAAAGTTCCGAAGGAGCGGGAATGTATCGCGAATTTTTCCTCAACATTGAAATGTTTCTGTATATATTCGTATGCTTTAAGGTAGCTATCCACAAGCTGGGGACATCCGATATCCGGGGTCTGGGTTGTTCTGTTTGCGGTGTTGTTTACAACAAAAACCGCATATCCGGCATCAAGATAGGATTTTATGATTCCCACGTTATCGGCAGTGTTTCCGTTCCATGTGCTTTCGGTAAGATAGGCGGAATATCCGTTTGTCATAACGATAAGCGGCGTTGCTTCGCCTTCTTCGCTGTAACTTGCGGGAAGGAAAATATTCGCCCTTGTGGCGGCCGTTCCGCCGTCTATGGTTTTCGCTTCAACGGTGAAGCTCTGTCCATAGCCCTCAACGCCTATCATTCCGTATTGGCTGTCGATTATTTTGATTGAGGCAAGTTCCTCCGCAGTAACTGCGGATTTATCCGGCTTGCGAACACGAATTGCAACGGTCATATCTTCCGTTGCGGTAAAGCTTTCTGTATTTGCTTCTTTAACCATAGTGTTATAATTTCCGCCGATGAGCTTGCGGACTGCAAACACATAATCCGTATTATTTATAGTAAGAGTATGTCCTTTTTTAAGTTCATATCCAATAACACAGCCGTAAACCTCGCTGTCCTGCCATATTCCGGTGCTGTCGCTGAACTGCCCTTTTATAACAGAAACTTCCGTATAAAGCGGGTCGAGAAGAACCGTTTCGCAGAAAGAACAGATTTCTTCATTTTCCGCGCTTATATGCCCTGTCGCGGAAAGCTCCATTGTTTCATAATTGCCACAGTCGGCGCAATTTCTACGCATTTCGCCCTTTTCTGAACAGGTCGCTTCTTTGGTGACAGTCCATGCGTAATAGCGGTGTTCGGCTTCGCTTTCCTGATGTGCTTCAAGATATGCAAGGGCATCTGTTCTGCATTCCTCGATGTTGAGACGGCAAACTCCGCTGTGGTCCGTTTCGGTATATATCTTTATCTCAACATCATTCCCGTGGGCTTCAATATTCTCAATCATCTTAAGAACTGTTGAGTTTGCATCCGCTTCGGAAAGCATCCAGAACGTTGGCGGGAGATCATATTCCACCGCACCCACAACGTCAACATAAGGGTCATAACCGATAACCTTGTCTGCTTCCCAGGTTGCTCCGGTGGTATCATCAAATCCGAATCTTTTTGCAATAAACTCAGGATTTTGACCGAACCTTGACCGCAGAGAAGCTGTTGCTCCGCACATAAGAGCACATTTTACCAGCTCGGGATGTTCTCTCATAATCCTTATTGCGGCAAATGTTCCCATAGAGCGGGAATGAATGTAAAAGAGTTCTTCAACGTTAAGATTCTTCTGAACATATTCATAGGCCTTGAAATAACTGTCCACAAGCTGCGGGTTGCCCCAATCATCTATTCCGTTAACAGCACCTGCAGTGTTATCAACCACAAGAACGGCATATCCGGATTCCATATAGTGCTTCATAACGGCAACATCATCCGTTTTGTTTCCATTCCAGACGCTGTCTGTAATATACCCGTGCCTGCCATTGGTCATAATTACAAGCGGCGTTGCTTCGCCTTCTTCGCTGTAACTTGCGGGAAGGAAAATATTCGCCCTTGTGGCGGCCGTTCCGCCGTCTATGGTTTCCGCCTCAACGGTGAAACGGTGGGCATATCCGGAAACGCCTATCATTCCGTACTGGCTGTCGATTATTTTGATTGAGGCAAGTTCCTCCGCAGTAACTGCGGATTTATCCGGCTTGCGGATAAGCATGCCGACGGTCATATCCTCCGTCGCAACAAAATTACTTGCTGTTGCCTGTTTGAGCATGGTATTGTAATTTCCGTCCGCGAGCTTGCGAACAGAGAAAACATAGTCCGTATTACTTATGGAAAGGGTGTGTCCCTTTTTCAGTTTATAATCCACCACATAGCCATAGATTTCATTTTCAATTATTTCGCCATTGGCAGGGTCAAGCTGACCCTGATTCACAGCAATTTCACAGTAAAGAGGAACTATGCTTTGTTCTCCCGTTTCCTCCGCAAAATATTCCTCTTCGGCTTCTTCCGCTTCGGAAACCGTCCCCTCACCGCTTTCAACCTCATCGGTTTCGGCAATTTCCGTTCCCTCAACAATTTCCAGTTCAAGCCCGTGCGCCAGAACCGGAACGTAAGAAAACGCCATATTTATCGCCAGCAAAAGGCTTATTATTCTCTTCAAGGTTTTTTTCATGCCCGTCCCTCCGGAATTCATGCTGTTTAAGCATATTTATACATAATAATTATATAACAAACATTGCCTTTGTCAACAGAACTTTTATCAATGATAATTAAAGTAATCTTTCCTACAGATAACAAAAATTCTCTCGGTGTACATTTTTGCAAATAAAAAAGGAACCTTTCTTCCGCTCCGCAGTTTATGCATTTGCGGGATTTGATTCCGTTCAACGTTACCCGCTCGCTCCATTCATGCTCATGGATAGAACCGCCACCAACTTTTCCGTCATCGTCATACTCTATAACAGTGTCAGGTTTAGGCATATTTGCCGCGCATGGTTGCGGTAAGTTCCGTATCAGCACTAAGGCCTTTCGGAACATTGAGCACCACTTCTATGTTTTCACTTGTTCCGAAAACAACCTTTACATCTGAAAAAGTTGCAAAAGACCTTACGGTGCTCTGTTAAGTTTGGTGTATCCAAGAATAAATTCGCTCTTTTCCGCATCGGCGCAAGGGCTGTCAAGCGCTCCGAAAATACCATTTTCGTCGGTCAGCCATAGATCAACGTATTCCTTTAAAAACTTTAATATAGCTTTCCTCAAATCCGGAATCTGCCAACCAATATGCAATCACCCGATAATCGCGGAAATATGTGTTTACAGTAACTTCATTCACCTTTCCCGCTTCCGTTTTGTACCCCTTACACGATTTTTGTAAAAACAAAAAAAGAACCCTTTAATCACATGATTAAAGGGTTCTTTTGTGGCGGAGATGAAGAGATTCGAACTCTTGAGAGGCTTTTGACCCCTACGCGATTTCCAGTCGCGCGCCCTCGACCAACTAGGCGACATCTCCATTTGGTCAATTAACCTTGCTGTTTATCACAGCGCTTGATTATTATACTAAAAATAAAAACAAAAATCAATACCTTTTTAAAAATTTTTTTATATTTTTTAAGATATTTGCTTTATACGGTCGTTATATGCTATTATATTTTATCAGTTAATGCTTTTTTGAAGGAGGTGCTTTGAAATGACCGAAATACTTGCCCCCGTCGGTGGAAAAGAACAGCTTATTGCCGCGGTGCGTGCCGGCGCTGATGCCGTCTATCTCGGTGCGAAAAATTTCAACGCACGGCGCAACGCAGCAAATTTCGATGATACAGAACTTTGCGAAACAGTTTCTTATTGTCACGCAAGAGGAGTTAAAGTACACATCACTCTCAATACCCTTGTGATGGATTCCGAAATCCCCGCTCTCGTTGAGGAAATAAAAAGCATCGCCTCCGCCGGAGTTGACGCCGTTATAGTCCAGGATCTTGCGGTTGCAAAGCTCGTCCGCGAAATCTGCCCCGGCCTTGAAATGCACGCTTCAACCCAGATAACAATACATGATCTTTCGGGTGCGCTCGAAGCGCAAAGGCTCGGCTTCAGCCGTGCCGTGCTTTCGCGCGAACTTTCCCTTGAAGAAATACGTCATATCGCCGACCGCACCGATATCGAGCTCGAGGCATTTGTCCATGGCGCACTTTGTATGTGTATGTCCGGGTGCTGCTATCTTTCCTCCGTTCTGGGCGGACGAAGCGGCAACCGCGGACTTTGTGTCCAGCCCTGCCGCCTTGATTTTCACTTCGGCGAAAAGGACCACGCTCTTTCTCTCAAAGATATGTCACATATCGAACACGTCAGAGAGCTTGCAGAAGCCGGCGTATGCTCTTTCAAAATCGAAGGAAGAATGAAACGTCCGGAATAC
>JAFUJP010000164.1 GCA_017473745.1 Oscillospiraceae bacterium
GAGGTGTTTCTATGCAAACACGGAAATTAGCGGACAAACACCTCATCACCGCCTTCGGCGGAGCTTCTCCTCAAGGAGAAGCCTGCCCTCCGGGAATCCTTTTTAACGGGCGGACACATAGGTCCGCCCCTACGACGCGTTATTAATTAATCCCTCATCCACCGTGCCTACGGCAACGGTCCCCCTTCCCCTCTGGGAAGGCATATAAACAATAATTTTCGCCTGTAAAAAATAAGAGCCTCCCTGCGGAGGCTCTTGTTTTTTACGTCTGCTGATGAGCGGTGAAATCCTTATCCACGTCAATCACCGCGAAATATTTTTCATCCGTTTCGTGTATCTTATCCGCGATAATTTTGGCGATCTCCTCGTCGCTCAGCTTATAATCATGCGGCACGACTATATCGAAAATCACGTTGGTATGGGTCGGCCCGCTCACTATTCTGAAATCATGAAAGGTGATGCGCTCATCAATAGCGCGGATTATCTCGCCGACCTTTTTCTTCATTTCCGCCGTAAGCTCGTCGCGGGTATCAACGGGATCCATGTGTATTGTCGCAAGGCAGCCGGTTTCGTGAAGAATATCGTGCTCGATGTTGTCGATGGTATCGTGGATATGAACAAAGTTGCTGTCCGAAGGGACCTCCGCATGAAGGGAAATGAAAACCCTTCCGGGGCCATAGTTATGCACTATCATATCATGTATTCCTATCATGCCTTCATGTGAAAGAACTATATCCTGTACTTTTTGGCAAAATTCCTCATCCGGGGGCGTTCCCAAAAGGGAATCAATGGTTCCTTTCGCTTCCGAAATTCCCGCAAAAATAATTATCCCCGCAACAACAAGGCCCACCCAGCCGTCAATGACGATCCCTGTTGTAACCGTAAGAACCGCCGAGAGCAAAACCGCGAAGGTCGAAACCGTATCCGAGATACTATCCGTTGCGGTTGCTTTTAGTGTTGAAGAATCTATCTTTTTGCCGACGGAGCGGTTATATATGAACATATAGAATTTCGCCAGGATTGAAACCACAAGAACCGCAAAGGTAAGGGTGGAATATTCAACCGCTTCGGGGGCTATTATTTTTCCGACGGAATCTTTTCCGAGTTCAAAACCCATCATGATAATTACCATCGAAATAATAAGACTTGCGATATATTCAAACCTTCCGTGGCCGAAGGGGTGGCCCGGATCGGGCTTTTGGGCTGCAAGGCGAAAACCGATAAGGCTTATGACCGAGGAACCCGCATCCGAAAGGTTGTTGAAAGCATCCGCCGTCACTGCGACCGAGCCGCTTAATGTTCCGGCGGCGAATTTTCCGCCGAAAAGCAAAATATTTATAACTATTCCGACCATTCCGCAAAGATATCCGTATGCGGCCCGGACTTTCTGATTGGAATAGTTTTTGCTGTCTTTTATAAAAATCCCCGCAAGAAGCTTTATCATAAAAGCGGCCTCCTTCGTTTGTTTGTAATAAGAAAAACGGAACGCCGGAAAACGGCGTTCCCTTTGATTATTATTTTATCTTCTTCCCATATAATCCGCTTCGACCCCGGCAACGCGTTCATCATATTCGTCACGCTCCATCATGCCGGCTTCATAAAGGCTTTTAAGCTGGTCAAGGCGGTGCTGGCGTTCGGTTCCCGCATCTTTTATATGCATTTGGTGCACCTGGCGGTTATAGTGAGCATCATGCGTATTCTTTTTTTGTGAGGAAGAATCCCCGAAAGTGTTTTTGAACATATTTATCAGGGGCACCGCCACAAAGCTGATAATCAAAACAATAATCACCGGAATAAAAATAATAGCATCCAACATAAAAGCGGTCACCTCTTTCACAATATTCTGTATTTATATTTTACCATAATATTATTCGTTTGAAAACTCTTTTATTTGGAAAAATCGCAAAATTTTACTTGTAAATATAAAAGAGGCGTGATATAATATCAAATGTTATGGGGGCGTAGCTCACCTGGGAGAGCGCGACATTCGCATTGTCGAGGTAACCGGTTCAAGTCCGGCCGTCTCCACCATAAAAGAAAAGACCTTTTGTCGGCAGACGAAAGGTCTTTTCTTTTCAATGAAATAAATCCCTTACGGGATTTATGAAATACGTTTACGCGTATGAAATAAGGCTTCGCCATATGAAATGCCTGCGGGCATGAAGGGATTTATTTTATTTCATATTTTGCGGTACAGCAAAATATTCCATAATTCTTATGGATTATTTCATATTGCATAGCAATATTTCATCAAATATATTATAATATCCTTGGAGATGATATTGATGAAAGAGAATAAACTTGTTGACCTTTCAATGGACTTTTCAGTTAAAATTATCAAACTTTGTGAAAACATTAAAGGACACCATTCCCTTGTGAATCAGCTGGAACGCTCCGCTACTTCTATCGGGGCAAACATTCATGAAGCAAACTATGCTCACGGAAAAGCAGATTTTATCGCAAAACTTCAGATTTCACTGAAAGAATGTTATGAAACCGAATATTGGCTGGAACTGTTTATAAAATCAGATATCATTGAAAAAAATATTGTTGCTGACCTTTATAATGAATGCGGCACCATACGACGCATTTTGATTGCATCAATCAATACCGCAAAGGAGAACGCCAATGGATAGAACACAAAAAACCGAAATCGTAAATATGTGCATGGTTTATAAAGATGACCTTGTTCTGGTTCAGGATAAAATTCACGAAGAATGGGGCGGGCTTACCTTTCCGGGCGGCCACGTTGAAAAAGATGAATCCTTCGCCGATGCCGTAATACGCGAGGTTTTTGAAGAAACCGGGCTGAAAATTGTTTCGCCGGTGCTTTGCGGTATTAAGGATTGGGTGAACGACGACGGTTCCCGCTATATGGTTCTATTTTATAAAACGGATAAATTCAGCGGCGAGCTGAAGTCTTCCGATGAAGGCGAGGTTTTCTGGATGCGCCTTGATGAACTTCTGTCGGCCGGCGGTCGTCTTTCCCTTGATATGAAAGACATGATAAAGGTTTTTCTCGATGATGAACTGAGCGAATTTTTCTATTACAAAGAAAACGGCGAATGGCGCTATGAACTGAAATAAAAAAGACCGCAGATGCGGTCTTTTTTATTTTCTTACTTAATTTTGTTTCCGTCGCTGAAGGCATTGCCGACGATTTCGCCGAGGACGATGTATTTATGGTTCATGGGGTCATAGGTGATGGGGCGAAGCTTCGCCGGGTCGATTTTGCCGTTTTCGTCAAGAACTTTTTCGTCCGCGCAGACGTTGACGATTTTGCCGATGAGGCAGGCGGTTTCCGGATCGTAGCTTTTGAGTTCGCACTCCACCGCCATGGGAAGCTCCTCGATAAGTGGTGCATTGACAAATTCGGATTTTACCGCATGGAAACCGGCTTTTTCGAATTTATCCGGAACTTTGTTGCCGGATTCGATTCCGACGTAGTCGCATTCAACAACGTGGTCAGCATCCGCCATGCTGACGGTGAAAGCGCCGGTTGCAAGGATGTTTTTGGTGGTTTTGTGGCCTGCGCTGATGCACATGGCGATTTCGTCGGATTCGTGCATTCCGCCCCATGCGGCATTCATGGCACAGGGTACGCCGTTTTCATCATAAGCCGCAAGAATAAAAACAGGCATAGGATAAAGGATGGGTTTTGCTCCGAAGTTTTTTCTCATTTTTTGTATCCTCCTTGAAATAAATTATAATTCAAACGGCAAAAACGCCGCCGCAACAGCAATGATTATTGCCGGAAGAAGATTTGCAACACGGATTTTCTTTCCCCAGACAAGGTTTATTCCAACGCAGAAAATAAGTATCGAACCAACAAGCGAAAGATTCAAAAGGGCCTCATCAGTCATAATCGGCTTGATGAAACCTGAAAATGCTGTGACGGAACCTTGCAGAATTGCAACGGGTATCGCCGAAAAGGCGCAGCCTTTGCCCCAGGAGCAGGTCATCACCATAATTATGATAAGGTCGAGGATGGCTTTTGTCACAAGGATGGAATAATCCCCGAGGATACCGTCCTGTATGGCGCCCACTATGGCCATGGCGCCGATGCAGACAGTCAGCGAAGCGTTGACGAATCCTTCAACAAATTTTTTATCTTTAGCGTTGCCGCTTTTCATTTTGAGCCATTCGCCGAATGCCTCAAATCTATCTTCGATATTGAGCATTTCGCCAATAAGCGCGCCAAGGGCAAGACTGGCGATGATGAGCATCGTTTCACCGCTTTTAAGCATGCCGCTTTCAATTTTGAGCATACCCTCCATAGCGCCGCTTATTCCGATGAAAAGAACGCATATTCCGCAGGCTTTGCAAAGGGTATCCCTATGCCTTTCCGAAAACTTTTTCCCGAAAAGCAAGCCGAAAATACCGCCGATGATTATTGCGATAACGTTTATTATTGTTCCTGTTCCGGGCATTTTGCACCCGCTTTCTTCAATGGATTTCTTTATATATTTTGCGCCCAATAATCCCTTTTGTCAATAGGGGATAAATTATTGTTTATATGCATTTAAAGCCTTCCCCTTGAGGGGAAGGTGGCATCGCTTCGCGATGACAGATGAGGTGTTTCTATACAAACACGGAAATTAGCGGACAAACACCTCATCACCGCCTTCGGCGGAGCTTCTCCTCAAGGAGAAGCCTGCCCTCCGGGAATCTCCTTTTTTGACGGGCGCACACGCAGGTGCGCCCCTACGACGCGTTATTAAACAATCCCTCATCCACCGTGCCTACGGCAACGGTCCCCCTTCCCCTCTGGGAAGGCATATAAACAATAATTTATATTCACTTTCGGAATATTCTGCCAAGGGCTGTTGACAATGTAAACTCGTTGTGATATATTGAGTTTACAAAGTAAACAGAATTGGAGCGTGAATGCTGTGGATAATAAAAATATAAACCTTACCGAAAACGAATGGTATGTTCTTGAATGCCTTTGGGAATCTTTTCCCCGAACCGGGCGCGAAGCTGTGGATCACCTCAATAAAAAGGTTGGCTGGAACCGAAGCACCACCCTCACCATGCTTCGCCGCATGACTGAAAAAGGGCTTATACGCTGTGACGAAAGCGGTGAAGTTAAAGTTTATTATCCCCTTGTGGAACGCGAAGCCGCCGCAAGAAAAGAAACGGAAAACTTCCTCGACCGCATTTATAACGGAAGCCTTTCGCTTCTTGTAAGCGCTTTTACCGAAAAACAGAATCTTTCCAAAGAAGAAATTGACGAGCTTTATTCAATTTTACAAAAGGCAGAGGAGGCGCAGAAATGACAGAATGGATCATCACATCTTCCGTGCTCATAGTTATAGTGGCCGTGCTTCGGTTTCTTTTGCGCGGAAAAATAAGCCTTCGGCTTCAATATGCCCTTTGGGCATTGGTGCTCATACGGCTTATTCTTCCCTTTTCGCTTTTTGAAAGCCCCATAAGCGTGCTCAACTTTTTGGTACGGGAAGAAACGGCGGAACCCCCTGCCGTATCCGAACCCTACGTTCCCGAAAAAATCACGCCCTACGTTCCTGCCGTTCCGGATGAAGATATCTTTATCCTCGATGACAATATCGAATATATCGAGCCGGAAATCAATATAACCGTCGATAACGGCTACGTTACCGAACCGGAAATAAAGGTTTTCAGCCTTTATGACGTTCTTTACGGCATTTGGATCGCCGGGGTGGCGGTTTTCGGAATTATTTTTCTTTCGGGCAACCTTCGCTTTGCGCTGATGCTCAAAAAGAGCCGCAGGCCGGTGCTCATTGAATCCGAACTTTCGGTATATTCTTCCGCGAAAATAAAAACGCCCTGCCTTTTCGGTATCATAAAACCGTCAATTTACGTTACGGAGGCAGTTCTCGGCGATGAAAAAATCCTTCGCCACGTTCTTGAGCACGAAACCACCCACCGCCGCCACGGCGACCATATCTGGAGCGTGCTCAGATGCTTTTGCCTTGCGCTTCACTGGTATAACCCTTTCGTTTGGCTTGCGGCGTTTCTTTCGATGCGCGATGCGGAACTCGCCTGTGACGAAGCAACCATCAAACGCATCGGCGAAAGCGAACGCATCGGCTATGGCCGCACTCTTATAAGCCTTACAGTCGAAAAACCCGCAGTCGGCATACTTTCCTCTGCAACCACCATGACCGGCAGTAAAAGCGGCCTTAAAGAGCGCATCACCCTTATCGCAAAAAAGCCGAAGATGCTTAAAATCACGGCGACCGTTTTGGCGATAATCGCAGTTGCTGCAGTCGGATGCACTTTTACCGGAGCGGTAAAATATAACCCGAAAACAACAGATGAACCTGCCGTTGAAACTTTTTCCAATAAAATTGAACCCGGGCTTTCCGGACTTGACGGAACAATAAGAATGACCGTTACCGCCGCTTCTCAGGAAGAAATCACGACGGAAATTTTCAACGAAACTTCGGAGGAGATATATTACCGTATTTCTTACAGCCTTTATTTTGAGCAGGACGGAAAATGGTATATACTTCCGAAAATAAACGACAATAACGAGTTTGATTTCGGAACAAAAGTTATTGAGAGCGGAAAAACCGGTTTATGGGAAAGTGACATAAAAGAAATTTACGGAAAACTTCCGGACGGAAAATATTGTATTAACAGAACCGTGAATTTCGGGGATATGGATTTCTTCGAAAACGAATTTTACGTTATAGGTGCGGAGTTTATTCTTGAAGACGGAAAACTTGTTTACAAAGAGCCCCCTTCTCTTGCAAAAGGCAATTATAAAATTATTGAAGAGCGGATTTTCCACAATTTCTTAAGTTCAACTCTTGAAATCCCCGAACGCATATATCAAATAACAGAAAATGCTTTTTCTGTTTACGTTTATGCAAGCAAAACAGAAATAGAAACTATTCCCGTTTCTGATTGGAGGTGGGAAGAATTCCCATATTCCGAAGAAGAATGGAGCGAACTTTTTATTATTGGACTTGATTTCCCTGATATTTCGCAATATCAAAGCAGATATTATCAGCCCATTGATGAAAGAAGGTTTATCGCCTCGCTTGACGGTGAACTCTGGCTTGTTGAAACAGCCCCCATAACACCAACTTCGGAAGAATATATGGTTTGGAGCATTTACGAGATTGCTCCGGAGGAAGAAACCGAAGAGGATTTTTACGCTCTTGCGGAGGAAATGGGATATTCAGGCGAACATCTCCGCATTCTTACCGAAGCGGGAATTTCGGAAGAAACAATTCTCTCCGTCGCAAACATAATCTCTTTCGGCGAAAAATCCACCGAAAACGGAAAATATTCCCTCGGTTCCTTTGATTTCGATAAAAACAGGGACGGACTTAATTTTGTCTATGTTCGCACTTCAGAAAACGAAAAAATCCACATCATCAACGATTTCTCTGAAAACACCGTTTTCGATGCGATAAATAACGAATATTTCTTCTGCTATTCCGCCGAAAAAGGTCTTGTGATTTATTCCTTCGAGCACCTCAAAGCCGTCGAGGAATGGATCCCATCCTCTGCGGAAGATAAAAAATATTGGGAAAGCGGTTTTGCCTTCGTTCCGGAAGAAGAAAAAATCCTTATTTTCGGAATTGAAACAAGCCCGGATTTCAGTTTTGATGCGCCCCTTGCTTCGGATGTTGCGGCAACCTATTATATTACACTTTTCGACATAAAAAACAGCTTCAGCACCGTTATTGATACGGGCATTGAGATACACCGCGACGGTTATAACAAACCCGCGGACGCCTATTTTGAAGACTGTCCCTTCAAGGATATCGAAGCGGATTTCGCCTTTGCAATCTGCGACAGATGCTATTCCCTCGATTTTGATACCCTTGAAATTGAAATGGTTCACGACCACGCCTTTGCGGAAGAATACTATCGTTTTCCTCCTGCGCCGAAAAAATTCGATATCGGTTCCGCAGACCCGATTTTGCTGAAATATTATGAATTTTTCGGCCCTGAAATCGGATATCTCGGAGATTATTCCGAGGAAGATGGCTTTGACCCCAAATCCGCCGCAATGTATATTTTGGATAAATATGCCGAAGACCTCGGAGAAACCATCGGAGTTCCGAAAGAAAAATTTATTGAGATTTCCGAAAAATCCTTCGGGTTCAACGTTCTTGAGCGCACCGATTTCTGCATTGATAACGGAAGCGGATTCATCGTTCCCTCGGGCGGATACAGTCCTTCACCAAGCGCTTTCGTGCTTAAAGACCGAACCGAAAACGATGACGGAAGCTTAACGGCGGTTTTCTATTTTGTCGGGCTTGATTTTTATTCCAATGAATTTTATGAAAACGTTCTTCGGGGTGCTTCTGTTGATGAACTTCTGCTTTCCGGTCAGTTCGGATATTTCAGTGGATACATTGAACTTTTTGAAGTTACGTTTTTTGAGCGCACCGACGAAAACGGCGAATTTTATGCGGAATATCTTTCTGCAAAATCCCTCGGTTATATTCCCGAAGATGTTTATAATACTTATATTTCCAAGGGTGTCTATCCCGTTTACGGTTCCTGAATATTCAACAATTTTTTGAAATAATTGTATAAAACCCCTCTTTACTTATCCGAAAGAGGGGTTTTTCCTTGTTTTACGGCATATTTTGGAGTATAATGTAACCATTATTGAGTTTATTTTGGAGGAAAATATGAGCAAAACCTTTATTGTAGAAACTTCCGCACGCCACGTTCATCTTTCCGCGGCGGATCTTGAAACCCTTTTCGGCAAAGGCTATGAACTTAAATTCCGCAAGGATCTTTCTCAGCCCGGTCAGTTTGCAACCTTTGATAAGGTTGATATCGTCGGCCCGAAGCGCACCCTTTCCGGCGTAACCATTCTCGGCCCCACAAGACCCCGGACCCAGGTCGAGCTTTCTCTCACCGATGCCCGCTCCATCGGAATTACCGCGCCCATCCGCGAAAGCGGCGACCTTGCCGGTTCCGCCCCCTGCAAAGTTGTCGGCCCCTGCGGCGAAGTTGAGCTTGGCGAAGGCGTTATTATCGCAATGCGCCACATACATATGCTCCCCGAAGACGCCGAGCGTCTTGGCGTTGAGGATAAACAGATCGTCAGCGTTAAAATCGCTTCTCCGGAACGTTCCACCATTTTCGGCGATGTTCTCGTTCGCGTAACCCCCACTTCCGCCCTTGCAATGCACATTGATACCGACGAAGCAAACGCCGCCGGCATCTGCGGCCAGGAAGGCGAAATCGTCGAAATCTGATATCAGCAGTTTTAATCAAAATCCAAAAATCATGCTCGTTTGAGGAGTACTTCGTAAAGAAGCACTCCTTTTTCTTTTTTGGGACGGCATCAAAATATCCGAGCCGAAAAGTCGGATACATATAAAAAACGGAACGGTCAAGA
>JAFUJP010000020.1 GCA_017473745.1 Oscillospiraceae bacterium
ATATTGCCAATGGCCGGCTTTCGCCGCGAAAAAAGCTCTCCTGTATTTACGGCAACGGTTAAATGCTCCGGATTTTCACCGGATTCCCTCATTCCGCCGCCTTGAAACCCGAGGGTGGCGGAACACAATGCGTTAAATTTTCTGCATATTATGATATCACACTTGTCCAATCTTGTCATAACCAAACTTGCTGTTTTTTCATTTTTGCAAAAGTCAGCAAGAATAGCAAGAATGGTCGCAAAAGAACCGCCCTCTGCAAAACGCCGCTTTACAGAGGGCATCCTTTTCCCGGAAGGCATCAAGGAGTGCCTTTCACGCTGTTTTGAACCGGAGAAAGCACAAAGTCCGATTCCAAACCACGCAGTTTATAAAAAAACTGTTTTTTGATTATAGCACAGTCGGTATCACATTTCTATAAATCGAAAGATATTCAGCAAAAATGGAAGCTGTATTCAAATATCCAAAAAAGCGGCTTGGTTTTGCTTCAGAAATGGCTTTTGATCCACAAATTCGAATTAATTCTTACTGCATACAAAACGGTTAAAAAACGCTTCGGTGGAGCGTTTTTCAGCGTCGACCCGCAGCGAGCTATGCTTGCGAGGACACCCCAGTACACAGCAAAAAAAGAACCCCACCGAATGGTGAGGTTCCTGATATTCTCTTGGAAACGATTAACGTTTGGAGAACTGGTCGCGCGGTTAAAAAAACGCTCCGGTGGAGCGTTTTTCAGCGTCGACCCGCAGCGAGCTATGCTCGCGAGGACACCCCAGTGCATCTATAAAAAAGAACCCCACCGAATGGTGAGGTTCCTGATATTCTCTTGGAAACGATTAACGTTTGGAGAACTGGGGTGCACGACGTGCTTTTTTGAGACCGTATTTTTTACGTTCTTTCATTCTCGGGTCACGAGTGAGAAGGCCTGCTTTTTTGAGAACAGGGCGAAGCTCTTCGTTATACTGGAGAAGTGCACGGGAAAGGCCGTGGCGGATTGCGCCTGCCTGGCCGGTAACGCCGCCGCCTGCTACGGTGCAAACGATATCGAATGCGCCGATGGTCTCGGTGAGTTCCATGGGCTGACGAACGATGAGTTTAAGAGTGTCAAGGCCGAAATAATCGTCGATGTCGCGGCCGTTGATGGTGATTGCGCCGGTTCCGTTAGGATAAACGCGAACACGAGCTACAGAGCTTTTTCTTCTACCGGTACCGTAGAAGTAAGGGTTAGAATCATACATGGTTTACGTCCTCCTTCCGAATCATTTTACCCAAGCTTCGGGAGCCTGAGCCTGGTGTTTGTGGTTTGCGCCAGCATAGATGTGGCAGCGGGTAAGGCTTTTTGCGCCAACGCTGTTGTGGGGAAGCATGCCTTTAACAGCAAGCTTCATAGCAAAAGCGGGGTTTTTTGCCATAAGGGTTTTGTAGTTGACCTCTTTGAGGTGGCCTACATAACCGGTGTGATGATAGTATTTTTTCTGGATGAGTTTGTTACCGGTGAGAACTGCTTTTTCAGCGTTGATGATAACAACGTAATCGCCGCAGTCAGCATGGGGAGCAAAATCAACTTTATGTTTGCCGCGAAGAAGAACAGCGGCCTGTGCAGCAGTGCGACCGAGGGGTTTGCCTGCAGCGTCAAGAACATACCATTTGCGCTCGATAGTAGCGGCATTCGGCATAGTAGTGGACATAGCGTTTACCTCCGATTATTTTTCCTTATAATATTACTTTCGTTCAAAAGCGACGGTTATTATTATAATTAAAGAAATCCCCTTTGTCAACAGCTTTTTTGAAAAAATTTAATTTACAAAACAAAAGCTTTGTTTTTCGCTGTTTTTCTTTGATTTACTTCATTTTTCTAACTTTCGATTTTAAAAATAATATTTTTTCAACGGCTTAAAAAAGCTTTTATCTATGCCGTTTTTCCGATTTCCGGCAATATATGTGAAGTATTAAAAACAGTCCCCTCTTTTTTTGAAGAAGGGACTGTTTACAGCCTTGGTTTTCTTAAAACTCGATTTTATATTTTTTAAGCGTTTTTGCAAGAAAAACGCCGAGCACTCCCGCTGTTACAATTTCTCCGATACCGACGGTAAGGGCAAAAAACAAAAGGCCTCCTTCCGTACCGTAAGCATAGCGCAGAACAAACGGAACGATCAGCATGTTCGCGGCAATGGTGGGAAGCGGCACAAGATAAACGTTCTTTTTGCGGAGGAACCATGCTCCGATCGCCCCGATAAGCGTTGCAATGCTTCCGAAAACAGCATCCCATATAACTCCGCCCGCCATGATGTTCGAAATAAAACACCCGATAAAAAGCCCCGGGATCGCCGCAGGGGTGAAAATCGGAAGAACCGTGAACATTTCGGAAAGCCGGAACTGAATAACTCCGCTCGAAATTCCGAGCATGGCTGAAATTTCGGTCAGTACGACGTAAAGCGCCGCAACGACCGCCGCCTTTGTAATAAACGAGGTTTTGCTTTTTCTTCTATTCATTTTTCAAATCTCCTTTGGTTTTGTTTTAAGTGAGGAAGGCTTCGAACTCACTAAGCGGTAATTATATCACTTTTTTCCGCATATTGCAAGAAAGATAAATTGTTGTTTAGCGTTGCATTGCCTTATTGAAAACGTCGTAGGGGCGGACCTATGTGTCCGCCCGTTAAAAAGGATTCCCGGAGGGCAGCCTTCCCAGAGGGGAAGGTGGATTTTCGGCAATTTATTGCCGAAAAGACGGATGGGCAAAAACATCGAAGCGCGCCCTGTGGGCGATGAAGCGAGATGTTTTTGGCGCCGCGGTCAAAATATTCAAGGCGTTATGCCGCAGAATATTTTGGGCACCGCAAGAGGGCATATAACCAAGAACGCGGAGCGC
>JAFUJP010000165.1 GCA_017473745.1 Oscillospiraceae bacterium
GGGGAATACACTCACCACCGAACGAATGGAGATTTCTAATCGCCACCGTCGCCGTTCGGAGCCGGCAACGGTTCTCATTTTACCGCGACGGCTCGGCTGTGTTGGATCGTCATTCCGTTTTAAAGCCTTCCCCAGGGGGGAGGTGGCACGGCGCAGTCGTGACGGGTGAGGGCGAATCAGGAATGCGGAGCGCACATCAAAATTAGGCAGGGTTTACGGCGGGAGCGGGTGCCCTGAGCACGAAGTGCGAAGTAATCCCTTCAGGGACCCCCGCCCTACACTGAAAATGCAATAATCTTCAAACCGTAGGGAACGGTCTTGACCGTTCCGCAAACAAGAACGCGGAGCGCAATCATAAAAAGAATCCCCCGGGCACGCCTATCGGCGTGCCAGCCCTCTATGCAGTAGCCGTCATCCGCTCACGATGTTTGCGGGAAGGCCTTGCATGGGTGCCATTAGCCAAATCGGAGATTTGGACAGCACCGCACAGGCAAGGGGGATTTTAAACGCATAAACAACAATCTCTGTCATTCATCTTTTATAAAACTTTTGCATATAAAACCTCCGAAAAGATTTTTTCGGAGGTTTTTTGTATGGCATTTGATATAAAGGATTATGAACTCGGGAAAAGACCCCTTTGGGCAATTTTAGCTTCGATTCTTATTTTTGCCGCGCTTATATTTTTTGTAACCAACTGCGTCGCCCTTGGGGAAGGCAGCCGTCTTTTGCCCATATACTCCGTTGAAACTGACGATAAAAAAGTTGCCGTCACTTTCAACTGCGCATGGGAAGCGGATGATATCCCCTCCATTCTTGAGATCCTTGATGAATACGAAGCAAAAGCAACTTTTTTCATTCTCGGTCAATGGGCAGAAGATAACCCCGATGCCGTAAAAATGATTGCCAAAGCCGGCCATGAGATCGGCACCCACAGCAACACCCATCCGGATATGGCAAAAATAAACGCCGAAGAAATAGAAAAGGAACTTACCCGCTCCTGCGAGCGCATTGAAAAATCCGGCGGAGGTTCCCCTTCCCTTTTTCGGGCGCCAAGCGGTTCCTATTCCAACGAGCTTATCAAAACGGCACAGGAACTCGGTTTCACCACTATTCAGTGGGACGTTGACAGCCGGGACTGGAAGGACCTTTCCGCCGAAAAAATGATCGACAGCGTAACCTCGAACGTGCGGAAAGGAAGCATAATCCTTTTTCATTCCGGAAAGGCGAATACCCTCGAAGCCCTTCCGCGCATTCTCGAAATCCTCAAAAACAGCGGTTATCAGTTTGTCGGCGTTTCGGAACTCATATATACCGAAAACTACACCATCGACCATACCGGAAGACAGCACAGCTTAAATTAAAAACAGATTGCCAATTTCAAATCATTGTGATAACATAGGTTTATTATCATACTACGGAGGCACATAAAATGTCCCTTTATGAAAAATTCATGGAACTCCATATCGACAGAAGCCTCATCGGCCTTGAAAAAGGCGATGAGGAAGGCGGATATTTCTGCACGCCCGTGGGCTCAAAGGTCATAGGCTGGGAATCCGGCGGGATCCATTATTGCTTCATTGAAGGCTTCGGAGAAAAGGTTTTCGCCGTCAACCCCGAAACAGCCGAAGAACATTTTGTGCGACCCCTTGCAGAAAATTTCGGTGATTTTATTCGGCTTGTTCTTGCCTGCGGCGGAACAACCGCGGCGGAACAGATAAGCGGTTGGAACAAAGAACAGTTCTGTGAATTTCTTGAAAACGATGACCCGGATTTTGCCGCAAGGCGCCGCCCCGTTCTTGATAAAATCCAAAACGAGCTTTCCCTCGAACCGATGGAAAATCCCTTTGAATACGTCAAAAAGCTTCAGGCTGATTTTGATTACGGCAAAATAAAATTCACCGGGGAATATTACGACGTGCTCGGCCTTGAACCGCCCGAAGGCACGGAAATATCCGGGCACGAACCCTTTGAGTTCAGGCCCGTTGTCTTTACCTTTGTTAAAAATGAAGAATAAGCTTCTCCTAATCAAATGCATAGTTGCAGCGAAAGCATTTCAACACTATCAGCAGAGTGATCATGGTATTCGCAGCTTTTCTTCTTTACGATCTGTGCGCATTTTGGTGAATTATGTACAATCCTGACATAATAAAATATACGGAAGGAGGGATCACA
>JAFUJP010000166.1 GCA_017473745.1 Oscillospiraceae bacterium
CAGCGAATTTATTCTTTCGCTTGCAAAGAAGCTTTCGGGCGGAAAGAACCTTACAGTTTCCGCAACAGGCGGCGACGGGCTTTATTTCTTTTATGCCTATCCCGCGAGCATGGGCGAATCCATTTTCAACATCGGCGGATTCGACTATGAATACGAATTTGAAACGGTATCTTTTACCAACAAATTTGGGGTTACGAAGGATTATAACGTTTATGTTTCCGGTCAGCCCATCATAGGAAACATTTCCGTTACGGTGAAGGAGGGATAATATGCCGATAAACCTTTATGACAAGATAAAACCAAAAGGCGAATTTGCCATAGCGGATGCCGCCGACATTGAAATGCCCAGCGGAAAAAGGCTTGATGCCGAAATGGAAGAAGCGGGACAGCTTCTTGACGAAAACGGCGGAAAGAGAGTTCGGATTTGGTTCGGAACGCAGGAGGAATTTGATGCCCTTGAAACGATTCAAGAGGACGTTTATTACAACATCTTTGAGGATGAGGTGGGCGAATGATAATCCTTAACGGGCGGGAAGTTTATCCGCAGAGAATCAAGCGAATCCAGCTTGGGGACAAAATCATTTATCTGCGCCGGAGCAAGATGACGGCGGATATGGAATTTTCCTTTGATTTGGAAGCACTTCTTAACGGAGTTCCGACGGTTCCGCTTGAAAGCGAAATAGGCTTTCTTCTTGACATAGCCGCGGGGCCGGAAACGGAGCTTCGCGTTGTGGCAAGTTCCGCTTCGGAAATCGAACTTGGGATGGAAACGGATATTGACGCGGAGCTTTATGTTGAGCTTACGGCGCCGATGTTCTTTGATGACCCGGTTACTTTTGTTCTCGATACGGAAGCCTTTGCTCCGCAGACGGCGGCCTGTGAGATGGACGAAACGGTCAACATTATTCTTGAAGCGGAAGCGAATGCGCCGGCGGCGGTGAACACCGGGCAGAAAGAAGAAATTCTTGTTGACATCGGGCTTTTGGCCGAGGGAAACGCGGCGGATTCGGCGCTTTTGGAAGAGGAAAAAATAATATTTGAACTTTCGGCGGAGGGCGAGCTTCGGGCGGCGGAAACGGCGGCAGCGGAAGCGCAGCCGGAGATCGTTTTTGACATCGAAAGCGATTTGGAAACGCCGGAAGCTCTTTCGCTTGAAAGTTTTTTGGGCGTAGAAATCGACATCGAGGCGGAGCTTTGGATCAAGCCGGGAGAATGGATAGACCCGGTGCTCAAAAACAGCGTGCTCGGCATTACGCAGGCTTTCAAGACCGAGCAGAGCGGAAATATCCTTAAAATTTACTAAAAGGAGGGCGGAAAATGGCAGAAAATGTAGTGACCATTAACGCCGAAGGTGAATCGGTCGTTCACGAAGATGTTTCGGGCGTGGAGCTTTTTACCGAAAGCGGTGGCACAGCAACCTTTATACATGATGCGGAAATTCTTAACCCGGACTGGGCGCAGACGGACAGCACGAAGAAAGATTTCATCAAAAACAAGCCCAACCTTGCGCCGGTTGCGACGGAAGGGACTTATGCTTCTTTGAAGGGAAAGCTTTTCGGGGATATTCCTGTTCCGATTGAGGAGCAGGAGTTTACCTTTGCGGAAGTTGACCCGGAAGAATTTCCCGGACTTTACGGCTGTGAATTTGACAACGGCAGTTTTCCCGAAATGTTCACAGGAGAAAGCTATATCGTAAATTGGGACGGTAAGGAATACACATGTGTTTGTAAAAACAGCGAAATTGATGGATTCGCTATCGACGGACATCGTTTAGGGAATGATACGCTAATTCTTAATTTTGGGCTTGGTACTGACACGGGCGAGCCTTTTGTCTTTGTTCGAAATACTGACGGCGGCGGTGGGTGCAACACACTCGACACTTCCGCAAGCCATACGGTGAGCATTACGCCTGTTAATGAAACAATAAGAATTGATAAAAAATATCTGCCGGAAGACCTTGGAACCGGGACCGGTGCGGGACTTCCCGAAGTTACCGAAAGCGACAATGGCAAGGTGCTTGGTGTTGTTGGCGGAGCTTGGGCGAAGATGGATGCACCGGCCGGAGGAAGTGTTTTGACGGAAGAGGTTATTCTTGAAGAAACGACTTTTGACGAATTTGTTCACAACGAAAACTTTGGCGCCTATGTTTATTATCTTTCTCCTGCACCCATGGTTCCGGTTGTAGGCGAATATTATAAAGTCGTTTGGGACGGAACTGAATATGAGTGTATCGGACAAGATGCAAGCTCTGTTGTTGAAGGAGCAACATTCATTGGCAACGCCGCGGGTTGGGGACTTGAAGGAAAAGGAGAACCTTTTATTATAGGCGGACAAACTACATCACCCATGAATATAATGTGCCTTACCGATACCGAATCTACGCCGCACACCGTTGCAATTTATCAGAAAGTTCCACTTGCTGTGAGCTGGAACGATTTGACCGATAAGCCTTTCGGAGGAGAAATCGCTACAATTTTTGAGGGAGAATTTCAGGACACGCTGACCGATACTGATGGTGACGGAGTTAATGACGCTTGGGCGGGAGGAACGGATGGAATTATAATTGAAGATACCTCTGATGCCACGCTTGAAGCTGGAAAAACCTACAAAGTTACCTGGGAAGGGACAGCATATGAATGTGAATGTATTAGCACTGCGGGCCTACTTATAATCGGAAACAATGCGCCTTTAGGAGGTGAAGACAATGGTATTCCTTTTGCAATTATGAGAGATGCAAGCGGTTTGCTAACAGGAACGCCAATGTGGAATGCACTTCTTGTAGATGATCCCACGGACCTTACAATAAGCGGGCTTTATTCATGCAAAATTGAAGGTGAAATTACTGTTTACATAGATAACAAATATCTCGAAATCCTTGAAGGAGAAGACACGGAAGAAACAGAAGTTTTCGCGGAGCAAACAGTTGAATGGAACGATGAGAGCTCATCTGGATTATATGAATTTAACCAAATACTTGAAATCGGGAAAAAATATGTTGTTGTTTGGGACGGAGAGGAATACGAGGTAACGGGTTTTGCGGGTGACGGACTCTGTGTAGGAAATATGAATATAGTTGATGCTTCCTACGGAGATACGGGAGAGCCGTTTTTAGTAGCCACCATGGTTCAGAATGGCGAGAATGTTGGTGCTTTTTTTAAAGGAACTTCGGAAGTCAACGAAAGCCATGTTGTAAGTATTTATGCACTTGCAACAAGAAAAACAATCAAAAGAGAAAGACTTCCTGAACCGCTGATTGTTCCGTTTGAATTTGACCTTGTATCAATGGGTTTTACTAATATTGTACTTGGCGGAAGTACATACGGTGATAGAGATACGAAGGAACTCCGTAAGGCATTAGAAGAAGGTCCTGTCAAAATAAATGCGGTATTCAACAGCGTTTCTTTTGAAAATATATGCTATTTTGCATATAAGCCAGGTTCCAGTACATATTCGTGGACGGGCATAATTTTAAGCAATGATAATCCGTATGCTATCGAAATAAGCGTATCGACAACAACTGTAAAAATACAAAGCATTGCGCTTGCAACAGCGGCAACCACTTAAAAGAAAGGACGATGAATTATGATTAACGGAACAAAAGGAACAGGAATTATAAACGCGATGACGAAGGGTACTTCGGTTTCATTCGGGACCCCTTATGTCGGACTTTTCAAGACTATGCCCGGTGCGGGCGGAACAGGCGGCGTTGAGCTTGACTATGCGGAATATTCCCGCGTTGCAATCAACGTTGAGGGCATTGAGGGCAAGGTTATTATGGCGGCGGCAGCAAGCGCCGTTATTACCGATGATGACGGATATTCCAAAACCCAGAGCAGCGCACAGAACCAGGAGATCATTTATTTCCCCGAGAACGAAAGCGGCCCGGCTACCACTGCGGTTGGCGTTGGTATTTTTGAAAGCAAGACCGGCGGAACCCCTTATCTTTGGAAGGATTTCGGTAAAGACGAAGAAGGCAACGCGAAAACCGTTGATGTTCCCATCAACTCCGCGCCGATGTTCCGAATCGGAAAATTCAAAGTGAAGACGAAATAACCGGAAAGCAATAAAAGCCCTGCCGGGGACGGCGGGGCTTGAAGCATAAAGGAGAAAAAGAATGGAAAGAAGAAGGATGATGAGCGGGGTTAAGCCGCTTTTGGTTTTTGAATACGGAAAAACGGAACTTTCCGCGGGGAAAATATATGAAAAAAGCCAGCGCATAGACGGAACGGTTTTTGA
>JAFUJP010000167.1 GCA_017473745.1 Oscillospiraceae bacterium
ATGTTATTAAGCTCCTCAGAGGAGGAGCTGTCGCCGAAGGCGACTGAGGAGGGATAAACCCTGTCTAATTTCGATAAGCGCTCCGCGTTCTTGGTTATCCCTCATCCGTCTTTTCGGCAATAAATTGCCGAAAATCCACCTGTACTCTTGGCATTAGCGCCCGTCTGCGGCGGCATACGCCTTGCATACGGTCGATGCCTGCGCCAAATCCGGCTCGCTGTATCGCCCACCGGGCGCGCTTCGCCGTCTTTGCCCTCTGGGAAGGCTGCCCTCCGGGAATCCTTTTTTGACGGGCGCACACGCAGGTGCGCCCCTACAACCACATTCTTCACCGCGGTGCGGTAAACAATAATTTATCTTAATTTATATTCCCCGTCGTTTTCCATAACAAGGGATTTACCGTAGAAAACGGTAAGGGCTTTTACGTAATATTCGGTATCCTTCGCTCCTGCTGTTTCATAGGAAGAATGCATAGCAAGCTGCGGAAGGCCGATATCAACGGTATTCAGCGAAACCTGTGTGTTGGCAATATTTCCGAGAGTGGAACCGCCGGGCATATCCGCGCGGTTTGCGTAACGCTGGAAGGGAACTCCCGCTTCTTCACAGACAAGGGCAAAAATCGCGGCAGAAACAGCGTCGGAAGTATATCTCTGGTTGGCGTTATATTTGATAACTATGCCTTCGTTCATATAAACCGCATGGTTTCTGTCCTGATATTCCGGGTGGTTCGGGTGTACCGCATGGGCGTTGTCGCAGGAAAGCATAAAACTGTTTGCGACCTTTGCGTAATGCTCTGCGGAAGAAAGACCGAGCCCTTCGCTGATGCGTTCGAGAACCGCCGCGATAAATGTTGAAGCGGCGCCCTGTTTTGTCTGGCTCCCCACTTCCTCGTTATCGAAAAGGCAGTAAACCGGAAGGCTCGCAGACTTTTCGGCGCTTACAAACGCTTCGAGGGCGCCGAAAGCGCACTGAAGGTCATCAAGGCGCGGCGCGGAAATATAGCCGTTCCATTCTGTGCCGTATTGAGGATTATATACGATAAGGTCAGTGGTGAGGATATCTTTTTCCTCACAGCCTGCGGCTTTTGCAACAAGCGTTTTGAAAGAGCCTTTTGCTTCTCCCGCCGCAAAAAGCGGAAGCATATCGACCGCCGGGTTATAGGACATATTGTCGTTGGCGTTGCGGTTCATGTGGATGGCAACGTTCGGAATTATCGCGCAGGGTTCCTTTGTATCCACAAGGCGGACGGAAATCCCGTTTTCGGTGCGGAGAGTAACTCTTCCCGCCACGGCAAGAGGTCTGTCGAGCCAGGTGGAACAGAGCATACCGCCGTATTTTTCGGTGGAAAGGCGAACGTAATATTTATCCGCAAGCTCGGCATTTTCCTTGATTTTAAAACAGGGGCTGTCGCAGTGAGAAGCCGTGAGCATAAAGCCGGAAAAATCATCTTCCGGAATGCGGAACGCTATCACGGAAGAACCGTTTCTTGTCACATAATAGCCTTTACCGGCTTCAAGCGCCCATTTGTTGCTTTCGCAAAGCTTGGTATATCCCTGATTTTCAAGGGTTTCGCAAACGTTTGCCACAGCGTGAAAAGGCGTCGGACTTTTTGCGATAAAATCAAAAAGTTTTTTATTCATGGGAACATCTCCTCGGTGAAAAATCTTTTTACTTATATATTATATCTTTTTGCACCAAAAACCGCAAGGTGGGGAATATAAATTATTGTTTACATCACCGCGGTGAAGAATGTGGTTGTAGGGGCGCACCTGCGTGTGCGCCCATAACCCAAGAACGCGGAGCGTTTTAAAGCCTTCCCTCGGGGGAAGGTGGCACGGCGCAGCCGTGACGGATGAGGGCCAACCCTGTTCCGTCTGCGGTTATCATCTAATCAAATGTAGGGAACGGTCTTGACCGTTCCGTTTTTTTGTAATTTGTTATGTACCCCCATCTCTTTGACGGCGCAAAGAGACGGTGGTACCCGTCAGAGAAACGCCTTTCTAACCCCTGCTGTCGCTCCCGCGACCGCTGTCCCCTTTCAAAAGGG
>JAFUJP010000168.1 GCA_017473745.1 Oscillospiraceae bacterium
TGACTATACGGGAATTTTGCTATTCCGCAACAAATCCGATATCTGCCCAGATAAAGATGTTATCCCGAAAAAAGGACAAACCTTTTTACAAAAAAATCAATGTTTACGTTGACCGGGATTATAATCTTTATGGTGAGCCCATGTCCGAAGATACAACCCATCAGATGGACGTCGCTATCGAACCGATTACAAAACTGGAATATCCCTATTCCGATGAACAGCTTGAAGACTTTTTCAAAACGGTTTTCGGTTTATGCTTTTCCTATTACGTTGAACATGATACTCTTGTAAATACCCGAAACAATCCTAAGAAAAAAATGTCTCCCTTTGAAAAATATATGAAAGCCCGAAGCTGGAAAGCGGCTGTTAAAGATTTTGGATTGATTAATATCAATTGGTATAAAGATGAAGGATACCGGGTCAGCATTACATGGCAGGACGCAAAAATGAAAAATGCTTTCAGCTGTATCGGCTGGGAAAAAGATACTGTTGTTCCCACGGATTATCAGAATTGTGAACTTGCAAAATCTTTCCGAAAAACACTTGATGTTCTCGCCATCGGTCCGTACGATAAAAATCCTTACGAAGATGAATAAATAGAAAAAATTCCGCCAATGCTTTTGGTATCAACAAAGCAAAGGCGGAATTTTTATGAGTTTTTACAGATACAACGCATATCCCAAAGGCAGAAAAATGAAAGGCGTTGAAACGATCTTACTTATCGGTATAATTTTTACCATGTTCACTTCTATGATAAACCGCACCGTTGCCGCAAGCAACGAGGTGCGTTCCGAAACGCTTCGGCTTCATATTATTGCCAATTCTGACAGTGAAGAGGACCAGTCACTTAAAATCAAAGTGCGCGACGCTGTTCTTGCGGCAACGGGCGAACTTTTTGCTGAAGTTTCGGGCAAGACAGAAGCAGTTGCCGCGGCGGAATATTCCTCCGACGATATAAAAGCCATCGCGGAGGAAGTCATCTACGAAGAAGGTTTTGATTACGAGGTACAAGTTGAAGTCACCGAAATGTGGTTTGAAACAAGAAGCTATGATGGCTTCACCCTTCCCGCCGGGAATTATGACGCGGTCCGTATAATCATCGGCGCAGGCGAAGGCAAAAACTGGTGGTGCGTCATGTATCCCGCGCTCTGTGTTCCGGGTGCTGAAGCGGAAGTCGCCGCCGAATACGGCAAAAATACAAAATTCATCACCGGCAACGGCTATGAGATACGATTTGTAATAATTGAATGGATAGAAGAATTTAAAAAGATATTCAAATAAGAAATGCGCGGCAAATGCCGCGCATTTCTTATTTTTTGCAAACGCTTAAAATTTTATCCGCGGCACTTTTTGCACCGCCGCATTTTCTGAAGCTTCGGGAAATTTTTGCGGCATTTTCGGCATAGGCTTTATCTCCAAGCAGGCGCTCCACAGCATTTAAAACCGAAAGTGAATCGGCCTTTTCGGGTTTTATGCCCGCGCCGAGCTGTTTAACTCTCTCGGCAACTCCTCCCTGTTCCGGAGTCTGCGGAAGCATCACCAGCGGAACGCCGAAATAAAGACTTTCGCTTGCACTGTTCATTCCACAGTGAGAAACAAAAACATCCGCTTTCTGAAGCACCGCAATCTGATCAACGCTGTGATAAACCGATATGTTATCCGGAATTTTTCCAAGTTCATCAATCCGAACAATATTTCCCACAGAAATTATCACCTGATATTTCGTTTCTGTGAAAGCGGAAATGCAGTTTTTATAAAAAGAAAGCATATCGTTATTAACCGTTCCCATGGAAATATAAACAAGTTTTTCTTTTGTTTTTTCAATTTCGCTTACCGCCGGTCTTACCGAAGGCCCCACGAATGCGTATTTTTCTGAAAAAGTTTCGGAAAAAGGCTGAAATTCCGGCGAAGTATAGACAATAGTATCGGTATTTTCATCGTTCTGAATTATATCAAGCACATTTTTGACCGGATAACCTTTATTCTGTAGCCTTTTTATATTCCTGTTGATTTTCGGCATGGAGAAAATCATCGAGAAAAGCTGTTTTGGGCTTTGCTTCATAATTTTAGCGGAATATTTATTGAATGCAAAGGTGGTCGTTGAAGAAACAAAAGGAATCCCAAGCTTCATGGCGATGGCCTTGCCCCAAACGGCCATGGAATCCGCAACAACGCAATCCGGTTCAAGCTTTTTCATATCCGCAAAAATGGCATCATCAATGGCAAGGGTAGTATTTACAAGAATTTCCGTGGAAAAAGCGATATCCCTGCCGATTTTTACCGCCTCTTCCTGCGAAAGCTTTTTCTCATAATCGTATTTATCGCATGATACAAATTTTGCGCCGGTTTCTTCAATTTTGTCGCGCATAATATCATACGAATAATATATTACCTCGTTCCCGCGCGAAATAAGTTCCCGAACAACTTCGAGAGTCGGGTTTGTGTGCCCATGGGCGGGTATGCAGAAAAACACAATTCTGCTCATTATTTTTCACCGCCATCTTTATCCAAATCGGCAAAAATTCTTGAAATATATTCACTCTGCTGTTCCTTTGGAAGAATCGCAAGACCGCGTTTTGCATCGCCCAGAACAAGGATACTGCTTCCGGGTTTCAAATCAAACATTTCTCTTGCCTCTTTCGGTATAACGAACTGACCCTTTTCACCGATTTTGACGATCCATGCATATTTATCATTCGGAAACTCCATATAAAAACTCCTTCATCTAAAAAAGTATGATTAGTTATACTAATTATACCATCCGTGTATCAAAAGTCAACAAAAACTTAATAGTGCAATTTTTATAAACCCGCCTAACGTTTTTTTAATTATTGTTCACGGTTTTGTTAGTTTTGTAAATTTTGAAAAAGGTTTCTTTTGACAAAAATGTTATAATTTTTAAATTTTTTTATACTAAATTTTGAATATTCTCTTGACTTAATATACTAATATTTTATATAATAAGTTGTTGATATACAACAGTGGGCTTTTTGCCCAAATAAGAAACACGAACAGGAGTGAACAAAGCTATGGAAAATATTCTCTATGCTGTTCCCGTTATCGGTGTCATCGCTCTCGCTGTCGCTCTCATGCTTAAAAGCTGGATCGCCAAACAGGACGAAGGCAACGCAAGAATGAAGGAAATCTCCGGTTACATCCGCGAGGGTGCAATGGCATTCCTCGGCCGCGAGTACAAAATGGTTGCTGTGTTTGCAGTTGCCCTCCTTCTCATCGTCGCAATTTTCATCGACGTAATCGCTGCAGTCGCATGCCTTTTCGGTGCTGCATTCTCTGTACTTGCAGGCTATATCGGCATGAAAACCGCAACCGATGCAAACGTCCGCACCACCAACGCTGCAAGCAAAAGCGGTATGCCCTCTGCACTTAAAATCGCATTCCGCGGCGGCGCTGTTATGGGTCTTTGCGTTGTCGGCCTCGGCCTTCTCGGCGTAAGCGTTGTTTTCATCGTTTGCAACCTTGACACCGGCATCTTCGCAAACATCACCCTTGATGACTGCGCAACCATCATCACCGGCTTCTCCCTCGGTGCTTCTTTCGTAGCACTTTTCGGCCGTGTCGGCGGCGGTATCTATACCAAAGCAGCAGACGTCGGTGCAGACCTTGTTGGTAAAGTTGAAGCAGGTATCCCCGAAGACGACCCCAGAAACCCCGCAGTTATTGCTGATAACGTCGGTGACAACGTCGGTGACGTTGCAGGTATGGGTTCCGACCTTTTCGAATCCTATGTTGGTTCCATCGTTTCCGCAATTACCCTTGCTATTGCAATCCCCACCGTTAACAGCGGCCTTCTTGGAAAAGAAGTTGAGCTTGATCCCGTAATCGGTTCTCTCTTCCCTCTCTTCCTTTCTGCAATCGGCATCATCGCTTCCATCATCGCTGTTTTCTTTGTAAACGGCAAAACCAACAACCCTGCAAGCCAGCTTAACCTCGGTACTTATATCAGCTCCGCCATCGTTATCGTTGCTTCCTACTTCCTCAGCGATGTATGCTTCGGCAACATCGGCGCATTTGTTGCAGTTGTTATCGGCCTTGTAGTTGGCGTAGCAATCGGTAAAATCACCGAATACTATACCTCCGGCGATTTCAAACCCGTTAAAGAGATCGCACAGCAGTGCGAAACCGGTTCCGCAACCTGCATTATCAGCGGTTTTGCAACCGGCCTTACCTCCACTGTTTTCCCGCTTCTCCTTATTGCAATCGCAATCCTCGGTGCTTATTATGCATTCGGCCTTTACGGCATTGCAATCGCAGCAGTAGGTATGCTTTCCACCACCGGTATTGTTATCGCAGTTGACGCTTACGGTCCTATCTCCGATAACGCAGGCGGCATCGCAGAGATGAGCGAACTTCCCGAAGAAGTACGTGAAATCACCGATACCCTCGACTCCGTCGGTAACACCACCGCAGCAGTCGGCAAAGGCTTCGCAGTTGGTTCTGCAGCTCTTACCGCTCTTGCACTCTTCGTATCTTATTCCCAGATTGCAAACCTCGACAGAATCGACCTTCTCGATCCTAAAGTTGTTGCAGGTCTTCTCATCGGCGGTATGCTTCCGATGCTCTTCTCCGCTCTTACCATGAACTCTGTTGGTAAAGCAGCAAACCAGATGATCGAAGAAGTTCGCCGTCAGTTCCACGAGTTCCCCGGCATTATGGAAGGAACCCAGAAACCCGACTATGCAAGATGCGTTGACATCTCCACCGGTGCAGCTCTTAAAGAGATGCTCCTTCCCGGTGCACTTGCTGTTATCTGCCCCATCGCTGTTGGTCTTATCCTCGGTACAGAGGCACTCGGCGGTCTTCTTGCCGGTTCTCTCGTAGTCGGCGTTCTCATGGCAATCACCATGTCCAACGCAGGCGGCGCTTGGGATAACGCAAAGAAATACATTGAAACCGGTCATAACGGCGGCAAAGGTTCCGAACCCCACAAAGCTGCTGTTGTCGGCGATACCGTCGGTGACCCCTTCAAAGATACTTCCGGTCCTTCCCTTAACATTCTTATTAAGCTCATGACCGTAGTAGCTGTTGTATTCCTTCCCCTCTTCCTTTAATTGATAATTAAAGAATAACAAAAATCCCTGCCGGATTTCCGGCAGGGATTTTTTATACAAAGCCTTTATCTGCATGCACAAAAGCTCCTGCCATTGGCAGGAGCTTTTGTATTTTAATTATTCCATCGCGAGCACTGCTTCGAGCACCGTATCCACTCCGTTTTTGTAATCTTCGATGGTCTGGTAAATCTCGATATCCGGCATGAGCACGTCGTATTCATAACCGGGCCAGCTTATGAGCATTCTGTCGGAACAGGTGAACCTGAAACCGTTGTTCGGCAAATGGAAATAAGGTCCGTTATGTGTATAGAAATTGGGACCTTCCGATGCGGAACCTACAATAACCGCATCGGAATTATGCTGTCTTATAATCGAAGCGGTATAAACACCTATATGCTGGTTGGCTCCGTCATTGAGAATATATACGTTTCCGAAATCTTCTTCGCATATGATTTTCAAAAACGTATCATAACCGCTGATGCCGGTTGAACCTCCGGCTCCGCCTCTGAAATCAATGATCGTTTTTGTTATATTTCCGTTTTTTGCAATGCTGCTTAATTCATTTGTCATCTTTCCGAAAGAATAATACGGTGTTTCATTAAAATATCCTATCCTTATATAAATCGTTTCATCGTCAATCATCTCATAGAAATAATCCTTGTCAAAGATATCAAAGAAAGCGAATGATCCCGCGGTTGGATCTTTCGGGGCATCTTCCGCAGAAGAAATTGTGAGTTCAACTTCCTCTTTTGTTCCGTCCGCTTTTACGAAACAATATGTAACAGTTTCATCTTCGTATTCCATAACTCCGATTGCGGCAAGATATTCCCGGGTTTCAAAGCACGAGCTGTACCTTGTATATAAAGAACCTTCGCTTTGCGCGACATATTTTTGAGTGTTTTTTATTATTTCTTTTATGCCGATACCGTTTATTGATTCAAGCTCTGAATACATAAGATGACTGTATTCTTCGGATATCGCCCTTACATAAATTCCGTATTCACCGTCAACACAAAAACCCCATAACCGAACCGGGAATGTTTCTTCAATGGAATAATCACCGATGTAGGAATAACCGTCACCCGTAATTGCAATGATGCCGCTTATTTCCATAAAAATTTCAAGATCGCTGATTTCGTCGATTTTCGGAATGAGTAAATTTACAGTATCTATAAATTCTTTCCGGATATTTTCATCATAACAATAAACGGTTTCGACAGCGAGATTACCGGGAGAAGCAATATAACCAAAGGTGTTTCCGTCCACAAGGGTCGGGTGCAGTTCGAGGAAAGTCTTTGCAAGATATATTATATCTTCTTCCCAATCGCGGTTTCTGCCTTCTTCATACATATATACATATTCATCGGCGTTTCCGTTAAAATTTGCCTTTTCCTCCGCAGAGCATCCGACGAAAACAGCGGCTATCAATAAAACGCAAAGCGCCAGAGCAATTATCTTTTTCATTCTTTCACTCCTTTATCAGTTGATTACTTTTATACCGTTTGCAACTTCGATTATTTCATTAACGGGAGCTGTTCCGCTTACGCTGAGCATCATGTTGCCGACACTCCATATCACACAGCACCAATCATCGCTTCTGGCAAGAAGACCTTTGCTTTCTCCGATAATTATATCTTCAAGCTCCGCATTTTCAGTATTCAGCTTTGCGGAACCGTTTGCGCTCTGGACAATGGAGATATAAGAATCGCCTTTGCCGTAGTTAACCGTATGCTGGCCGTTCATGCTGTAAATATTGCTGAAAGTATATCCCTCGGTCATATAGGTCGGTGCATAGGCACCCGCCCAGTCGTAAAGTTCAGGGTCGATAAAATCGTCGTTCGGCGCAACCTCAACCCTGGTGTATCCTTTGTTATTCTCTTCATACAGAAGGCCGTAGAAGCTTTCACGCACATATTCACGCACATCCGCCGAAGCAACCACAACGGAAGAAAGCGAAATCGCAACCACAAGGAACATGACAGCCGCGGCAACAACGGTTTTCTTTGCGTAAAAACCCGCTTTTGCAAAAAGTTTTTTTCTTTTCTGAGCGGCGATGAGAGAATCAATCTCACGAAGGCGCTTTTCCCGTTCCGCAAAATCGAAATCGTCATCTTCCGCAAGTATATTTTTGCTCTCCTCTTCGCAGTAAATTGCCATTGCTTCCCTGAAAAGGAGATCCTCATAGCTTTCGCTTATATTTTTTGATGAAAGTTCATAACCTAATTTACTCATGTGCCATCTCCCCTTCCATCAGTTTATATGCTTTTCGCTTTGCCCTTGTTATGCACATTCTTATTCCGCTTTCGGAAATTCCGAACCTTTTTGCAAGGGATGAATCTTTCATTCCAAGTATGTATTTGGATTCAAGGATTATCCTATCCCTTTCGGGAAGTTTTTCGAGCACCTTTGCAAGTGTCCTTATGTTTTCCTTTTGCAGAAAGAGGGTTTCCGGCTCGGAAACATTGCTTTCCGCAAAAGATTCCTCATCATCGAAATCCGAAAGCAAAAGAAAATCCTTGTCCCGTTTTTTATTGCGAAGATAATCGAATGCCGTATTTCTCACCGCAACATAAACGTATGCCGGAAGCTTTGTTTTTTCAATATTCATGACTGTATCGACGTTTTCTATGAGCTTTATGAACGTTTCCTGCATAATTTCCTCCGCCGTGTGCTCATCCGAAACAAACGTCATGGCCTTTTTCTTCATCTTACCGTAAAAACTGACATAAAGGTTTGCCATGAATTCACGCTTCGGGTCGCTTTCAATTGCGGCAATCATCATTGTAAGCATAAATTCCTCCCCTTTTCTCTTCTGAAAGCGATATAATAAAATTATACCATATTTTTTACCGGCTAAAAATCCTTTCAATTAATTAGACGAAAATTTTAAAAAAACGCAACATATTTTTGTATTTAAACGGTAATTTATTTTTCAATATGGAAATATTCATATTTATATGCTATACTGTTGATAAAATCAAAATACCCCACGAAAGGATATCGGCCATGTCCCAGGAATTCCAGTCTGAACGCGATATTGAAAAAGAATTCGAGCAGATTTTTGAAAACGAAGAAGCACATTATCTTATTGCACAGCGTGCCCACGAATACGCAAAACTTATGGCTTATTATCGCTGTGCCATAATGGAAGTTGAAACGAAATTCAAAGTGCTCAACGAAGAATTTTCTCTTCGGTTCGACCGCAACCCTATCGAAAACGTAAAAAGCCGCCTTAAACGCCCCATCAGCATTCGCAATAAGCTTAAAAAATACGGCTATCCCCTTTCGATAAATAATATTGAAGAAAAGCTTCATGATGTTGCCGGCATCCGGGTTATCTGTTCTTTTCCAAGCGACGTTTATACCATCGCAGATGCCTTTTTAAGCCAGGATGACGTAACCCTTATCCGTATGAAGGATTATATAAAAAAGCCGAAGCCAAGCGGTTACAGAAGCCTTCACCTTATAGTTGAAATACCGATTTTTCTCGCAAAAGAAAAACGTATGATGAAAGTTGAAATTCAGCTTCGCACCATCGCCATGGATTGCTGGGCAAGCCTTGAGCATCAGATACATTATAAAAAGGATTTCCGTTTTACCGAAGAAATGGCCGCCGAACTTTCTCAGTGCGCGGATATCAGTGCCGACCTTGATGAAAGGATGGAAGCTCTTCGTAAGATAGTAAGAAAAAATCCCGAAAAACGCGATACCATACAGATCATTTGATATAAAAAATCCCGCCGTTCGGGAGTACTTCTTTTTTGCACACTAAAGCTACAACAAAAAACCCCGAAACCTTTAGGTTCCGGGGTTTTTCAATTTATTTATATTATTTTGCGGTAACTCCGCCGTCAACGGGAAGGATCTGTCCGGTGATATAGCTTGCTTCGTCGCTTGCAAGGAATGCGACAGCATTTGCGATATCTTCGGGTTTTCCGAGACGAGGAAGAACGCAGTCCGCTTCAAGCGCCTCTTTTACACCTTCAAGAGTATCAAAGATTTTTTCAACAGTAGGGGTAACCGTCGTTGTAGGGCAAACGGCGTTGCATCTTATGGAGTAACCCGCATAATCAACCGCAGCAGCTCTTGTAAGAGCATTTATTCCGCCTTTTGCGGCGGTATATCCTGTAACGCCGCACTGTGCGATAAGGCTGGAAACAGAAGAAACGTTTACTATGCTGCCGCCTTTTTCTTTCATATAGGGAATGAAGGTATACATGCCGTAGAAAGTTCCGTTGAGGTTGATGTTGATAAGGCTGTACCAGTCCCTTTCAAGATCCATGGTTTCCATTGGAAGACCGCTCTGGGAAACTCCGGCATTGTTTACAAGAACATCAATATGTCCCCGCTCCTCAATAATTTTTGCGGCAACTTCTTTCCAGTTTTCAAGATTTGAAATATCAAGGTGAACATACTTTGCGTCTTTTTCTTTATAAAGTTCTTCCGCTTTTTTGCCAAGTTCATCGTTGATGTCGGCAATATAAACAATGCTTCCTTCGTCAATGAATTTTTTTACCACTGCTTCGCCGATTCCTGCGGCACCGCCGGTAATCAATACAACTTTGTCTTTAAGTCCGTTCATAGCTAAATTCTCCTTTTACGCTTATTTTATCCGCACAGAGAATTATTCCGGGCCTTTTCCACAACGGAAAAAACCACATACATAATAGAATGTGCGGTCTTTTCCGATTATTTATTTTTAAGATATGCGTTTACGATTTCTTCTGCAACGAGGATATTCTGATAAAGAGATTCCGCATCGAGTTTAAGGCTCTTTGTATCAACAAAATCGTTGTTGATAAGGAATTCTGCGCCGGCTTTAAGGGCATCAAGATTGATTTCCTTGATTCCAAGCTGCTCAAAGTTTACCGGAATATTGATGGAAAGGCAGAAATCAATATATTTATGGATGAAATCAAGCGGAGTGCCTTCCATAACAAGAAGCGGAATGGTGCAGTAACCGATCATTTCGCCGTGCATGAAACGATGGGGTTCCACGGGCATGATGCCTTCAATAAGATGAGGAAGGTTTGCAACTGCGCCGACTGCGTCACCGTAAACACCGTTCCAGAAAATGATCTGTTCAGCAACATCGTTGAAATCTTTGTTCACGCAGTGATTTTTTGCAGCGTAATATGCCTTTGTTCCCTGATTAAAAAGGATCTCGCCGCTTTTGAGAACGTTTTCCCAAGCGGTTTTGGAACCGACTCTTTTCTGATCAAGACGTTTTTCAGAAATCATGGCTTCGATTACAAAACCAAGGCTGTCGCCGATTCCGGCAGCAAGCATTCTTGCGGGAGCCTGAACGAGATAAGCAGTATCCGCAAGGATAAGTTCCGGGAAATGACTCATAACAAGAACTCCGGCGTTGGTGTGGGTAAATTCATCATACATTACTGCGAATCTGGTTCCCGGCGCGTTGGAAGAAGCCGCAGTCGGGAAAAGCGCAACTTTGACATCAGCTTTGAAAGAAACAGCCCTTACAAGGTCAAGAGCTTTTCCGCCGCCGATACCGATGATAACGTCTGCTCCAAGTTCTTTTACTTTGTCGGCAAGTTCTTTTGCAGCTCTTTCGCAAACTTCTTCGCCGTCTTTGCTGACAAAAGTGATTTTTACGCTTTCGTCTTCGCCGAAGCTTGAAAGAACGTCATTTTTTACATTCTCGGTGATAGGGCCGCATCCGAGAACAAACAAAAAGTTTTTGCCGATAGCTTTAAGATATTTTGCACATTCCCCCATTGCGTTTTTTCCGAAAACAAACTGCTGAGGAAACTGCATCTGATAAACCGGATTCATTTTTATACCTCCACATACTATATAATTCTGCAAATTAATTATAGCATGTGGAAAATTTTTCAGGGGAACGAAAATCGTTCCCTGTTTTCAAACAGTTTGAAAATCATATCAAGAAAATAGAGATAAAGATATTTCGGGTCAACGCTTTGTTCCCTGCTCCCGATAACAATATCTCCGCCGTTTTCGTTTTTCGAAAGACTTATCCTGCAAATTTTCCCTTTAATATCTTTAATATAATCTTCAAGCGAATTTGTATATTGCTCGTCGATATTCAGAATAATTACAAGAGAAGTATCAAGAAGTTTTTCAATAAGCGAAAAATGAAGGTCTATGTTCGGAACCAGGTACACTATTCTGTTAAGTTCAGACATCTGGCGCTGAAATTCGTATGCGGCGAAATAAAGCTCGTTCGGAAAAAGAATATAAACCGAAGAATAATCATCAAGATAACCGAGGATTTTTCCGATATCGATTTCGCTTACATCAACTTGCCTTTTCAGATACTCCAAAATTCCCATTTCTTCTTTGGCCGTTTTTTCTTCCGTAGCTTTTGAAAGTTTAAGTTCGGAAAAATTCTGATAGCCCATATTCTGGCAAAAGCGTCTTACTGTTGATTTTGATACAAAGTTTTTGTCGCAAAGTTCCTGCAAAGATATATCCTGGAGCCTGTTATAATTATCGACCAGATAATTGGCACATTTTGAATAGCTTAAATCTTCATATTCGCAGTTTATTCTGTCCATAAGGCGCTGGAGCAAATGAATGGATTTTGTTTCATGTTCTGCCATGCAATCATCCTTTCCTCTTTATCAGAATACAGAGTAATAAAATTCACAAAATAATTATATCTCATTTTGTCGCTCTATTCAACATCTTTCATTCTTTTGTGCCCGTGCCGGTCTATAGAAGCATTTTTGATTTTTCACCAAATATATCAAACAAAAACAGCATCCGCCGCGACTGGCAGATGCTGTTTTTGTTTGGGGGTATCTACATTGTGGATTTGAGGTACTCTGTTTCATTTATCCTGAAAGATAATGTCATAAGGCTGTCGCCGAGATGAACGTTGCGCACCTGCACTCCGTCAACGGACTGCAGATCAACCGGCGCAAAGTTCCATATTCCTTTTACTTTGCATTTCACAGCCTTGCGGTATATTTCTTCCGCAGCCTTTTCCGGAACGGCAATTACAACAATATCCGTTTCGTTGCTTTCAAGATATTTTTCAAAAAGCCTTATATTCATTATCGGGATTCCGTTTATCTGAATCCCCTCGTACATAAGGTCGTTGTCAAAAATCGCGTCGATGAAAAATCCGTCTTTTTCAAAATCTTTATAGCTTATTATTGCCCTTCCAAGATTTCCAGCTCCGACTACAACCATGCTGTGTTTTCCGCATATTCCGAGCAGTTCGCGAAGGCGCTTTTTAAGCGACGCAATGTTGTAATCCTCTATGCCGCCGCACATATGAAAATCCTGGCGCACCTGAACGCTTGTGTTCCCGATTTTTTCCGCAAGCATTGCGGAGGTTATTTTTTCAAAGCCCTCTGCTTCCATGCGGCAGACATTTCGGTAATATGCGGAAAGCCGTTTTACAACCGCTTCCGGAACATCTCCGATATTCAAAAGCAAAAGCCTCCTTTTCCTGTTAAAAGCCGTTTATCCTATTCTGGTGTACATCATAAAATCGCAGTGTTCGGGCGTATTCATAACGTTGCCCAAAAAGAGATAATCGACGTAAACATAATCTTTTATTTCGTATCCGGATGCCGCCATTGTTTCCTTAAAACGCTTGCAGCAATCACCCACGTTTGACCACGCATCCTCAAAATACATAAAAGCATAATCACCTTTTTTACGGATTTTAAGGCACGGATCTTTTTGTTTGGATGCAATTTTGTTATAACGATATGTTGAACAGAATTTATCATTATTAAAATCTTCGCAGTCTATCATATCGTTGCAGAAAACAAACGGGCGGTTAATATACCCTTTTTCAAACATATAATTCACGTGTTCACTGGTGACTTCCCAGTTGCAGTAATACTTGTTCTTGTTCGGGTCTTTGTAATAACTTTCATCCGGTACAAGATATTTATCATCAAAACAATTCGCTTTTGTTGTGATAAGATATTCTTCGTTAAGATGCTTTATCTCGATTTCGCCGCAGTTTGGTTCATTCTCGCTGATGGAAAGAATCATATCCTCCACAAAAAGAATGGTATCCTCTATCTCTTTAAGGCGTTTTTCAAGATTTTCCTTCTTTTCCGAAAGCTCTTTTGCAAGCACCTGACGATCCCTTGAATTCACCTTTTCTTTTATTTCATCAAGGGAAAATCCCGCTTCCTGAAGGGATTTTATAAGCCTGAAAAAATAATACTGCCGGCTGGAATAATAGCGGTATTTGTTTTCTCCTGTCACCGCCGGTTTTAAAAGCCCTTTTTCATCATAATGAATAAGCGTATCCTTTGTTGTTCCGCAAAGCTGAGCGAATTCCGAAACCGTATAGAGGTCTTTTTTCATATTTATTGCCCCCTTTTCGGTTTCAATCATATAATATTTTTCATTCTTTTTCAAGAACGGTTCTTATCTCCTTTTCATCGAAAGCACGTCCGATTATTTTTTTCGCAAGTTTTTCCGTATCCGTTTCCTCAAGGGCATCGCTGAAAACTTTCGCCTTTTCGACAATTCCGTTTTTGACCTCCGCGTTCACCTGAAGAAGGTTCCCGCCGATTTTGTATTCGAGCATGGCCTCGAACTTCGGTGCTTCACCGAAAATCCATTTTTCGGAAGATATCATGTTGCGGATTTTTTCAACTTCCGGTTCGTTTTCAATTTTGAGCACGCGTTTTTCCGAAAGAGCATCAACAAAAACCGAGATGAATTTTTCCGCGGAAATTTCCGTGCTCACGGTGCTCAGATTGATTACCCTGCTCTTAACGGAATCAATCCCGTGGGATTTTATCTTGAGTTCCGACGGTGTAAGGACGTTATAAAGATTTTCGATATCAACGTTTATCATCAAAGTTCCGTGATACATTCTTCTTTCGCCTTCCGTAAGATAAGCCGTTCCGGAAAATTTCTTTCCGTTATAAAGAAGATCGTTCCTTGCGGAAGTTACGGATTCAATTCCGAAAGCCGAAAGGGCATTTTTGATCCTTTCGGCAATAAATCCGTCGTTTTCTTTATTTGTGATATAGGTAAAATTCAAGTTGCCCGAATCCTGATAAACCGCGCCGCCGCCGGAAAATCTTCTTACCGGAAGGATACCTTTTTCTTTCATGTAATCAAGATTGCATTCCAGAAAAACATTCTGGTTGCGGCCGATTACAACGCAGGGGGCGTTTTGCCAGAAATATATGATATCTTCGGAAAACGCCCCGGAAAAGAGATATTTCTCAAGCGCAACGTTATAGTAAGGATCGCGGCTTTCTGAAATAACTACTGAAACCATTACTGATGAAGAGTTCCTATTCCAAGGCCCATGGCGGCTTCGTGAATAACTTCGCCAGTGGTCGGGTGTGCAAAAATTGTGCTTCTGATTTCGGAGTCTTTAAGTCCGTTTGCAATGGCAACGGTTACCGCGGCGATAAGGGAAGATGCGTCCGCGCCGATGATGGAACAGCCGATGACGTAATCGTTTTCGTCTTTTATAAGTTTGATATAGCCTTCGGTTTCGTTCATGGTAAGAGCCTTGCCGTTGCTGATATAATCAAAACGTCCGACGGTATATTTTCTGCCTGCGGCTTTAAGTTCGTCTTCGCCCCAGCCGACGTTTGCGATTTCGGGAGAAGTGAAGGTTACGCTGGGAACGTTGATTTTGTTGAACTCATGGTTTTTGCCCATGATATTGTCAACTGCGATGATTCCCTGATGGCTTGCGGCATGTGCAAGCTGAATGATATTATTGACGTCGCCGATGGCGTAGATATGTTCAACATTGGTTCTCATGCCGTTATCAACTTTGATGCCTCTTCCGCGTTCGTTGAGTTCAACGGAGGTTTTTTCGATGCAAAGTCCCTCAAGGTTCGGGTTTCTTCCGATTGCAACAAGAACTTTTTCACTTTCGATGGAAACTTCTGCGCCGTCTTTTTCGAAGGTGGTGACAGCTTTTCCATCAGCTTCCTCAAATTTGGTAACTCTGGAAGAAAGTTCAACGCGGATTCCTTTTTTGAGAGCGATTTTGCAGATCTCTTCGGAGATATCGCGGTCAACCATGGGAAGAAGTCTGTCCATAAACTCAACAACGGTTACCTCAACGCCGAGATTGCGGTAAAGGAACGCAAACTCAAGACCGATTACGCCGCCGCCGATGATGGTGATGCTTTCAGGAAGAACGCGGTTATCAAGAGCGGTGGTGCTGTTGAGGACGAAAGGCAGTTCGATTCCGGGAATTGCGATTTTGGAAATATTGCTTCCGGTTGCGATGATGACGTCATCATAAGTGATTTTATGCTCAACGCCCTCTTTATCTTTGACAAGAACTTCTTTATCGCTGAGGAAGGAAGCGCTTCCGCGAAGAACGTTTACGCTGTTTTTATCCATAAGTCCGTCAATGCCGGAAACAAGCTGGTGAACAACGCTGTTTTTTCTGTCGATGATTTTATTCATATCCGGAACAGCTTTTTCCGCGATAATGCCGAAATCAAGCGCATGGTTTACGTTGTGGCAGATTTCGGAGGATTTGACGAGAGCCTTGGTGGGGATGCAGCCTACGTTAAGGCAGGTTCCGCCAAGGTTTGCTTTTTCAACAAGGGTGGTTTTGAGGCCGTTTTTTGCCGCATAGATTGCCGCAACATAACCGCCGGGACCGCCGCCGATGATAAGAAGCTGGGTGTGGAAATCTTTTTCCTCAGCTTCGCCGTCGGTAACGATTGCAAAGAGCTCTGTGCCTTTTGCTGCGGTTTCACCTTCGGAAACGGAAACTGCGGAAACAGTTCCGCCAACTGGTGCTTTATAGATTTTATTGTTTTTACCGCCTTCAACTTCAGCAAGAACGGTTCCCTTTTCGACTTTGTCTCCAACGGAAACTGCGATTCTGCAGACTTTTCCTTCTTCCTCCGCAAGAACTTTTACCTCTTCGGAAAGTTCTTCCGCAGTCATAACGGATTCGTCCTTTGCCACTTCTTTTCCTTCTTCGGCAAGAATTCCGGTGATTTTCATTTTTGCTTTTGCTTTGATTGCGGTGTTGTTTTTGCCGCCTTCAACCTGGAAAAGCTCGGTTCCCTTTTCAACGACGTCGCCGACGGAAACGTTTATTTTACCGATTTTTCCTTCTGCACTGGTTTTAATATCCATATTTTTTCTCCTGTATATTCATATATAGCTAAAAAGCGAGATGATGCGCACCTCGCTTTTAGCATTCAGTTTTATGTATGATTATTTGTTGGGATCAAATGCGTCAAGGCAGGGCATAAGAGTTGCGGAAATATATGCCATGGTGGGGCCGCCGCCATAGACCATTGCGGTAACTGCTGCGTCGAGGATTTCTTCTCTGGTTGCGCCTTTCTGGAATGCGCCGTTTACGTGGTAAATGATGCAGTATTCGCATCTGCAGTAAACGGAAATGGAAATTGCGATAAGTTCTTTGGTTTTTGCATCAAGAGGGCCGTTGGTTTCGGTTTCATGCATAAAAGCAGAGAAAGGACCGATAACATCGCTTCTTTCGGTACCGACAGCATTCATTCCTTTGAGAAGATCTTCATACATTGCGCGTACATCTTTAGACATAACAATACTCTCCTTTTAACCTGTTTTTTGACAAAACAAAGCATCTGTTTTGTCTTTAACAAGAGTATAAACTATCGGGTTACCCCGAGGTCAATAGGTAAAACGCAAAAATGTTAAAAAAATATCATAAAATTATATAGTTTTTTTACTATCACAACAGAATCGGTATGATCCGTGAATTTACGCCGGAGGATATTGAAGAATCTTTTGAAAGTGAACCCGAACAAAAACAAAAAAAGACGGCGTGACAAAGTCACGCCGCCCATACCAAAACTATTTACTTACAAGAGCCTGCCGCAAAGCTCGCACTTCCTTACGGAAGACGGACCTTATCGGCGGGATTTTCTTCTTATTTCATAAGTTCTTCGGTAAGGCGCATTATTTCCGGCGCGATTTTCGCCCTTTCTTTCTTTGTTATGCGCTCATATACCGGATATGCAGGGGCAGCTATCGCCATTCCTATAACGCCGATAACGATCCCGGGAATCATGGTCTGTTCCATTCCGATATAGGAACCGATATCGGTCATAATAAGGCTCATGCCGATACCCATAATAAGTGCGCCGATAATCCCGATAACAAGCGCCGTAACAGTGCCTTTTTTGGTAACGCTTCTGTCAAGACGGCGGAGCTGTTCCATTTTGTCTTCCTCTTTGGGAAGATATTTATCCCTTATATACTTAACCTCCTCCTGCTGCTTTGCGGAATAGGTATAAGTAAAAGATTCGCTGTTATGTTCTTCCATTATGTTAAAACTCCTTTTAAGATTGTTTTTATATAATATAGGTTTTATATGTAAAAAATAATTATTTTTTGTTTAAGAAATGTTAAGTTTTCAGTTTTTTGATTTCTTTTGTCGAATTTATAATCATATATACCGAAACCGCAAGTACGATTATACAAACTCCTGCGCCGGTAAGGGCTGTCATAAGGGTATCGCTATATTCATCCCCGCCAAACTGTGCAAGCATTGCCGTTTCAAGGGTGAGCAGCGACACCACCGCCGCAGCAAAACGAATTGCCTTTGATGCAGAAAGCACCGGGCTTTTATATTTGCGAAAACGAACTATATCAATTATCGAAATAGTAACCGCATAAAAAGTATAAGCTGCCACAACGAATATGAGCACGCCCGGATATTCATAGCTTTCACCTTTCCAAACCATCTGAAAAACAATTCCCGAAAGAGAAAGGTTTGTTATAAGCATAAGAATTCCGCAAAAGCGATATTTTTTATATTCGTGCAAAATGCTTTGTTTTTCGCTGTCGGAATGCATATAGCGCAAAAGCGAAAAACGCATCACCGCGAGAATCGCATAATAAAGTCCAACCGCACCAAGCCATGTTGAAGAATAAACCATACCTGCTCCAAGCTTAAAAAAAGCATAGGCAAGGTTGAGCCCGAGCGAGATATAAAGCGAAACACGAACTTTATATGCCGCATCGGTCATATACCGATTTCCGAAAGGGTGGGCATATATTTTGTTTTTTGCTTTTTTATATTGCCGGGGAATCACAACCGCAAGCAATGCGCAAAAAACAGTTAAAGCATAGGCAGAAACCGCATAAATCGCATAGGCAGCCGGGTGTTCCTCCAACCCCTTTATAAAGACAAATATAAGAGCTGCCGCGCTTGCCAAAGAAAGTAAAATCACAAACCAAATCGGCGGAAAAAGTATCTTTTTACAGATTTTTTTCCAATCTTTCATGCCAGTTCCTCCGAATTTTTACTGTAAATGTGCTTCCCTTGCCAAGGGCGCTTTCCACGGAAATCTCGCCGTTCATAATATCAACAACTCTTTTAACGAGCGCAAGCCCAAGGCCGTTGCCCTGGGTCGCATGGGAAGTATCGCCCTGATAAAATTTTTCAAAAATGTGCGAACCTACCTCCGGCGGAATTCCGCATCCTGTATCCGCAACACGAACAACAATAATATCTTCAATGCTTTTCATCCCGATAGAAACGGTTCCGCCTTCATTTGTAAATTTCACAGCGTTTGAAATAAGGTTGTTCCAGACAAGTGAAAGCAGTTCCGGATCGGAATTAATTATAACACCATCTTCGATATCCGTTTCGATTTCAATATTTTTCTGTTCCCATACGTTTTCAAACATCAAAACTGATTCGCAAAGCTGTTCACCAAGGTCATATTTCTTTACCGATGGGAATATCTGCTGATTTTCTATTTTGTTGAGTTTAAGGATATTCGTGATTAAATTTGCAAGCCTTCTTGAAGTATCGGTTATGGCTTTTGAATATTCAAGCCTTTCCTCATCCGAAATATCCGGTTTTTGAAGCATGGTTCCGTAGTTTTGCATAACAGCAAGGGGTGTTTTAAGTTCATGCGAAACATTTGCGATAAAATCCGTTCTTAACGTTTCAACTCCGCCAAGTTCAGCCGCAAGAAGGTTTATGCTTTCGGCAATATCTCTGAAATGGTTTTCCCTGTTAATAATATAAGGAACCGATATCCGCGCGCTGAAATCCCCTTTCATAAGCTTTTCAAGCACACGCCGGATCTCCTTAACCGGGCGTTCCACCGTTATTTTTCTTCTTAAAGTATCAGCAGCAACGAAAAATGTTGTAAGCGCAAAAATATTGAAAAAAATCGCCGGAGCAAAAGTTCTTATGTCTTCTTCCGGAAGTTCTACCACCGAACCGAAAAGCAAAAACGAACAGGTTATAACAAATGCAATTATGCAAAAAAACATCATGAAATTCGCTAAAAAAAGCAGAATTTTTTTCATTTTATCACCGCTTTGTATCCAAGACCGTGAACGGTCACAATTTCAAAATCATCACATTCCGAAAGCTTGCTGCGAAGCTTGGTCATATAAACGTCAACCGTTCTCGGGCCGGATGCCGTATCAGCATCCCAGAATTCATCCATAAGCTGTGTTCTGGTGAATGTCTTTTTCGGGTAGGAAAGCAGCTTATAAAGAAGGCTGAATTCCCTTGTTGTAAGCTGGATTTCTTCCTCACCGAGATATGCGGTATGCTCATCAACGTCCATGGAAAAGCTTCCGACGGTAAGCCTTCTTGAAGAGGCGATCTTCGCCCTTCTTAAAAGAGCGCCGATGCGAAGAAAAAGCTCATCAAGGTCTATCGGTTTGACCATATAATCGTCAACACCGACCCTGTATCCCCGCTGTTTTGCCGCAAAATCATCCCTTGCGGTCATAAAAAGAATCGGTATATCCTCGTTAAGACTGCGTACCGTTTTAACAAATTCAAATCCGTCTATTTTAGGCATCATAATATCCGAAACAATAAGGTCGAACATATTTTCATACATTGCATCGTATGCACTTTCGGCTTCGAGGCATCCGGTAGCCTCATAACCGTTTTGATTTAAAAAAGTACAGACGGTACGGTTAAGGTCGCGGTCATCTTCAACGACCAATATTTTAAACATGGAACTTCCTCCCTGCTGATAATTTTCTGATTATATATTATATCATAATTGTTAAAGTTTTGTTTCCGTTTTTGTTTTTGTAAAAATAATTTCAAAAAAGGAGCTTATCCGCGGGGTAAGCTCCTTTTTTCCTTGATTATGTATCAGCCTTTAAGAACCTGTTCGCTGAGTTTAATGATTTCTGCGGCGTATTTTTTCTTTCTGTTGGCAAGAACTTTGTTATACATCGGATAATTCACAACCGCCATAAGCATACCGATAATGCCGATGATGATCCCGGGAACCATGGTGTTTTCCATTCCGATCACAGAACCGATATCCGTCATAACAAGGCTCATGCCGCAGCCCATGATGATGGCGCTGATGCTTCCGAAAACATAAGCGAGAATATTCGCAGGTTTCTTTACTTTTTTATCAAGAGCCTTAAGTGCGTCGAGCTGGGTATATTCCTTTTCGGTATATTGGGTGCGGATTTTCTGGGCGATAAATTCCTGATCGTTGTTCATAATAAAATACCTCTTTCTTTTTTTCAGTTTACGATGTTTATTTTAGCTTTCGGTTATTTTTAAATAATTTTTGAAATGTTTGCGTTTTGTTAATTCAAAAATCAACCGTTTTTTTCGGCGTTTTCTTTCATTCTTGTTTTTGCTTCCTCAACGGTTTCGCCTTCTTTGGTGAAAAGCTTTTCAACGATAGTATCGGTCATTTTATTGAAACCGTCCACTACGCCGTTTTCAATTTTTTTATAACCGTCAACAACTCCGGTTTCGATTTTTTTATAGCCTTCGGTAACGGTTTCTGCGATTTTTTCGTTTGCTTCGATGAATTTGGACATGATAAAATTTCTCCTTCTATTAAAAGTATTTGTTTGTTTTGTTTACGATGGCTTTATTTTACCCCCGTTTTGTTTTTGAAATTTTTTCGAAATGTTTTCGAAATGTTAATTCGATAAAATAAAAAAACGCTTCCTCGCAAGAAGAAGCGTTCTGTATTATCACTTATACTGTTGTTGATTATTCGCAGATTTTGGAGGAGCTGGAGGTTCCGATTCTGGAAGCACCCGCTTCAATCATGGCACAGGCTGTTTCATAATCGCGAACACCGCCGGAAGCTTTTACGCCCATTTCCGGGCCGACGGTTTCACGCATAAGTCTTATATCCTCTACGGTTGCACCGCCGGTGGAAAATCCTGTGGAAGTCTTTACGAATTCTGCGCCGGCACGTTTTGCCGCAAGGCAGGCTTCGACCTTTTCTTCATCCGTAAGAAGGCAGGTTTCAATGATAACTTTAAGGACGGCTCTTCCGTCGCAGGCGGAATGAACCGTTGCAATATCATCCTCGATTCTGCGCCAATCGCCTACTTTTGCGGAAGCAATATCAATTACCATGTCGATTTCTTCCGCGCCGTCCTCAATGGCACAGGCGGCTTCAAAAGCCTTTGCCGCGGAAGCCATTGCTCCGAGAGGAAATCCTACAACAGAGCAGGTTTTAATTCCGGTGCCTTTAAGCTCTTTATGTACGAAATAAACGTTAAGAGAGTTTACGCATACTGCGGCAACCCCGTATTTTTTTGCCTCATCACAAACAGCACAAAGCTGTTCATGGGTCGCATCCGCTTTAAGAAGGGTGTGGTCAAGATATTTTGCGACAGCCTGTTTATCCATTGTAGTATCCTCCTTTTATTAAATCAGCCGCATCCGCCGCAGGAACCGCAGTCGCCGGAGCATCCGCCCTGTTCGGGTTTTTCTATGGAATCCGGGTCATCGCCGGTTGCGGACATCTGGATAATATGAAGAACAAACTCGAGAACTTCGTTGAATTCATCCTGTGCGTTATTATATGCTACCATTTTTTCATGATTGGTTGCATAATCATAAAGCTCGTGAACTTCTTTGTCAAGAACCTCGATTTTTTTATCGTCGCGTTCAGCTTTGGTGATTTCCTGGGTGAGTTCATATCTCTTCATATTGAATGCTGCGATTTTTTCCTGAAGCTCTTCATCTTCTTCAACAGCCTGCTGTGCGGTATTGAGAAGGATATAGCTTTCTTCCTGCTGAAGCTTTTTGCCAAGCTCTCTTGCCATTTCGATTACAGTCATTTTTTTATTCCTCCGTTTTAATAATTTCTCCGTCAAGAGCCCATCCGAGGGACTCTTTCAAATATACTTTTGCAAAGCCCTTTTGAACGTCGGTTCTCGGGGCACGAACAACAAGGTTTTCATAGCTTCTTCCGCTGATATAACCCCCGCCGACGTCAACCTCGTCATCAAAAAGAACCGTGGTTGTTTTTCCGACGAAGGAAGCGTTTACCTCATGGCTGATTTCCGTCTGCAAATCAAGCAAACGCTGGAAGCGCTTTGAGGAAACATCATGCGGGATCTGATCTTCCATAACCGCGGCTTTTGTTCCCTCGCGTTTTGAATAGATGAAGCTGTAAGTCATGCTCCAGCGTGCCTTGCGGGAAAGCTCCATAGTCGATTCAAAATCCTCTTCCGTTTCACCCGGGAAGCCCACTATAAGGTCGCTTGTGATGGTGACATCAGGAATGATTTCTCTTGCCATATCCACAAGCTCCATATAATGTTCGGCGGTATATCTTCTGTTCATACGGTGCAAAACGTCGTTTGAACCGCTCTGAACCGGAAGATGAATGTAATTGCAAACTTTTTCGCAATCACGGATAGCTTCAAGAAGCTCCCTTGTGCAGTCCTTAGGATGCGAAGTCATGAACTTGATACGGAAATCGCCGGGAATATCGTTTACCTTGCGAAGAAGTTCTGCAAAGGTTATTTTTTCCTCAAGGCCTTTTCCGTAAGAGTTTACGTTCTGACCGAGAAGGGTTATTTCTTTGTAACCCTGTGCAACTATTTCACGCGCTTCTGCAAGAATATTTTCGGGAAGGCGGCTTTTTTCTCTTCCGCGAACAAGGGGCACTACACAGTATGTGCAGAAATTATCGCAGCCATGCATTATGGGAAGATTTGCCTTCATGTCATCGTCGCGGTGTATCGGAAGATATTCCGCCATACAGCCTTCGCCCTCGCCTATATCAAACTGGCGTTTTTTTGCCGTCATGTGCTTATAAGCAAGTTCCGGCAGGCGCGGCGCGGCGTGAGTTCCGAAAACGATATCCACGAAAGGATAGCTTTGGCGGAACTTTTTTGCAATATGTTCCTGCTGGACCATACAGCCGCAAACGGCGATTATCATATCCGGGTTTTCTTCATGGGCTTTTTTAAGAATTCCGACGTTTCCGAAAACACGCTTTTCGGCGTTTTCTCTTATGGCGCAGGTGTTGAAAATAACAAATTCAGCACCCTCTGCGGAATCAACTATGGTATATCCCATTTCTTCAAGAATGCCCTCGAGCTTTTCTCCGTCGGAAAAATTCTGCTGACATCCGTAAGTATGAACAAAGGCGGTGTGAAGCCCTTCTTTTTCCGAAAGGATTTTGCGCACCTTTTCTATATAATTGATTTCCGGCATTGAAACTTCCTTTCTGCCTTATAAATTTTAAATATATTCCCTAACTTTATTATATTATCACGAAGCCATAAATTTTTCAATAGTATAAGTATGCGATATGTTTAACAAAACATTTTCGCGGCCATAATATCTCTGCCAACAAAAATTCGGAGTGAGAAAAATGACCGTTAAAAGAGGAGATATTTATTACGCCGACCTGAGCCCGGTCGTCGGTTCGGAACAGGGCGGAATCCGTCCGGTACTTATCGTTCAAAATGACGTTGGGAACAGATACAGCCCAACGGTTATTGCCGCGGCAATAACCAGCCAGAAAGACAAAACGAAGCTGCCCACACACATTGCCGTTTCTTCACAAAACTGCGGCCTTGCAAAGGATTCCATCGTTTTGCTTGAACAGATACGCACCATCGACAAACAGCGCCTTAAAGAGCACATGGGGCGCCTTGACGAAGGTTCCATGAACCGGATAGACGAAGCCCTTTCCATCAGTTTCGGGCTTGGAGGAACAGCATTATAATTTGCAAAAAACGGAGGCTTTCGTGAAATAGTCAATAGATAGTAGACAGAAAAAAGCGAGTTAAGCCACCAGTTCAGATTTGAAGAGGACTGGTGGTTTTCCATTAAGTTTACGAACAGGACGTTCAAAGTTGAAGTAGTGAACGGCCAGTTCAATTACAGAA
>JAFUJP010000169.1 GCA_017473745.1 Oscillospiraceae bacterium
GCCCGTGCATAATCCCTCCTCCACCATTGCTTTCGCAATGGTCCCCCTCCTCCTCCGAGGAGGTTTGTACCGTCGCCGTTCGGAGCCGGCAACGGTTTTCATTTTACCGCGGTGGCTCGGCTATGTCGGTTCGTTATTCGCCGTAGGGATGTTTAAAGCCTTCCCCTCGAGGGGAAGGCTTTTTTAATTTCCGAATCTGTAACATTCCTCAACCATGGGAATGGAACTTGCCGCGCCCGCCCGGGAAACAGTTATGGAGGCGGCCTTCACCGCCATCATAAGTGCATCCTTCGGCTTTGCGCCGCGAATGGCCGTTGCAAGATAAAACCCGATAAGAGCGTCGCCCGCGGCAGTCTTATCCTTTACGGGCGCATCATAGATTTTCTGATAATAGGTATCCTCTTTTGTGATGAGCATGGAACCTTTGGTCCCGAGTGTAAGCACGGTTTCCGCCATCGGGAAGGTGCGCTTTATCGCGGGAATAAGCGCTTCCAGATCCATGGGGCTTGCGCCTGTGAATTCCGAAGCCTCGAAACGGTTGACAAAAACGTAAGAAAGCTTATCGAGAGGAAGCTCCCGCAGGTCTTTTGTAAAAGGTGCCGGATTCAGCGCAATTTTTGCGCCGGCGGCAAGAGCCTTTTCAACGATGGTCTTTATGCCGTTTATTTCGTTCTGCAAAAGAAGAATATCCCCTTTGCGAAGCTGGGCAACGGTATAATCGATCTGATCTTCTGTTATGGAAAGATTGGCCCCGCCGCAAACGATGATGCTTTTATTGCCCTCGGGCGTTACCTGAATAAAGGCGTTGCCCGTGGGCATTTCTTTTTTGCGGATAAGAGAGGTGTTTACGCCGTTTTTTTCCAGTATGGTAAGAAGATATCCGCCGTCGTTCATTCCGACACAGCCGGCGTGATAAACATCCGCCCCGGCCCTTGCGATGGCGATGGATTGGTTAAGTCCCTTCCCCCCGGGGAAGTAGTTTGCCTTTTTTGCGCGCAGGGTTTCCTCCGGCCGGACTATATGATCCACCGGATAAACGTGGTCGATATTAAGAGAGCCAAAGTTGATAATTTTCATAAAAGCATCACCTTCCGCCAACATTATAACCAAAATTTTTGTTTTTTGGAATAGGTTTTTGCAAAAATTTTTGCAAAATTTTCTTATTTTGCATAAAAAGCGGCGAAAATTAAAGTTTCTTTAATCAACATAATAAAGAAAACAGCGGGAAAAACTTCCCGCTGTAACGAAAATTTTTTATTCCTTGAATTTTCTTTGAAGTGATGCCGTGTTCCTTTCCCAAAAAACACCGTCGGCATAGCCCTGTATGGAAGAATCCCCTTCCGCCATTTCAAGGCGCTTTTCCGCCCAGACACAGAACTGCTCGTTCTGCTCGATTCCGCAATAATGTCTGCCGAGTTTCTTTGCCGCAACGGAAGTTGAACCGGAACCGATGAACGGGTCAAAAACAACTTCGCCCGGGTTCGAGCTTGCAAGAATCAGCTTTGCAAGGAGCTTTTCCGGCTTTTGTGTGGGGTGTGCCGTATTTTCGGGCATGGACCAATAGGGAATGGAAATATCGTCCCAGAAATTCGAAGGGTAGGTGTTGCGGAAGTTGCCGCCCTCGGTTTCTTCCCAATCCTTCGGCTTGCCGTTTTCCTTATAGGGCGCAACGACCTTTCTGCGGATTTTCACTTCCTCGACGTTGAAAGTATAGTCTTTTGAATTGGTTGCGAACCAGATATCCTCCATACCGTTTTTCCAGTTTGAAAGGGCGCCTCTTCCCTTTTCTCTCTGCCAGGTGATGCGGTTTTGAACGTGGAAATATTTTTTAAGCACCGTTTCGATGGCGCCGCTGCACTTCCAATCACAGCAGACGTAAATGCTGGCATTCTTTTTGAGGATCGGCTTTACAAGCTTTATCCAGCTTTCGGTGTATTCGACATAGGCTTCGTCGCTTGTTTTGCTGAATTTATTGCCGCCGAAATCTTTATCGAGATTATAGGGCGGGTCGGCTATGAGCAGGTCAACAAATTTTTCAGGCAGAAGCGGAAGCACCTCGAACGTATTGCCGAGGATAGTTTTATCAAGTATTTCATTCACAGTCTTTTTATTTTCGGCGGTGATGCATCTTTCAAGATATTCCCTGCCCTCTTCGACGGTGATATCAATAGTTTTGTTTCGCTCTGCTTTCATAGGCACCTCTTTTAATAAATGATAATTAATTATATCATATTTTAAAAAGGGTGACAACCTGAAACAATGCTGTCGCATCTGTCATAGTTTTGCGATGGCACCTTCCCTTTTCCTCGTAAAAGTTTTAAAAAATCCCTCCACCTCCCTCGGCGGTCCTCCTCCCTTTAGGCAAGGGAGGCTTCAAATAAAAAAAACAGCACCGACAAAGTCGATGCTGTTTCACGCTGGTTGCCCGACGAGGATTCGAACCCCGACAAACAGAGTCAGAGTCTGCCGTGCTACCGTTACACAATCGGGCAATATCTAACGTGCTTTACTATTATAATAATATCCTGCCAATTTGTCAATAGTATTTTGAAAATTTTTCAAAATTTTTATTTCCCTATCGACAAAATTCTTTTCATGCATTATAATCAAATCAATGCAAAGAATATAAAAAAACGGAGGTTTTGAAATATGTCTGCTATTCATTTTTCCGAAGAAGAATTTAATTCCGCCATTGCAAACGGCCCGGCCATCGTTGATTTCTGGGCAACCTGGTGCGGCCCCTGCAAAATGATCGGCCC
>JAFUJP010000170.1 GCA_017473745.1 Oscillospiraceae bacterium
CGTCGCCGTTCGGAGCCGGCAACGGTTTTCAATATACCGCGGCGGCTCGGCCGTAATTGGCTCGCCATTCCACTGTAGGGAACGTCGTCCTCGACGTTCCGCAACCAAGGAACGCGGAGCACACATCAAAATTTGACAGGGTTTACGGCGGGAGCGGGTGCCCTGAGCACGAAGTGCGAGGTAATCCCTTCAGGGACTCCCGCCCTACACTAAATTGACAAATCTTGCACGCTCGTTGCGTTATTAAAAACGTCGTAGGGGCGAACCTGTGTGTTCGCCTGTCATTGCGAACAAACCGAAGGTTTGTGTGGCAACCCGTTCTCTTTTTACGGATTCCCACGTCGCTCCGCTCCTCGGAATGACGTTGGCGGCTTTCCTTTCCAATGTAGGGAACGCTGTCTGCCCCAAGGGCACTTCTTCGCTGCGCTCAGGGCGCTGACGTTCCGCAACCAAGGAACGTGGAGCGCACATCAAAATTTGACAGGGTTTACGGCGGGAGCAAGCCCCCGCCCTACACTGAAAAAGCGATAATCTGCAAACCGTAGGGAACGGTGTTTATCTGACCGTTCCGCAAACCCTGCCCTGTTTGCGCTTGTTTGCCAAACCACACGTTTTATACCCATTATATTGTATTATAATTTTTACTTGTATATTTAATATTATTTTGTTATAATATAATTTACGAAAGTTTGCGCAGGCGTATATAAAACCTTTTCCGGAGCATAATATTAAAAAACTCCGGAGGTTTTAATATGTCAGACGAAATAAAAAACTGTCCAGATGAAGAAAACGAAAACGAACCCGCCGAAACCCAGACCGACCAGATAATTGAAACCGGTTCCGTCATAAAAACGAAGGGTAAGCACTGCATACATTGTCTTACAATTGTGGGTCAGATAGAAGGGCATTATATCCTTCCGCCCCAGAACAAAAGCACAAAGTATGAGCACGTCATACCCCAGCTTGTGGCAATAGAGGAAGACCCGGAAATCGAGGGTCTTATAGTGATGCTCAATACCGTCGGCGGCGACGTTGAGGCCGGCCTTGCCATTGCGGAGCTTATTTCCGGCATGAGCAAGCCGACGGTTTCGCTCGTCCTCGGCGGAGGCCATTCCATCGGCGTGCCGCTGGCCTGTTCCGCAAAGGAATCCTTCATCGTTCCTTCCGCAACCATGACTATCCACCCGGTGCGTATGAACGGGCTTGTGCTCGGCGTTCCGCAAACTCTTTCCTATTTTGATAAAATGCAGGAACGCATAACCAAATTCGTCACCGAAAATTCCAATATCAAGGCCGAGCGCTTTCGCGAGCTTATGTTCACCACCGGCGAGCTTATCACCGACGTGGGAACGGTTCTCGACGGCGAAGCGGCGGTTTCCGAAGGGCTTATTGATAACCTCGGCGGCCTTTCGGATGCGATAAAATGCCTTTATTCTCAGATAGAAGGGGGAAAGGCGGAATGATCCTCTGGACTGTGGAGCCTTTTGACAGAATTTTCCCGACAGAGCTTTCAAAAACCGTTACAATGAGCATTGCAAGCGGATTTCTTGAGGGAAGCATGACCCCTCGGGGGTTTGCCGTTTCGAGGCTTATTTCAACGAATCCCAAAGATTATCTCAATTCGGAATACTCCCCGGGTAATATAAGAAAAATCTGAACCGCCGCTTTGCGGCTACATACAAGGAGAAAACATGAGCATTCTTGACGCTATTATTCAAGGGATCATTCAGGGCCTTACGGAATTTCTTCCGGTATCATCAAGCGGGCATCTTTCCCTTTACCAGCATTTCACAGGCAACAGCGGCGAAGCCGCGGGAGTTTACTCCATTCTGCTCCACCTCGGAACACTTATCGCCGTTTTCATTGCGTTTTACGGCGAAATCATGGATATGGTAAAAGAGTTTTTCGCCATGGCTAAAGAAGTCGTAAAGGGAAAATTCGATAAAAATAATATGAGCGGTTCGCGCAGAATGATTTTCCTTCTTATCATAAGCCTTGTTCCCCTTTGCTTTTTTTATTTTATTACCGATTTTTATAATTCCCTTTCAACGGATAAAGACATCATCGTTGAAGGGCTTTGCTTCCTGCTGACCGCTGCATTGCTTATTGTTTCCGGCAAATGCGTAAAATCCGGCGGCACCACGGCGGAAAATATGACCTGGAAGCAGGCTCTCGGCATGGGCATTATGCAGGGAATTGCTCCCCTTCCGGGGCTTTCGCGTTCCGGTTCGACTATTTCAACGGGGCTTATCCTCGGGGTTTCGAGGGATCAGGCGGTTGCTTTTTCGTTCATCATGGGCGTTCCGGCGGTGCTTGCGGCAAATCTGCTCGAAGTTCCGGCGGCAATAACCGGCGAAGTTGAAATAAACTGGATGGCGGCGCTCATCGGCATGGCGGTTTCGCTTGCTGTGGGGCTCGGGGCCATAAAAACCGTAAAGCTTCTGGTAAAAAACGATAAATTCACAAAATTTGCGTGGTATCTCATTCCACTCGGCATAATCATAGTCGGTATCGGGATTTTTGAGAGCATCACGGGAACAGTTATAACGATTTAAGGAAGGCTGACTTATAATGGCGGCAACAAAAAAGACATCGACAAAATCCAAAAAGACCACCGGCAAAAAAGCCGCGGCGGCAGAGGCTTCTTCCCGCCGCCAGCTTTATGCCATTGGCTTTTTTGCGGCAGGAATAATCTTTCTTGCAATAACTTTGATAAAGGGCGAAAATCTTTGGCAGAGCATGCACTATGCGCTGTTCGGGCTTTTCGGCTGGTGCGCATACCTCATAGGCCCGGTGCTCATTTACCTCGCGGTTATGAACACCCTTGAAAAACCCACCTTTTCAACCTCGGCCCAGGGATGGGAAAGCCTTATTTTGATAATTCTTCTTTCGGGCATCACAACGGTTTTCAGCGAAAGCATGGTGCTCGAGGGCAGCGTTTTTCAAAAAATAGGACTGCTTTATACATACGGAAAAGAGCTTGTGGGCGGCGGCGTTCTTTCAACCATATACGGCCTTACTTCTCTTGCCCTTATGGGCAGAGTCGGCGCGGTTATAGTGGGCCTTGTGCTCATTGTGGTTGTGATAATGCTTCTTACGGGAACGACCCTTATCGGCCTTGCCCGGGGCACCAAAAAAGTCGGAGAAAAGGTGAAAACCGTCTATACCGAACAGGTTGAACAGCATAAAATTGCCGCAGAAAGCCGCAGAAATATCCAGATAGATATTCCCCTTGACGAACCGGTAAAACAACTCCCGAAAGAAAACAGCGATCCCGTCAAGCGTTCAAAAGAAAAACTTCTCGGAACGAATACCGAAGCGCCGGCTCCGCCGGTTTCAAAAATTCCGCCGGTTGATGCAAAACCGCAAAATCCGGCAAAACGCGCCATTGATATTCCCCTTGATGATGAACCTGTTATGCCCATCACCACCGTAAAACAGGATAAGCCTGCGGATACCGCGGTGAAAGAGGAGCCAATCCACGGCTTCAAGGCCCACATGGAAGTGGAGGTTCCGAAAGAGGAGGAGATCGAAGGCTTCAAACCCGCGAAAGAGCAGATGGACGAAGCCGCCGCAAAGGATCCCAAGCTCGAAGAGCTTATCAGCAAGGCAATGGTCGATCAGGCCAACGCCAAAAAGATCGAAAAGGCTGAAATGAAAGTTCTTGCGGATGAACAGGAGAAAAAAATTACCGAGATCATGAACGATCTCGAAAACATACCGTATATCTTCCCGCCGACGGAACTTCTGAAACTTACGGATAACTCCAATCAGGAAGATATCACCGAAGAGCTTCGCAAAAACGCGGATATTCTTACCAACACTCTCCAGAGCTTCGGCGTTACCGCAAGGGTTATTGATATCAACCGCGGCCCGGCGGTTACGAGATACGAACTCCAGCCCGGAGCGGGCGTTAAGGTCAGCAAAATTGCAAGCCTTGCGGATGACCTTGCCCTTAACCTTGCTGCAAAAGGAGTGCGAATCGAAGCACCTATCCCGGGCAAGGCCGCCGTGGGAATCGAGGTTCCGAACAAAAACCGGGATATAGTAAATATCCGCGAGCTTATCGAATCCGCTGAATTCCAGAACGCCAAATCAAAACTCACCGTTGCCCTCGGCCGCGACATAGTTGGCAACGTTGTTCTTGCGGATCTTAAAGAAATGCCCCACCTTCTTGTTGCCGGCGGCACCGGTTCGGGCAAATCCGTCTGTATAAACTCCATGATAATTTCGCTTATGTATAAAGCGAGCCCGGACGAAGTAAAGCTTCTCCTTATCGACCCGAAAGTGGTTGAGCTGAACGTATATAACGGAATTCCCCACCTTCTTATACCGGTCGTAACCGATCCGAGAAAGGCCGCGGGTGCTCTTAACTGGGCGGTTTCCGAAATGCTCAAGCGTTATCAGCTTTTCGCTGATAACAGCGTCCGCGATATCGAAGGATACAACGAACTTGCGGATTCCCGCGACGATATGCAGAGAATGCCGAAGGTCGTCATCATTATTGATGAGCTTGCGGACCTTATGCTCGTCGCATCAAGCGAGGTCGAAGATTCCATCAACCGCCTTGCGGCGCTTGCAAGAGCGGCGGGTATGCACCTTGTCGTTGCGACCCAGCGCCCCTCTGTTGACGTTATCACCGGCACCATCAAATCCAATATCGGAAGCCGCATTGCTTTCAAAACCTCCTCCCAGGTTGACAGCCGAACCATTATAAGCGACGGCAGCGCCGAAAAGCTTCTCGGCAAGGGCGATATGCTCTTTTATCCCCAGACGGATATGCGCCGCGTTCAGGGCTGTTTTGTAAGCAACAAAGAGGTTGAAGAAGTTGTTCGCTTTGTTAAAAACGGCGGCACGGCAACCTATGACGAAGATATTCTCGACGATATCGAAAAACTTGCCGTTAAAGAAAAAGGCAAAAAAGCTTCCGATGATTCCGTCGGCGACGGCGGCGGATTTGACGACGGCGACGAAATGCTCGATGCCGCCATCGAATGTGTCATCGAAATGGGACAGGCTTCAACCTCCCTTCTCCAGCGCAAGCTCAAGCTCGGATACGCCCGAGCAGCCCGCATCATCGACCAGATGGAAGAGCGCGGCATAGTCGGCCCCTTCGAGGGAAGCAAACCCCGCCAGGTTCTCATCAGCAAAGAGCAGTGGCTTGAAAAACAGCTCGCAAGCGATGATTGACAATAAGCCTCCCCTATCAGGGGAGGTGTCAAAACCGAAGGTTTTGACGGAAGGGTGGATTAAAATGCGAAGAGAAAGAAATGAAAATCTACAAGAAAAAGCAAAAGATCTTCGGAAAAATATGACACCCGAAGAAAAACACTTGTGGTATGATTTCCTTTCCGAATATCCGGTTCGATTTCGCCGTCAGGAAATATTGGGTGAATATATTGTCGATTTTTATTGCAGAGAGGCAAAACTGATAATTGAAATAGACGGAGCACAGCATTATATCCCGACTTCAGCTGAATATGACAAAACGAGAACGGAATATTTTAATAATTGCGGAATATAAGTTATCCGCTTTTTGAACAAAGATATAAATTGTAATTTTGAAAATGCTTGTACCTATATTGATAAGATTGTTAAACAACGGGTGAAATAATTCCACCCTTCAGTCACGGCTTCGCCGTGCCAGCTCCCCTAATAGGGGAGCCAATATTTACCAAGGAGGAACACACTTTGGGATTTTTCAGCAAAATAAGCGAAGGACTTAAAAAAACAAGGGATGCCCTTAAAGACCGTTTTGACGACGTTTTTTCCGGCGGTCACGTTGACGAGGAACTTTTTGAGGAGCTTGAGGAAGCTCTCGTTCTTGCGGATACCGGCGCAAACACTGCCGCCGCAATCTGCGAAGAGCTTCGCAAACGGGTGAAAAAAGAAGGAATCACCGAAGCGGAAAAAGTCCGTGAAATGATGTATGAAGTCGTTGCGGAAATGCTTCGCGGCGGCCAGGAACTCGATATGGAAAACAAGCCCGCCATCATTATGATGATCGGTGTAAACGGCGCGGGCAAAACCACCACCATCGGCAAACTCGCGAAAAACTTCATCGACGAAGGCAAAAAAGTCGTCGTTGCTGCGGCGGATACCTTCCGTGCCGCCGCCATTGACCAGCTTGAAGTATGGACCGACCGATGCGGAGCGGAGCTTATAAAACATTCCGAAGGTTCCGACCCGGCGGCAGTCGTTTTTGATGCCATCGCCGCAGGCAAGGCAAGAAAAGCGGACGTCATTATCTGCGATACCGCGGGCAGACTCCAGAACAAAAAGGGTCTTATGGATGAACTTGCAAAAATCGGCAGGGTCATCGAAAGAGAAGCACCGGATTCTTCCGTCGAAACTCTTCTCGTCCTCGACGGAACCACCGGCCAGAATGCCCTTAATCAGGCAAGGGAATTCGGCAACGCCTGCCCCATCACCGGCATCGTTCTTACCAAGCTTGACGGCACCGCAAGGGGCGGCGTCGTTATCGGCATCCGCCAGGAACTTAAAATACCGATCAAATTCATCGGAGTAGGCGAAAAGGCCGAGGATCTTCAGCCCTTTGACCCGGATGCTTTTGCAAAAGCAATTTTTGATTAATCACGAAACCAACAAAAAGTTGATATAACATAAGGAGAAATATTGATGATCACTACCAAACAGCGCGCATATCTTCGCTCCCTCGCAAACTCCATCCCCGCAATTCTTCAGGTGGGCAAAGAGGGCGTTACCGAAGCACTTATCAAAAACATCGACGAAGCCCTTGATGCAAGAGAAATCGTCAAAGTTTCCGTTCTCGAAACCGCGCCCCTTTCTTCCAAAGAGGCGATCGAAGAGGTTATGAACGGCATCAAAGGCTGCGAAGCCGTTCAGGTTATCGGCAGAAAATTCATTGTTTATAAGCGCAATCTTAAAGAACCCAAAATTATTCTTCCCTAAGGAGGAACTATGAAAATCGGCATTTATGGGGGAAGCTTCGACCCGGTGCATAACGGCCACGTCAACGCCGCTTTGACATTTAAAGAAGAGCTTTCTCTCGATAAGATAATCATAATCCCGGCTTATCAGCCGCCGCACAAAAAGGGGCTTGCCATGACCCCTTCGGAACACCGCATGAATATGTGCAGCCTCGCCTTCGGAAAGCTCGAGGGATTTGAGGTTTCGGATATAGAGATAAAGCGCGGGGACGAAGGTTATATGGCGGATACCGTTGCCCAGCTTCGGGAAATTTATCCCGATGACGAGCTTTTTCTGCTTATAGGCGGAGATATGCTCCTTTATTTTCAAAAGTGGTACGCATGGCACAAAATAACCGATGAAGCGGTTCTTGCGGTGGCCGCAAGAAACTGGGAAGACGACGCCGCGCTCGAAGCGGAAGCCGCCGTTTTGCGCAGCTATGGCGCCGAGGTCAAAATAGTGCCCATCGACGTTAAAGAAATTTCCTCAACTTCGGTAAGAGAAGCCGTCCGCAGGGCGGACGATATTTCTTCCATGGTGCCCGAAGGCGTTGATGAATACATCTGGGATCATTATCTTTACTATAACTGACCCTTTCAGCAAGGAGGCAAAAAATGCTTAAAAAAACGGTAATACTGGCTTTGGCGATGGTTCTTGCGCTCGCCTTTGCGCTTTCGGCCTGTTCCGGCGGGTGGAGAGAAAGCTACGAAAGCTTTCTTGATGACCTTGTGGGCAAGGTTGACGTAAACGAACAGCTTGAAGAAACGAACATGGAAGAAGTTATCCGCGAAAAGCTTGAAGAATACAGCGAAGGCCAGACGATATGGTTCCACTTCGACGATTTCGACGGCGACGGAACTTTTGAAGCCTTTGCGTTCTGCGGAAAAGCCGGCGCCGAATATCTTGAAGGCGTTATCTGGTTTGTAAACGAAAATTATGCCGCAGAGCTTAAAGAGAGCGGAAAGTGGATAAACCCCGAAATGGTCACCGCCGACGGCACAACCTTTATGTTTGCGGAAAATTATGATGACGGCCTTACCTATGTTTTCGGAATCGAAAACAGCAAGGTTTATGAAACCGCAGTTTCGGGAATGTTCTCCGACCTCGAGCATACCGGCGGAAGTGATTTTACCGCGAATTTCACTTCCTATGATTATTACGAGGATGAGGAGCTTGCAAAACAGGAAGAACCTTCCACAAAGCAGTATTGGTTCTATCTTGAAAACGGTGAATTTTATGAATACGGTGCCGACGATACACTCCGCCGCGCGGACCTTCGCAAATACGAGGCAGGTTCCGACGTTATCGACACCATTTACAGCCAGGGCCTTACGGATGAACTTCTCGAGATGTATTATCCGGATGCGGATGAAGAAACCCTTGATTATATCGCCGAAGAAGCGGGATACTTCCACAGCATAATGCTTCGCGAAAACGGAATTCTTAACCTCAACTTCTACGGCGCCTATGATGATTGCTTCTATATCACCTTCAGAGTGACAGAAACAACTTCTGAAATAATCGACTGCGGCCGCGGCTTTTATCTTCCTGCCGCCGTTGAAGCTATCGCGACCTATCCGCCCGAGGAAGAGGCGGAATGATGGATACGAAAAAATTCTGCCGCCTTTCCGAAGAGGAAATAAAGACCGTGCTCAAATCGCGAATGAATGAGCACCGGTTTGAACATTCCCTCAACGTGGCGAAAAGAGCGGTGTTCCTTGCAGAAAAAAACGGTGCAGACCCCGAAAAAGCCTATTTTGCCGGTCTTATCCACGATATCTGCAAAGGAATCCCGCAGGAAGAGCAGCTCAAAATCATTGAAAACGAGGGTATTGCCCTCGACGGTGATACAAAGGCTTCGCCGGCTTTGTGGCATTCCATTGCCGGCGCGATATACTCTGAGCACGAGCTTGGGGTCACCGATGAAGACGTGCTCAACGCGGTGCGCTATCATACCTCCGGAAGGGGCGGCATGAGCATACTTGAAAAAGTCATATATATGGCTGATTTAACAAGCGCTGAAAGAAACTATCCGGATGCGGAATACACACGCAGCCTCACGGATAAAAGCCTTGATGAAGGCATTGCCTACGGGGTTCGCTGGATAGCCGGCGACCTTGAAAGGCGGGGCCTTCCCAAAGGGAATGGAACCGAAGCGCTTTTGGAAGAATATAAAAACGTTGTTATTACAGAATGAAAGGAAAAATGATCCATGGAATCCAGAGAACTTGCACTTAAAATCGCAAAAATCCTTGACAGCAAAAAAGCATCCGGACTTCGCGTGCTTAAAATCGGCGACATCAGCAGTATCGGCGATTATTTCGTAATATGTTCCGCAAACAACAAAAGCCACGTCCAGTCCCTTTCGGATGACGTTGACTTCGCTCTCGGTCACGAGGACGGCATCGCTCCCCAGAGGGTTGAAGGCTATGCTTCCGCAAGCTGGATACTTATGGACTATGCCAGCGTAATCGTTCATATTTTCAACGAGGAAGTCCGCGAATTCTATTCCCTCGAACGCCTTTGGAGCGACGCAAAGATCGAAGAGATCAACTTCGAGGAAGAATAACTTTGTCTCCCTTGTCTAAAGGGAGGGGACCGTTGCCGTATGGCACGGTGGAGGGATTCATTTTTGCAAATTAGCCGCAAAAACGGAAAAATCCCTTGACAAATCCTATTTAATATTGTTATTATAAATCTAATGTGTTTTTATATTATAAATGCTTTGACAAAGAACAAGTAGTTTGTTTTTCCATTCAAAGAGAGCCGCAGTTTCGGTGCGATGCGGTATTGAAAAAACAGATGAACTCACTTTCGAGCAGCCGGAGGAAACCGCTTTTGCGGAAGTAAAACCGGACGGCCCATTCCACCGTTAAAAGGAACCGAGCCGGGCGCATTTTATGCGCCAATGAAAGTGGTACCGCGGGTAATTTTATCCCGTCTTTCGTTTTGCGAAAGACGGGATTTTTTTATTAGGCTTCTCCTTGAGGAGAAGCTGGATTTCGCCGAAGGCGAAAGACTGATGAGGTGTAGCCGCATTGCGCAGCAGCGGCGTTAAATTTTAAAATGCCCTCTTGGCATCAGCGCCCGTCTGCTGCGGCATGCGCCTTGCATACGGTCGATGCCTGCGCCAAAAACATCTCGCTTTATCGCCCACGGGGCGCGCTTCGATGTTTTTGCCCATCCGCCGCGGCCATACGGCCATGCGGCACCTTCCCCTCAAGGGGAAGGCAAACGCTCCGCGAAAAATTATTTCAGATAAACTGGAGGAACCGAAAAATGAAAGGCTATGATTTTGCCGCCATCGAAAAAAAGTGGCAGGACATCTGGGACGAAAAGAAACCCTATGCCGCAACCACCGATTACACCAAGCCGAAATATTATGCGCTTGTTGAATTCCCCTACCCTTCCGGCCAGGGACTTCATGTAGGACATCCCCGTTCCTATACCGCACTTGATATCGTTGCGAGAAAAAAGAGAATGCAGGGCTATAACGTCCTCTATCCTATGGGTTGGGATGCTTTCGGTCTTCCCACCGAAAACTTCGCAATCAAAAACCACATCCACCCCGAAATCGTAACCGCAAACAACGTTGCCCATTTCAAGGCACAGCTCAAATCCCTCGGTCTTTCCTTTGACTGGGACAGAGAGATCAACACTACCGATTCCAACTATTATAAATGGACCCAGTGGATCTTCCTCCAGCTTTACAAACGCGGTCTTGCATACAAAAAAGAGGCCAACGTAAACTGGTGCACCGGCTGCAAAGTCGTTCTTGCAAACGAAGAAGTTGTAAACGGCGTTTGCGAACGCTGCGGAAGCGAAGTAGTCCACAAGGTCAAATCCCAGTGGATGCTCAAAATCACCGAATATGCCCAGCGCCTTATCGACGACCTTGCCGAAGTTGATTATATCGACCGCGTTAAAACCAGCCAGGTAAACTGGATAGGCCGCTCCACCGGTGCGGAGGTAGATTTCAACACCACCCTCGGCGATAAGCTCACCGTTTATACCACCCGCTGCGATACCCTTTTCGGCGCAACCTATATGGTAATGAGCCCCGAACACGCATACATCGAAAAATGGGCCGATAAACTCGAAAATATCGAAGAGATTCGCGCATATCAGGCAGAAGCCGCAAAGAAATCCGATTTCGAGCGCACCGAGCTTGCAAAGGACAAAACCGGCGTTGAACTCAAAGGTGTAAAAGGCATCAACCCCGTGACCGGCAAGGAAATTCCGATTTTCATTTCCGACTACGTTCTCACTTCCTACGGTACCGGCGCCATCATGGCTGTTCCGGCACACGACACCCGCGACTGGGAATTTGCAAAGAAATTCGGTCTTCCCATCATCGAAGTTGTCAAAGGCGGCAACGTTGAGGAAGAAGCATATACCGACTGCGCTACCGGAATTATGGTCAACTCCGGCTTTGAGGACGGCATGACCGTTGAAGAAGCAAAGAAAGCCATGATCGAATACCTCGAAAAAGAGGGCATCGGCCACGCAAAAGTAAACTATAAGCTCCGCGACTGGGTTTTCAGCCGCCAGAGATACTGGGGTGAACCCATCCCGATGATCTACTGCGAAAAATGCGGCTGGCAGCCCGTTCCGGAAGATCAGCTCCCGCTTCTCCTTCCGGAAGTTGAATCCTATGAACCCACCGATACCGGCGACAGCCCTCTTTCAAAAATGACCGACTGGGTCGAAACCACCTGTCCCTGCTGCGGCGGACACGCCCACCGCGAAACCGACACCATGCCCCAGTGGGCAGGTTCTTCCTGGTATTTCCTCCGCTATTGCGACCCCACCTGTGACACCGGTATCGCTTCGAAGGAAGCCCTCGATTACTGGATGCCCGTTGACTGGTACAACGGCGGTATGGAACACACCACTCTTCACCTTCTTTACAGCCGCTTCTGGCATAAATTCCTCTATGACATCGGCGCTGTTTCCACCAAGGAACCCTATTCCAAACGTACCAGCCACGGCATGATCCTCGGCGAAAACAACGAAAAAATGTCCAAGAGCCGCGGCAACGTAGTCAACCCGGATGACGTTATCCGTGATTATGGTGCAGATACCCTCCGTCTTTATGAAATGTTCATCGGCGACTTTGAAAAAGCCGCACCCTGGAACACCAACTCCATCAAGGGCTGCAAACGCTTCCTCGACAGAGTATGGGCGCTTCAGGATATCATGAACGGCGAGGGAATCCGCCCCGAGCTTGAAAGCAACTTCCATAAGTGCATCAAAAAGGTCGGCGAGGATATTGAAAACCTTAAAGCCAACACCGCCATTGCCGCAATGATGAGCCTTATCAACGATATCACCTCCACCGGCAGCATCACCAAGGATGAGTATGAGCTTTTCATCACTCTTCTCAATCCCTTTGCTCCTCACATCACCGAAGAACTTTGGGAAATGCTCGGCCACGACGAGCTTCTCTGCAAACAGGATTGGCCCGCTTATGATGAAGCAAAATGCGTTGACGCCACCATCGAAATGGTCGTTCAGATCTGCGGAAAGATCAAAGCAAGAATGAATGTTCCCGCTGACGCAGACAAAGATGCCTGCATCGCCGCCGCAAAAGAAGCCGCCGCAAAGGAACTTGAAGGCAAAACCATCCTCAAGGAAATCTGCGTCCCCGGCAAACTCGTCAACTTTGTTGCAAAATAATTTATGAAAAAGTAGGGCGGGAGCTTGCTCCCGCCGCTTTTATAAGGAGAATTTTTATGAATCAGAAAATGCTTTGGCAATACGCAAGACTTGTTATAGAAGTGGGCGTAAACCTTCAGAAAGGCCAGCCCGTTGTTATAAACTGCCCCGTTGACCGTGCAGATTTTGCAAGAATGCTTACCACCGCCGCATACGATAAGGGCGCAAAGGACGTTATCATAAACTGGCGCGACGATTACTGCACCCGTGAACACTGGCTCCGCGCAGACGACAGCCTTTTCGACGGCGTATATAGCTGGGATGCGGAAAGAATGAACACCCTTGCAAAAGAGGGCGCCGCATATATCGCCATTGCCGCCGCGGATCCGGAAAACCTTAAAGGCGTTGACCCGGAACGCCAGCGCCGTTACAGCATCGGTTCCAACCGCGACCTCAAGGATTTTTATACCCTTGAAATGTGCAACGGCTTCCCCTGGTGCGTTGTTTCCGTTCCGATAAAAGCCTGGGCGACCAAGGTTTTTCCCGGTCTTTCCGATGACGAAGCCATGGAAAAACTCTGGAACACGATTTTTGAAATGGTACATATCACCGAGGAAGGCGACGCCGTTGAGGAATGGCACAAACATTGCGAAAACCTCGAACGCCGCGCAAAAACTCTCAACGAGTTCGACCTCGAGGAAGTGCATTACAAAAACTCCCTCGGCACAGACCTTACCGTTAAGCTTCCCGAAAACCACTGCTGGCTCGCAGGCGGAGATACCAGCAAAGCGGGCTTCAAATTCGTCGCGAATATGCCCACCGAGGAGGTTTTCTCCGCGCCGAAACGCGACGGAGTCAACGGCGTTCTTTATTCTTCAAAGCCCCTTGCCCTCAACGGCAACGTTGTGGAGGGTATGCGCTTTGAGTTCGAGAACGGCAAAATAGTCAAGGCCACAGCCGAAAAAGGCGAGGACGTTCTCAACAAAGCCCTTGATACCGACGAAAACAGCCGTTATCTCGGCGAAATCGCCCTTGTTCCCTATGATTCGCCCATTTCCAACAGCGGAATAACCTTCTTCAACACCCTTTTCGATGAAAACGCATCCTGCCATTTCGCTTTCGGCGAAGCATATCCCGCAAGCCTTAAAGGCGGCGATGATATGACCGAGGAAGAACTTATCACCGGCGGAATCAACGCCACCGCCGGAGTTCACGTTGACTTCATGGTCGGAACCGCCGATCTTTCCATCACCGGCAAAACCCGCAAAGGCGAAGAAGTCACCATTTTCGAAAACGGCAACTTCGTCTTTTAAAGGCCCCTTTTGGTACAAACCTCCTCGGAGGAGGGGCGCCATCAAAGACGGTGGAGGAGGGATTGTAACGATACAAAAAACGGGCGCACACATCGGTGCGCCCCTACAACGTATCCCAAAGTCCTCTGTGCTCAAAAGAAATCCCGTGCTCAAATTTGAGCACGGGATTTCTTTCTTGCCTTCCCTTCGGGCAAAGACGGCGAAGCGCGCCCGGTGGGCGATACAGCGAGCCGGATTTGGCGCAGGCATCGACCGTATGCAAGGCGTATGCCGCCGCAGACGGGCGCTAATGCCAAGAGTACAGGTGGCACGCCGCAGCCGTGACGGATGGGGGAAAATCCGGTTCCGTCTGCTGTCATCATCTAATCTAATGTAGGGAACGGTATTTATCTGACACCCCAAATCTTTGATTTGGCTGGTGGAAGATATGCTTTAGCTGACCGTTCCGATTCGCGGAGCGCTTGCCTCCCCTATTAGGGGAGGTGTCACCACAGGTGACGGAAGGGTGGAAACCCTGTTAAATCTGTGAATATCGGCAAATGTAA
>JAFUJP010000171.1 GCA_017473745.1 Oscillospiraceae bacterium
CGCAAATGCCGGCCCCTTTTAATACGGGGTGCTAAACGCTTCGCGAGACGGGGATAATTTTCCGCTCTGTCGAGAAAGTAAAAAACGCCGCAAAACCTGCGGCGTTTTTGGTTTTTATTCTTCAATTCTTTTTCTCAAAAGGTCGCCCTTTTGAAGTTTTATGGGGCAGGGCAGACGAAGGATCTGCTTGATGAGCCTTGCGTCCTCTCGCTGATTTCCCTCCATATCATAAATTTCGGTGACGGTGAATTTTTCACCGGTGCTGTTGGGGGCAATGATTTCAAGCTCGTCGCCGGGTTTGAAGTTGTTGCGCTGTTCAATGGTCACAAATCCGTCGGCATAATCAAGCACCTTGCCCGCAAAAAGGCATTTCTGAATATATGCGCCGGAATTTCCGTGGCTGTTTTTCATCTCGCCAAAATAAAATGCGCTGGAATAGGGGCGGTGGCTGATGCTGTCAAGCTCGCGCTCGATAACTTCCATAGGCACGTCGCCGTCAATGGCGTGGCGGTAGGCATTCACCGCCGTTGCAACGTAAAAAGGCGTTTTCATGCGGCCTTCGATTTTATAGGAGCAAATTCCCGCGGCTTCAAGCTTATCAAGAAAATTCACCGCGCACATATCGTGAGAGCTGAGAATTGCTGTGCCTTTTTCGTCCTCCACCACCTGGAAAAATTCGTTGGGGCGCTTCATTTCCACAAGATGATAGTTCCAGCGGCATGGCTGGGCACAGCCGCCGCGGTTTCCGCTTCTGTTGACGAGATAGGAAGATATTATGCAGCGCCCGGAATATGCCATACACATGGCACCATGAACAAAGGCCTCTATCTCCATTTCCTCCGGAATGCGTTTGCGGAATTCGATAATTTCATCAAGGGTCATTTCGCGGCCGAGAACGACGCGCTTTGCGCCCATATTCCAATAAACCTTTGCGGAATTAAAGTTCTGGCAGTTTGCCTGGGTGCTGACGTGTATCTCAAGCCGCGGCTCCGCTTCGTGGATTGCGGCAATAAGACCGATATCCGAAACGATAACGGCGTCAACGCCGGTTTCATAAAGGAATTTCGCATAATCGCCTGCGGCGTCTATCTCCTCGTTTTTTGCAAAACAGTTTACGGTGACGTAAAGTTTTACGCCGTGAGCATGGGCATATTGAACCGCTTCGACAATGCCTTCCCTGTCAAAGCCCACGTTGTCGGCGCGAAGCTGGAGCAGCGGCCCGCCGATATAAACGGCGTCCGCGCCGAAATGCACCGCGGTTTCAAGACATTCCATATCCCCCGCCGGCGCAAGAAGTTCGGGTCTTTTCATAAAAATCCTCCCTTTTGATAATAACTGAAATTATAATATCATAAGAAGCGGGATTTTTCAATTCCGCAAGGAAGATAAATTGTTGTTTACAGCACCGAGGTGAGGAATGTGGGTGTAGGGGCGGACACACAGGTCCGCACCTGCGACGTTTTCAATAACGCAACGAACGCGCAAGATTTGTCAATTTAGTGTAGGGCGGGGGTCCCTGAAGGGATTACCTCGCACTTCGTGCTCAGGGCACCTGCTCCCGCCGTTTGTTATATAGAACGACGGCTGTTGGAAGAACACCTCATCCGTCATCGCTCCGCGATGCCACCTTCCCCTCAAGGGGAAGGCTTTAAAGGCATATAAACAACAATTTTCTTTTTCATCTTGTAACTTCCGGCGAAAGATAGTATAATTAAAGCAGAAAATAAAACCGAAAGGGGTTTGTTATTATGGCGAGAGCCGATGAAGGACTTGCTTTCCTTCTCCGTTATGAAAACGTAGCGTGGTATGAGGACGGAAAGGTCAGAATTCTTGACCGCCGCTGCTATCCGCACCCTATTAAATTTGTCACCTGCAATACTTCCGAGGAAGTTGCAAACGCAATGAGAGATATGATCGTCCAGAGCGCCGGCCCTTATCTCGCATGCGGAATGGGCATTGTTCTTGCTGCTTATGAAGCAAAAGATCTGCCCTATGACAAAGCAATGGCACATATCCGCCATGCACAGGATCTTATCGTAAACGCAAGACCCACCACCGCAAAACGCATCAAAATCATCACCGATTCCTGCGTTGCCGCCGCCGAAGAAGCCTTTGCCGCCGGCGAAAAAGATGCCATTCAGGCAACTTTTGACCGCATCATCGCCCTTACCGACAACCGCTATAACAAAATCGGCGAGGTTGCAAAACACCTTGTTTCCAAATTCCCGGATGAGGGCACCGTTATGACCCAGTGCTATGCAGAAACCATTCTCGGTTTCATGTGCAAGGAAATCAAGGCACAAGGCAAGAAAATCAAATTCGTTTGCCCCGAAACCAGACCTTACTTCCAGGGCGCAAGACTTACCGCTTCCGTTCTTCACGACATGGGCTTTGACGTAACCGTCATCACCGACAATATGCCCGGCTGGACCATGCACGAGAAAAAAGTTGACGTTTTCACCTGCGCAGCGGACGCAATCACCATGGACGGCGTTGTTATCAACAAGGTCGGTACTTTCCAGATCGCTCTTGCGGCAAAATACTGGGGAATTCCTTTCTATGTAACCGGCACTCCCGATAAATGCCACCCCTTCGCAAAAGACGTCAAAATCGAAGAGCGCGACCCGAACCTCGTTCTTGAAGCACTCGGAACCCGCACCGCCGTTGAGGGCGTAAGCGGTTTCTACCCCGCATTCGACAAAACCCCGCCGGAACTCGTAACCGGATTCGTCACCGACAAAGGCATCTATGACGGCGACAAACTCTGGGACTATTACGACGGCGACGACGGCACCGGCGAATACGAACTTATTGTTTGATAAAAAAAGAGCAGGCGCACTTTCGTGCGCCTGTTTTGCTATTCCGTTTTCGAAAGAGGGCTTTTATTCATGTTCAAAACCAAGAAAAAGAAAATAATGCTTTATCTTAAAGGGAAAGACGGAGATTTTTCGCCTTTCGATGAGCTTCTTGAGGATTACATCAGCGGACGTATGAAAGAACGGCTTGAAAGTATTGGAATCAAAAAAATTGATCTATCTATAGACTGGCATGATGACATCAGCGAAAGTGAAATTGTTATTTATGGAAGATTCAATAAATATTACGTTGAATCGCAGATTGAACCCGAAGAATTCGGAATAGGCTGTGACCTTGACGAGCCAGAGGATTATTCCTATCATCCCCTTGAAAGCAAAGAGCACTTCTATTCGGCTTTGGAAGAAGCGCTGCGGGGTCTTTGATTATCCTTCTTCCGTCATCACTTCGCGATGCCACCTTCCCACCAGGAGAAGGCTTTAAAATGTTCCGCCCATTTGATTTACAGTAGGGCGGGAGCTCGCTCCCGCCGTAATCTTTGTTTACGGAACGGTCAAGACCGTTCCCTACAATGAAACGGCGAACCAATATAGCCGAGCCGTCGCGATATATTGAAAACCGTTGCCGGCTCCGAACGGCGACGGTGGAGATTAGAAATCTCCATTCGTTCGGTGGGGCGCTTTACCCCCTTTGATAAGGGGGATTTTTGCGGGAGCAAAAATGGGGGATAGAAACGTGTTTCTTTGCGGTCTTACCGCGTTTCTTTGCACGAGCAAAGAAATGGGGTAAGTATTAAAAAGAATCCCCTCGCCACTGCGTGGCCCTCTCCCCTTTAACAAGGGGCGTTTGCGCTCCGCGTTCTTGGGTTACGGGCGAACACACAGGTTCGCCCCTACGACGTTTTTAATAACGCAACGGGCGTGCAAGATTTGTCAATTTAGTGTAGGGCGGGAGTCCCTGAAGGGATTACTTCGCACTTCGTGCTCAGGGCCCCCGCTCCCGCCGTAATCTTTGTTTACGGAACGGTCAAGACCGTTCCCTACAGTAAATCAGAAAAAAATCCCATGCTCATTTGAGCACGGGATTTTTGTTTTGAGCACGATATCACATATCTCTGCAGGCAACGATGTTTACGCCGGTGTCGAGAACGTTTTCGAGAAGAATGTCGCCGCATTTAACGGGGCTTTCAACCGAAATTTTGTTTATCTCTTCCATTACCTCAAAGATTTTCTCTTTGGGAATATTGCCGTTGGTTTTTACGGGGATTCTCGGGTGAAGCCCGCCCTTGATCTCAACTGTGGAGGAGATGGTGCGCATCGGGTGGGTAAGCTCGCCGATGGCATATTCCCTGCCCTGGGGGCAGCCGAAACCTTTTATGGTTTCTTCCGGATTCTCGGTATCGAGGGTTACAAGGCAGCCTTTGGGGCAGCAGATACAGGTTATGGTCTTAAGCATATCATTCGCCCTCCTTTACAACGCAGATTTCGATATCACGGCCGTTGGCCATTTCAAGCATTTTCTTGGGGATAATAAGTTTTTCCATTTCTGCGGGAAGCATCTGCTCATGCTTTTTGCTCATGAGCACGGTGTCGCCGGCTTTCACAACAACGGTTGCGTTGTTGAGCACCGCACGAACACGGAAAAGAACTTCGATGAATTTATCGACTTTGGAAACGGTGACCTTCTGGGGCACGGTGTAGCCGATGAATTCGCCGTTGTGAAGCTCGATGGGTGCTTCGGTTTCTTCTGCGGCTTTGCCCTCTCGCCGGGCTTTAAGGTATTCCGCGGCGGCTTTGCCTGCTCGCTCGGATTCGTGGGTTACGAAGTCAACAAGGTCGTGAACGTGGAGCACGTTGCCGCAAGCAAAAATTCCGGGAATGGAAGTCATCATGGTTTCATCAACGATGGCGCCGTTAGTGCGTTTATCGAGAACAACGCCCGCGGAACGGGAAAGTTCGTTTTCAGGAACAAGGCCGACGGAAAGAAGAAGGGTATCAACGTCAAATTCGATTTCGGTTCCGGGAATGGGGTCATAGCCGTTTACCTTGCTGACGATAACTTTGGAAAGACGGCCGTTTTCACCTTTGATATCGGTTACGGTATGGCTGAGATAGAGCGGAATGCCGTAGTCATCAAGGCACTGGGCGATGTTACGTTTAAGACCGTTGGAATAGGGCATAAGCTCCACAACAGCTTTGACTTCCGCACCTTCGAGGGTCATTCTTCTTGCCATGATAAGGCCGATATCGCCGGAACCGAGGATAAGAACTTTCTTGCCGACCATATAGCCGTCCATGTTGATGTATTTCTGTGCGGCGCCGGCGGTGAAAATACCGGAAGGTCTTTCGCCGGGGATGGCGATGGCGCCGCGGGTTCTTTCGCGGCAGCCCATTGCAAGAACGATGGCGCCGGCGTCTATTTTCATATAGCCCTCTGCGGAGCTGATTGCGTAAACGGATTTATCGGGGGTGATCCCGAGGACCATGGTATCGGTTTTTACTTCGATGCCGGTGCCTTCAAGACGGTCGATAAAACGCTGGGCGTATTCCGGGCCGGAAAGCTGTTCCTTGAAAACGTGAAGACCGAAACCGGAATGGATGCACTGGTTAAGAATACCGCCGAGTTCTTTGTCACGCTCGATGATAAGAACGGAGCCCGCTCCGTTTTTCTTTGCTTCTTCTGCGGCGGCAAGACCCGCAGGGCCTCCGCCGACGACGACTAAATCATAATACATTAACGGCATCCTCCCTTCGTGGTTTTTCCGGTGAGTATGTAGGAACCTTCTTTATCGAGAAGAACGTCAACGGGATCCATATCAAGTTCTCTTGCGATGATCTCGAGAACCTTCGGTCCGCAGAATCCGCTCTGGCATCTGCCCATACCTGCGTTGCAGCGGCGTTTGATGCCGTCAAGAGTTCTCGGAACGATGACGCCGTGAAGAGCGTCGATGATTTCGCCTTCGGTGATGGTTTCGCAGCGGCAGATTACTCGGCCGTATGCAGGGTTCTTTGCGATGGCGGCTGCTTTTTCTTCGTCGGAAAGTTCTTTGAAGCGGAGGTGTTTGTGTCCGCCGATGAAGTTTTCTTTCTTTTCGGAGGGAACGCCTGCTTCAAGAAGCATTCTTACAGCGTCAACAGCGATTGCGGGAGCAGCGGAAAGACCGGGGGATTTGATTCCGGCGATGTTCATGAAGTGGTCGTCAGCATCGGAAAAACCGACGATGAAGTCATGGGTGGAAGGTTCGCTGCGAAGTCCGGCAAAGTTGCGGATGCATTCACGGAAGTTGACGGCGGTCGTTGTCTTTTTGCTTGTTGCGGCAACATTTGCAAGGCCGTTTCTGTCGGTGGAAACGTCGTCCTTTTCACAGCCGGGGTTCGCATCGGGGCCGACGATAAGGTTGCCGTGAACGGTGGGTGCAACAAGAACGCCTTTGCCAAGGGGGCCCGGGCACTGGAACATTACATGGCCGAAAAGCTCGCCCTGGGATTTATCAAGAAGATAATACTGGCCGCGGGAAGAATCAATGGTAAAGCTTTCGTCGCCGATCATGTTTGCGACGGTGTCGCTGTAAACGCCGGCGGCGTTTACAACAAATTTTGCTTCGATCTCTTCGCCGTTTTTGCCGGTGATGATGAAGTTTTCATTTTCTTTTCTGATGGAAGCAGCTTCCCAGCAAAGTTTAAGCTCAACGCCGTTTTCAACAGCCTGTTCGCCCATGGCAAGAGCCATTTCCCACGGGTTGACTATGCCAGCGGAAGGAGCATAGAGAGCACCGACGCAGGTTTCGCTGACGTTGGGTTCCATTTTGCGGACTTCGTCGCCGGAAAGGATCTGCTGATTCGGAACGCCGTTTGCAACGCCTCTGTCATAAAGTTCTTTTACGGTTTCCATTTCCTCTTCGCTGAAGGCGAGAACAAAAGAACCGCAGCGTTTGAAGGGAACATCAAGTTCCTCACAGATATCACCGGCCATCTTATTTCCGGGAACGTTGTATTTTGCCATAAGAGTGCCGGGTTTCGGGTCGTAACCCGCATGGATGATTGCGCTGTTCGCACGGGTTGTTCCCATTGCGACATCGTTTTCCTTTTCGATCAGCACAGCTTTGCAGTTATAGCGGGAAAGTTCCCTCGCAACTCCGCAGCCGATGATGCCTGCGCCGATCACAGCAACGTCATAGACCAATTAAAAAATCCCCTTTCAGCAAGAAAAAAGCGCACCTTAAAAAAAGACAAGCGTTCTGTTAACAGCCGGGCCTCCTTTTTTGGTGCACTTTAATATTGCGCATATTCTAACATCTTAATTATATCAAAAAAAAGCAAATATTCAATATATAAAAATACAAATATTTAACACTTTGTTTTGTGCGATTTGGGAATAAATTGTTGTTTATGCATTTAAAGCCTTCCCTTGGGGGAAGGTGGCACGCCGTAAGCGTGACGGATGAGGGTAAACCCTGTTCAGTTTGCTGTTATCGTTTAATCAAATGTAGGGAACGGTATTTATCTGACACCCCAAATCTTTGATTTGGCTGGTGGAAGATATGCTTTAGCTGACCGTTCCGTTTCTCAGAGCGTTTACCTCCCTTGTTAAAGGGAGGGGGACCATCGCCAACGGCGATGGTGGAGGGATTCATCTGATACTTACCCCGTTTCTTCGCCCGTGCATAATCCCTCCTCCACCATTGCTTTCGCAATGATCCCCCTCCTCCGAGGAGGTTCGTACCGTCGCCGTTCGGGGCCGGCAACGGTTTTCAATATACCGCGACGGCTCGGCTGTGGCGGCTCGCCATTAGTCGTGGGGATGTTTTAAAGCCTTCCCCTTGAGGGGAAGGTGTCATCGCTTCGCGATGA
>JAFUJP010000172.1 GCA_017473745.1 Oscillospiraceae bacterium
TCATCTATCTTAACATAAAAAATGATGGCAGACACTTTTCGTGTCTACCATCATTTTAGCACTTCAGTTTTTATACCTGCCGTAATTTTATTTAAATATTTTCCCCGGCGTTGAAATCCTTTTCTTTGATTTCATTGATGATGGGGAGGATCATTGGCGAGCGCTGGGTTGCCGTATAAAGATAGCTGCCGGCGGCATCGCGGATTTTTGTTTTGAGGTTCTGCCAATCGCGCTTGTTTTCGGCAATGCCCGAAAGCACGGCTTTTTCAACAACGGATTTGGTGTTTTCGATAAGCGCTTCGGAATCCTTGACGTAAACGAATCCGCGGGAAAGGATATCCGGCCCCGCAAGGATCTTGCCTTTATCACTGAGGGTCACGGAAACGACCATAATGCCGTCCTCGCCAAGGTGTTTTCTGTCACGGAGAACAACGTTGCCGACGTCGCCGACGCCGAGCCCATCGACAAGAACGGCACCGGCGGTGACGGTGGATTCGGCGGAAATTCCGTTTACCGAAAGTTCGATGACCCTGCCGAGTTCGGGGATCATTACGTTTTCCTCGCTCATGCCCATCTGGGTTGCAAGGTTGCAGTGCTTTTTAAGGTGTTTGTATTCACCGTGAACAGGAATAAAATACTGGGGTTTGGTAAGGGCGAGCATAAGTTTCTGTTCATCCTGACAGGCATGGCCCGAAACGTGGATCTGGCTGTAACGTTCGTAAACGACTTCACAGCCGATTTTCATAAGCTCGTTGACGACTTTGTCAACGTCCTTTTCGTTGCCCGGAATGGGATATGCGGAAATGATGACGAGATCGCGGCAGGTAAGATTGATTTTCTTATGGTCGCCGGTGGACATTCTTGTAAGTGCGGAAAGCGGTTCGCCCTGGCTTCCGGTAGTGACGATACAGGCTTCACTTTCGGGAAGGCGGTTGATCGCGTCAAGGGATACAACGGTGCCTTCGGGGGCTTCAAGATAGCCCAGTTCGAGGGCTTTTGCCACAACCTGTTCCATGCTTCTGCCGGAAACGGCAACCTTTCTGCCGAATTTGATTGCGGAATCAATTACCATCTGAACGCGGTGAACGTTTGAAGAGAAGGTCGCAACAATAATGCGTTTATCCGCGCCGTTTTTGAAAAGAACGTCAAAGCTTTCGCCGACTGTTCTTTCGCTGGGGGTGCTTCCGGGGCGCTCGGCATTGGTGGAATCGGAAAGCAGAGCGAGAACGCCCTTGCTGCCGAGTTCGCCGAAGCGGGCAAGGTCGATTATTCCGCCGCGGGTGGGGGTGTAATCGATTTTATAGTCGCCGGTCTGGATAACAACACCTGCGGGGGTATGAATTGCAAGGGCGCAGGAATCCGGAATAGAGTGGTTGACATAGATAAATTCAACGCTCATAATACCTGCGGCAACGATATCGCCGGGTTTGACAACATTGAGTTTTGCGGAAGAAAGAAGGTTCTTTTCCGCAAGCTTGTTTTCAATAAGCGCCATGGTGAAGCGGGTGGCGAAAACGGGAATATTGAGTTTCTGAAGAAGATAGGGCACTGCGCCGATGTGGTCTTCGTGACCGTGGGTGATGAAAAGGCCCTTTATTCTTTCTTTGTTTTCTTCAAGATAGGTGAAATCCGGAATTACAAGGTCGATACCGAGCATTTCTTCATCGGGGAAAGCCATGCCGCAGTCAACGATGATGAGCTCGTTTTCGTATTCATAGACGGTCATATTTTTGCCGATTTCGCCGAGCCCGCCGAGAGGAATTATTTTAAGCGGCGGGTTTTTTGAAGCGGCACTGGGGCGGCCGCGTTTTTTCTTGTTCCAGCTCCAGCCCTTTTGTTCAGCGGATTGTTTTTTGGGGGCTTCTTTTTTTGCGGGCTGTTTTTTGTTCTGAACAGGCTGTTTTTTAGTGGGTTCGGAAGCATTTTTCTTCGGGCGGCCGCGTTTTTTTGCGGGCGCTTCTTCTGCACTGTGGTCATACTGCGCCTCGGGAAGGCTCGCGAGTATTTTATCGAGTTTATCTAAATTGGATTTTTGCTGTTTTGTTCTTTGGGTATGATTCAAAATTCGTCCTCCTTTTTGATTTTGGAATGGTTTATGTAATTTCTGAATTAAATTCAATTTAAAGCCTTCCCCTGGGGGAAGGTGGCTTTCGCCGAAGGCGAAAGACGGATAAGGGTAGTATAAACTACCGACATTGTTAGCTGAAACGTAGTAGGGGCGAACCTGTGTGTTCGCCCGTAACCCAGGAACGCGGAGCGCAAGCACTCCTTGTTAAAGGGGAGAGGGCCACGTAGTGGAGAGGAGATTCATCTAATACTTACCCAATTTCTTTGCCTGTGCAAAATCCCTCCTCCACCGTCTTCGACGGTCCCCCTCCTCCTCCGAGGAGGTTTTTACCGTGGCGGCACGGCTGTGCCAGATCGCCAACTCACCGTAGGGAGCGGCATTTATTTGTCACCCCAAATCTTTGATTCGGCCGGTGGAAGATATGCTTTAGCTGACTATTACGTTTTTAGGTTTGGCAATAATATTATAAAAACGTGCAAAAATTCCGCTTTTTCGCGTTTTTCGCAATAAAATGCAAACAGAAAAACTCCAAACCGACATTTTCGGCTTGGAAAAATAAAAAATATTCAATTATTCCGGACACATTCGTTGATATTATTGTAATTATTTTGAATGCAAATGTCAATAAAAATTCAATAAGGCAAAAATATTTTTAAAAAACTTGCTTTTTTCTTAATATGCCGCTATGATATTTTTCAGAACATGAAAGAGAGGTGGCCCCTATGAAAGAGGTCATGATTTTTACCGACTGCGCCTGCTCCGGAAATCCGGGCCCGGGCGGCTGGGGAACGATCCTTCGCTTCGGCGAACACGAAAAAGAGCTTTCGGGCGGCGAGGCCGAAACCACCAACAACCGTATGGAGCTTATGGCGGTTATAAGCGGCCTTGAAGCCCTTAAAGAACCCTGCAAAGTAACCGTTGTTACGGATTCAAAATACGTTTCGGATGCGGTGACCCTCGGCTGGGCCGAAGGCTGGCGCAGAAAAGGCTGGAAGAGAAGCGGAGGCGCCCCGGCGCTTAATCCGGATCTTTGGGAACGCCTTCTCGAACTTCTTAAAACCCATGAAGTGAAATTTCAGTGGATAAAAGGCCATGCCGGCCACCCGGAAAATGAACGCTGTGACGCAATGGCAGTTGCGGAATGGCATAAATTCAAATAAAACGCCGTTTGAGGAGTACCTCGTGAAGAAGTACTCCTTTTTTATATGTTATCCCGGCGAAGAAGTGCCTGTTCGCAGTTCACCGGGGCGGGCGGATATTATCCGCCCGTCTTTATAATTATAATTTTATAATATATATTGCAACTTAAATTGCATTTTGCTATAATAACTATGTATTTATACTCAAAAAGTATGTCCGTTTCAGACGGAGGGAGGCATTTTTGTTGAAAAAGAAAATTGACCTTCTTGAAATAGCGCTTATCGCCTTTATGGCGGTAACGGTTATCTTTACCGCAATGGCGGCGGGTTATGACCAAAGGATTTTTCTTATCCAGCTTGTCATAACCGCCGGAGTTCTTACCTTCGGGATATGGAGACTTCTTGCGGCAAGGCGCGATTCCAGGAATTTTCTCGAATATATAGGCGGAATGCTCGGCGCGGTTAAAAGCGATGCGCTGATAAAATTCCCGATGCCCGTTGCCGTTACCAACGAGGACGGCGAAATCATCTGGAGCAACGGCCTTTTTCACGAAAACGTAATGAAGGGCGAAGAGGCTTTTGGAAAAAAGGTTGACGAAGTGCTCGAAAATTACGATTTTGAAAAGGTTTTTGCCCCGGGCGGATGCGAGGTAAAATGCCATGGCGGAAGCCATTCCGTCTGCGCGACCGTTTCGGAAGATATGGGCGAAAAGCTTTTTGCTCTTTATTTTATCGACAGAACCAATGAAAGATATGTTGAAAAGCTTTATGACGAAAGCCGCCCGGCGGTTCTTTCCATCGCCCTTGATAACCTTGAAGAACTTTTTGCAAACTGCAAGGAAAGCGAAAAAAGCTGGATAAAAGGCGAGGTTGAAAAGCTTTTCGAGGATTTTGTGGCAGAAAACCACGCGTTTTTGAAGCGCAATTCAAGCTCGAAATACGTTGCGGTGGTTGAGGAAAAATATCTTCGCAAAATGGAAGAGGAACGTTTTTCCATTCTTGACAGAGCAAGAAAGATACTCACCAGCGACGAACTTCCGGTAACGCTTTCCATAGGCGTTGCAAGGGGTGAATATCCCCTTGATAAGCTGAACGAAATTTCTTTGCAGGCGCTCGAAATGGCCCTCGGCCGCGGCGGCGACCAGGCGGCGGTAAAAAGCATAAACGGCTTTGAATTTTACGGCGGCTATGCAAAAGGCGTTGAAAAGCGCACAAAGGTCAAAACCCGCGTTATCGCGGCGGCTCTTTGCGACCTTATCGAATCCTGTTCCAACGTGCTCGTTATGGGCCACCGCTTCGGCGACCTCGACTGCATCGGCGCCGCGGTGGGCATGGCGGAAGCGGTCCGCGATATGGAAAAAAGTTCGCATATCGTTGTGAACCGCGAAACCTGTCTTGCGAAGCCCCTTATCGACAAAACCGAAAAGGCGGGCAACCTCGAACTTTTCATTTCACCCGATGAAGCAAAAGAGCTTGTGAACGAAGATACTCTTCTTATCGTTGTGGATACCCATTTAAGAAGCCTTCTTGAATCGCAGGATATTTATGCGAAATGCCGCAATGTGGTCGTTATAGACCACCACCGCCGCATGATTGGAAGCATTGATAACGCGGTTATTTTCTATCACGAACCCTATGCTTCCTCCGCTTCGGAGATGGTTACCGAGCTTTTGCAGTATTTCGACAGCAGATGCAAGGTTTCAAAAGCCGAAGCCGAAGCCCTTCTTTCGGGAATTATGCTCGATACAAAGAGCTTTTCAATGCGGGCGGGTGTTCGAACTTTTGAAGCCGCGGCATATCTTAAAAAGATGGGCGCCGATACCGTTAAGGTGAAAGAACTTTTCAGCGGAAGCCTTCAGAGCTATCAGCACCGTTCAAAAATCGTTTCCACAGCCGAAATTTACCGCGGGTGCGCGATTTCGTTCGCGAAATCCTATGACGATATCGGGCTTGTTGCGCCCCAGGCGGCGGATGAGCTTTTGTCCATAAGGGGCGTTGCTTCTTCCGTTGTAATGTATAAAACGCCGGTTGGCGTTTCGTTTTCCGCAAGAAGCCTTGGCGGAATGAACGTTCAGGTTATTATGGAAGCCCTTGGCGGCGGCGGACACCAGACCATGGCCGGCGCCCAGATTCCGGATATAACCGCCCAGGAGGCAAAAGAAAGACTTTTTGCCGCCATTGACGATTATTACGAAAAAGCCGCAGGTCACGCGGATCAATAAATTTGCGCCCCTCGTCAGAGGGGAGAGGGCCGCATCGCGTAAGCGGCGGCGATGGGATTCGTAAAAAGCAATCCATCCGCCGTGCGTACCCCAGCGGTTCCCCGCCCTTTGACAAGGAAGGCAATTCCAAAGGAGTTTTGAAATATGAAAGTTATTCTTCTTGAAGACGTAAAAGGTTCCGGTAAAAAAGGCGAGCTTATCAATGCTTCCGACGGTTATGCAAGAAACTATCTTCTTCCCAAAAAACTTGCTATGGAAGCAACTTCCCAGGCTCTTAACGAACTTAAACAGAAAGAAGCGGCGAAAGAACGCAAGCTTGCCCTTGAAAAACAGGCCGCGATGGATTCCGCCGCGGTTATCAAAGAAAAAACCGTTAAAATGACCGGCGCCGCAGGTTCCAACGGCAAGCTTTTCGGTTCCATCACCGCCGCTGACGTTGCAGCGGAAATCAAAAAACAGTATGGCGTCGAAGTTGACAAGAAAAAAGTATCCCTTGAAAGCGATATCAAATCCTTCGGCACTTTCAACGCAGAGGTCAAATTCGGCCACGGCGTTTCCGCAAAGATTTACGTACTTGTTTCCGAATAAATTTAAAGCCTCCCTTGCCTAAAGGGAGGTGTCTTCGCCGTTTTGCGGCGAAGACGGAGGGATACAATGGAAAGAAAGCATAATTCTTTGCTTACGGAAAATGCAAAGGAACTGCGAAGAAATATGACAAAAGAAGAAAAGCATCTTTGGTATGATTTTCTGAAAAATTATCCTTTGCGTTTTTTGCGGCAGAAAGTTATTGATGATTATATCGCGGATTTTTATTGTCATTCCGCAAGATTGATAATTGAGCTTGACGGAAGCCAGCATTACAGCGGCGAAGGGCTTTTGAAAGACAAAATCCGAACGGAAAGAATAGAAAAACGTGATTTAACGGTTATGCGGATTCCCAACAGCGAAATAAACGGTAATTTTGAAGGAATTTGCAGGTACATTGATGATTTTATAAAAGTATCCCCCAGTCAGCTTCGCTGACAGCCCCCTTTAGGCAAGGGGGCCTACAAAAAGAGGTGAAATATTTTGGAAAATGATAATCCGCTTTTGCTCGGAATGGAGCTGCCTTATAGTTTAGAGGCGGAACAGAGCGTTCTGGGCGCGGTTCTTGTGGAACCGGGGTGCCTTTCCGAACTTGTTGAAAGGCTTCGCCCCGATAGTTTCTATCGCCCCCAGCACAAAGCACTTTTCAGCGAAATGGTCCGCATGTTCACCGCCGGTGAGCCTGTTGACTTTATAACCCTTCTTGAAGCGGCGAAGGAAGAAGAGATTTTCCAGACCGAACAGGAAGCGAAAATATATCTTTCTCACCTTATGGAGATAGTTCCGTCGGTGCGCAACCTCGGCGCATACGTTGAAATAATCCTTGATAAACAGCTTACAAGAAATCTTATCGAAATTTCCGGCAGAATTCTTAACGAGGCGCGGGAAAGCGGCGCGGAGGGCAAGCTCCTTCTTGATTCCGCGGAACAGAAAATTTATGATATCCGCCAGGGAAGGGACGCAAGAGGGCTTGTTCCCATAAGCGATACCCTTATCGAAGCATACGACCGCATCAACAAGCTTTCGGGCGAGGACAGGGAAGAATATCTTGGCCTTAAAACAGGATATTCCGCTGTTGACGCAAAGCTCGGCGGTCTTAACAAATCCGACCTTGTTATTATAGCCGCCCGTCCGGGTCTCGGCAAAACCAGCTTTGCCCTTAACATTGCGGGCAAGGTTGCAATGAAATCAAAAAAGAACGTTGCCATCTTTTCGCTCGAAATGAGCAGTGAACAGATAACTTCCCGTATGCTTTCCTGCGAAGCCATGGTCGAAAGCTGGAAGCTGCGCATAGGCTCTCTCGAAGCTTCGGACTGGACCAGACTTGCGGAAGCGGCCCAGATGCTCAACAAGGCGAATATTCTTATCGACGATACCGCCGGTATCACCGTTTCGGAAATGAAGGCGAAGCTCCGCAGGGTCAAAAATCTTGACCTTGTAATAATAGACTATCTTCAGCTTATGTCCTCGGGCAAAAGAAGCGACAACCGTGTTCAGGAGGTTTCTGAAATGACGAGGAACCTCAAGCTTATGGCAAAGGAACTGAACGTTCCGGTAATCGTGCTTTCACAGCTTTCCCGTGGTACCGAAAGCAGACAGGGCCATAAGCCCATGCTTTCCGACCTTCGTGAATCCGGTTCCATCGAGCAGGATGCGGATATCGTAATGTTCCTTTACCGTGAATCCTATTATCAGCAGCAGGAGGGTGTTGCCACCCCGGAAGCGGATACGGTTGAAGTTATCGTTGCGAAAAACCGCCACGGCGAAACCGGAACGGCCACCCTTTGCTGGGACGGCCAGTTCACCAAGTTCACCACTTTGGAGGAAGACCGATGAGCACCGAACCGCTTGAACTTGAAGAAGTGAAAGAGGTCATCAAACGCCATTCAATGCTGAAAAACGGGGATGGGGTCGTTGCCGCCGTTTCGGGCGGATGCGATTCATCGGTTCTTTTGCATATTCTTTGGCGCCTGAGCACGGAAATGGATCTTAAAATCCTCTGCGCGCATATTAATCACAATCTGCGCGGCGAGGAAAGCGACAGGGACGAAGCTTTTGTGCGCGCTCTCTGCAAAAAATACGGCATTGAAATCCGGGCTTTGAGCGCGAACGTTGCGGAATACGCCGGCGAGCACGGTTTGAGCACCGAGGAGGCGGGGAGAAAGCTCCGCTATGAGTTTTTTGAGCACTGCGCCGGGGAGCTCGGCGAAAATGCGAAAATCGCTACGGCCCACAGCCTTTCTGATTGCGCCGAAACTTATATTTTCAATACCGCAAGGGGCGCGGCCCTTTCCGGGATTTGCGGAATACCGCCGGTGCGGGGGAAAATAATCCGCCCGCTCATCGAATTTTCGAGGGAGCAGATAGAGGGTTACGCATTTGAGCACGGCGTGGAATACGTCACCGACAGCACCAACCTCACCGATGAATACACCCGCAACAAAATCCGCCACGGCGTTATCCCCGTGATGCGCGATATCAACCCGGGTTTTGAAAAAGCTTTTTTGCGCCTTTCAAAAAACCTTGCGGAAACAAGGGATTTTATAGATTCCCAAGCGGCGGAGCTGCTTGAAAAAGCAAAAACAGAAACCGGATTTGATGGGGAAATCATAGCAAAGGCTCATCCGGCTTTGAAAAACCGGGCGGCGGCGATGATCCTCGAATCCTTTGGATTCGCTTTTGATTATGAAAGAACCCTTCGCCTTGGCGAAAGGTTTGGGGGAAAAGATTTCAAAGAGGAACTTTCAAAAGACGAATATCTTGTTCAGAAAAACGGAATCGTTTTAAAAGAAAAAAAGCAAAAAACTCTTCCCGAAATCGAAGAAACAATATTCGGCGAAGGCGAAACCCGCCTTTCGGCCGAAAAAACAGCAAAGATCGAAGTTTTGTCATACAAAGCTTTTGAAAATTCATACAAAATTAATAATTACGTATTAAAAGATACATTTGATTTTGATAAAATACAGGGCAAAGCCGTTATCCGTTCCAGAAGGGAAGGCGACAAAGCCGATATCCACGGCGGAACAAAAACGCTTAAAAAACTCTTCATTGAAGAAAAAATACCTGCGGAAAAACGAAATTCCGTTGCGGTTATTGCGGATGATGAAGGGGTCCTGTGGGTTGAAGGGTTAGGAAGCGCAAAACGCGCAAGAACCTCGAAAGAAACAGTAAAAGTGGCGGCAATAAAGATCCGCCATGAAATAAAAGAATTTTAATGCGGAGGATGCGGCAAAATGTATAACATGGAAGACGACATCGAAAGAATCCTTATCTCTGAAAAGGACATCAAAAAAGCTGTTAAAAAAATGGGCAAGGCTATAAGCAAGGATTACGCCGATAAAAACCTTATGCTCGTTGCGGTGCTCAAAGGTTCCGTAATGATCATGGCCGACCTTATGAGAGCCATCACCATTCCCGTCAACATCGACTTTATGTCCGTTTCAAGTTATGGCGGCGGCACAAAAACAAGCGGCGTTGTTAAAATCATAAAGGACCTTGACCACGATCTTTCGGGCAAGGACGTTCTCATTGTCGAGGATATTCTTGACAGCGGTCTTACCCTTTCTTATCTTACGAACGTTCTTCGTCAAAGAAACGTTTCTTCCATCAGGATTGCGACCCTTCTGGATAAACCCGAACGCCGTATTGCGGATATCACCCCGGATTACTGCTGCTTTACCGTTCCGGATGAATTCGTTGTGGGCTATGGCCTTGACTATGACCAGAAATACCGCAATCTTCCCTATGTAGGCATCCTTAAACCGGAAGTTTACACTAAATGATTGCCTTCTCCTCAAGGGGGAAGCCATCAGCATAATACCAAATCGGAGTTGATCATTTGAGCAATAAGATTAAAAACATAATTTCATACGTTGCGGCAATTCTTTTGCTTCTGTTTCTGACTTCTCTTATGTTCACCATGAACAAGGAAGAAACTGTTAAGCTCAAGTATTACGAAATACTTGAAATGTTTGAAAATGCCGAAGTCGAAAGCTATACCCTCGATCTCGGAACAGGCGAACTTACCCTTGTAAAAATCCCCGAAGAGGGCAAGGATAAGGGCGAAACCATTGAATATACCGTTCCGAATGTTTCGGTATTCCTTGGCGACATAGATATAATCAATGAACAGAACGGCTATTCCGCAACGGAAATGCAGCCGGATTATCTTCCCATACAGGAAACCCCATGGTGGGTTTCCATGATCCCGACCCTTCTTCTCATCGGCGCCATGGCGGTTTTCTGGTATTTTATGATGCGCCAGCAGGGCGGCGGCGGAAAAGTTATGGATTTCGCCAAAGCGAAATATAAGGATAAAAACGGAAATAAGCCCACCACTTTTGCGGATGTTGCGGGCTGTACCGAGGAAAAAGAAGAACTTGAAGAAATCGTTGAATTCCTTAAGCACCCGAACCAGTTCAACGCCCTCGGCGCAAGGATCCCGAAAGGTGTTCTTCTTATGGGCCAGCCCGGTACCGGTAAAACCCTTCTTGCAAGAGCGGTTGCGGGCGAAGCGGGGGTTCCGTTCTTCTCCATTTCCGGTTCGGACTTTGTTGAAATGTTCGTCGGTGTCGGCGCAAGCCGTGTTCGTGACCTTTTCGGCGAAGCAAAGAAGAATGCACCCGCGATCATCTTTATAGATGAAATCGACGCTGTGGGCCGCCACAGAGGCGCAGGACTCGGCGGCGGGCACGATGAGCGTGAACAGACCCTTAACCAGCTTCTTGTTGAAATGGACGGTTTCGGCAACAATACCGGAATCATCGTTATGGCGGCGACCAACCGCGCGGATATCCTTGACCCGGCGCTTCTTCGCCCCGGCCGTTTTGACAGACAGATAGTTGTCGGCGCCCCGGATGTTGAAGGCCGCGAAGCCATTCTTAAGATCCACACCAAAAACAAACCCCTCGGCCCGGACGTTGACCTCGGCGTTATTGCAAAATCCACCGCAGGCTTCACCGGCGCGGAGCTTGAAAACCTTGCGAACGAGGCCGCACTTCTTGCCGCAAGACGCAAGAAAAAAGCTATCACCATGAAAGAAATCGAAGAGGCCACCATCAAAGTTGTTGCCGGACCCGAAAAACGTTCCAAAAAGGTCAACGATAAAGATAAACGCCTTACTTCCTATCATGAAGCGGGCCACGCGGTAGTCACCTATTTCTGTGAAACCCAGGATCCGGTACACGAAATCTCCATCGTTCCGAGAGGATATGCCGGCGGTTATACCATGAGCCTTCCGGTTGAGGACAGAAACTACGTCACCAAAGGATATATGGAAGAGGAGCTTTGCACCCTTTTGGGCGGCCGCGTTGCGGAAGCTATTGTTCTCGGCGATATTTCCACCGGTGCTTCCAACGATATCGAGCGCGCCACAAGAATAGCAAGAAACATGGTAACCCGCTACGGCTTCAGCGAAAAGCTCGGCCCCATTGTTTACGGTTCCGATGAAAACGAAGTTTTCCTCGGAAGGGACTATGGCCAGAGCAAGCATTATTCCGATGACATTGCTTCCGATATCGACAGCGAGATCAGAAGACTTGTTGACGAAGCCTATGCAAAGACCGAATCCATTCTTCGGGAACACCGCGACAAGCTTGATGCTGTCGCCGCGGTTCTTATGGAAAAAGAAAAGGTCACCGGCGCAGAATTCGAGAATATTATGAATCCTCCGGCACCTGTAATCGAAGAACCCGCTGCAGAAGTTCTTCCTTCCGAAACCGAAGAAACAGAATCCGCAGAGGAATAAAAACGAACGCAAAAATCCCGCCGTTGAAACGGCGGGATTTTTTACGTCTATATTTCAAAATCAATTCTTATGCTGTTTTCTTCATTGTGTTCGTGGCCTTCATCCCTTGCGGTAATAACCCCGCCCATTTTAAGATAAAAACCGATGGCTTTTTCGTTTTGCGGGTGACAGCCGAGATAGAACCGGTCGTATCCGTTTTTGCGGCAAAATTCGCGGATTTTCTCAAAGGCCGCTCTGCCGATGCCTTTTCCACGAAAGTTTTCGAGAAGATAGAGGGATTGGACATACAGGATTTCTTTTTTCTGCAGTATAAGATAACCGATTTTCTCACCGTTTTCGGTGATGAAATAAACGGTGAAATCCTCGGCGGTGATTCGGGTAAGGTCCTTTGCATTGTGCATGGGATAATCGAAATTATCTATCATATCGTCGGGATAAATTCCCCGGTAGGTTGTTGACCAGACTTTGCGCCGAAGTTCCGAGAGTTCCTTTGCTTCCTCGGGTCTTGCGGTGACGAATGAAACAGACATGGAATTCCCCCTTTTCACAAATAACCGCTACCTTTGCGTTTAAACTTACCCCGTTCGGGGAGAGCATATAAACGAAAATTCAGGGTCAATTAATTATAATACCTTTTTATAAAGATATCAACGCAAAAGTTTTAAATAGCCGAAAGCGGCGCCAGCTGTTTTTGCGGTGCCGCTTTCGATATCAAAGACAAAGGTAAGATTTTTTGTTTTTACAAGCAATTTCTGTTCGCCGAGAAGGATGACCCTTTCGGCGGGGAAAACATTTTCAAAATCCGCCGCCTTTTCGGCAGGGGGGAATTCATATAAAAGAGTTCCGTTTCTGAGGAAAAAAGCCCCGCCGAAAAGAAAAATCTCGCCTTTTTCAGAAACAGCGGCGCAAAAATCCTTATCCGGAAGAAAAACCGTGTTCCCGAAAACAAGGCATCGCCCGGGCCGATTGACGGAAGAGGATTTCAGTTCGATTTCACGGGATAAAAGGCTGTTTTTCTCATTGAAACAGAGTTTGAAATCCTGCTGGATAGCGATGGTTTTTCCTCCGTCGAGGTGCATCGGATAATTATCCTGCGGATTTTTTTCGGGCGCGGCGGAAAGACCGGTTACCAAAAGCGAAATTATTATGGAAAAAGCAAAAACAATGCTTTGAAAGATCCTCATAAAAATTGCTCCCTTGAAAAAAGTGGACTGATATCAGTCCCATTTTAACATAGCTCTATTATAAAATCAAGGCATAAATGGACTGATTTAAGTCCAAAATTTTTAAGGGGCTGTTAAAAATGGAAGAGCAGAAAATCAAGCAGGACGGAACTATCCGCATCGGAAAAAACATAAGAGCCATAAGAAAAAGCAAAAAAATCGGCCAGACCGAGCTTGTGCGAAAGCTTCAGCTTTCGGGGGTGGATATGACCCGCGAAACCCTTGTTAAAATCGAGCGGGGCATCCAGCATATTTATGCGGGCCAGCTTGCGGCGATCCGCGACGTTCTTGAAACCACCTATGACGAGATATTGAAGGCGGAAGATTGATTTTTTTGCGTAATTGACCGCCCGCGGCGGCTGTGATAAAATCTTTATACATTGTTATTAAAAAAGGGATGAAAGAAACGATGAAAGAAACGCTTATGTGGATACTCGATTATGTTGACCAAAGCGGCGCTAAAATAAATACCGGCGAAAAAGGTTATGCAAGAAACCGCGATTTTGCACATTCGATTGGTCTTAAAAGCGATACCGTCGGCTGGATGGAAATGAATCTTTCCGCGGTGGATTACATAAACGTTCTTGAAAAAGCAAAGGCTTTTTGCAAAGAAAATTCATGTGAACTTCGGGGATATTACCGCTGCGCCCCGGATTACCGGGAAAGCGATTGGTATATTCTTAAGCTTCCTTTTTTCAAATTCTATCCGGACTTCGATGATTTCATCGACGAAAACGGACAAAATATCCGTATCGCAGCCCTTCCCGCATATAACGAAGGCCCCGATTTACTGCACAATTATGCTTCCGAACGTTTTATCGAAATTTATAAAAAATACAACATGAAAGGGCTTAAGTTTTGCTGGGTACGAGATACCGGAAAATACGCTTCAAAACACTATTTTAATATTTTCGGAGAACATTATATTTCAAAAGCTGCCCAGCCTTTTGAACTTAATTACAGATCCGAAAGGAAGAAAAAACTTGCCGATTTCTTTATAAAAGACAAAATTTCGGAAAAGTATGATGCCATCGGCGGTGCTCTTCCGGAAATATACGGATATTTTCGAGACCTTACGGTTTATGCACCAAACTATTATCCGAAAAACGAAATGCCCGAAAGCGGCTTTGCGTTTTTTTCGGAATCCCGATTCTCTCATCCGCAGATGCTGGTCCACCGCAATGAAGCTGAAATTCTTATCCGGGAAAAAATCATCAGTACAAAAAACCTTGAACCTGCTCTTTTCTATCAGGATGTTCCCTTTAGCCACAAAGAATTGCCTGCTGTGCCTTTTTCGGTACCGGGCGATAAACTTATTTCTTCGAGAAACGCTGTTTATGAAAATTTCATAACGATTGAAAGACCTGTCAGAAAAGCCACAGAAAAACAGGCTCTTTCAATTTTGCGCAAAGCGGCAAAACAACACGCTGAATATATTGATAAAAAGATTCCCAAACAAAAAGCGGATGAAATCTCAAATACGGAATTTGCATTCCTTGTTCCGTATTATCTTGTAACCGCTGGCGGAAGCATTTCTGACGAATATCATTTTCTCCAGTACGAACAGGCGGTTGAATTCAACAGCGAATTCCAGAACGATATGGCAAATGACGATTATGCAAGAGAAATTTTACCCAAAGGAATCGTTTTTGGCGCCTGCGCTGATGGCGATTTGATTTTGCATCTTGATGATGGAAAGGTTGTTCGTGTAAACCACGAACAGCCGGAGGTTCTTGAAGAATGGCCGAGCGTTGCACAGTTTATTTTTGATTGTACTGAAATTGACGAGGAATAATCACATTCTCTATTAAAAGGAGGCACCGCCCGATGTATCTTCCGGAAGAAGTGAAAAAAGTTATATCCATGCTTGAAGAAGCGGGGTTTGAAGCTTATGCTGTGGGCGGATGCGTCCGCGACAGCCTTCTTGGAAAAACGCCCGGAGATTATGACGTGACGACCTCCGCAAAGCCGGAGGAAATGAAAGAGGTTTTCAAAAACGAGCACGTTATCGAAACCGGCATAAAACACGGCACCCTGACGGTGCTCATAAACAAAATCCCCATCGAAACCACCACTTTTAGGGTGGATATTGACTATTCCGATAACCGTCACCCATCGAGGGTGGAGTTCACCCGTTCCCTTCGGGAGGACCTTGCAAGGCGCGATTTTACCGTGAATGCCCTTGCGTACAGCGAAAAAACGGGTATTATTGACGTTTTCGGCGGAATTCCCGACCTTGAGCACGGAATTATCCGATGTGTCGGAAATCCGGACGAGCGTTTCGGCGAAGACGCACTTCGCATAATGCGCGGGCTTCGTTTTGCTTCGGTTCTCGGGTTTGAGATTGAAAAAGAAACAGCGGATTCCATCGAAAGAAACGGAAGCCTTCTTAAAAACGTAAGCGCGGAGCGGCTTTCTTCCGAGCTTATAAAGTTCCTTTGCGGCAAAAATGCCCCGGAGCTTCTTGTTGAGCACGTCGGCACAATTTCGGTGCTCATTCCGGAGCTTGCGGTGCTCAAAGGCTTTGAACAGCATCATTTCCGTCACGATCGGGACGTTCTCGGCCATACCGCCGCTGTTCTTGCGAATGTTCCGCCAAAGCCCGTTCTGCGCCTTGCGGCGCTTTTCCACGATATTGCGAAGCCCCGCTGCTTCAGCATCGGGGAGGATGGAATCGGGCATTTTTACGGCCATCCTATTCTCGGCGCGGAAATGGCGGAGGATATTCTGACCCGCCTTAAATTTGACAACGAAACAAAAAAATCCGTCTGCGAGCTTGTTCGCCGCCACGGCGATAAGTTCCCCGCTGAACCAAAAGCCATAAAGCGCCTTCTCGGCAAAATCGACAAAAAAGCTTTTGATGATCTTATATGCCTTATGCGCGCGGATGATCTCGGGAAAAGGGCGGAATACTTCCCCGGGGAAGATTTTTTTGAAAGTTACAGAAAAATCGCCGCGGATATTATCGAAAAAGAGGAATGTTTTTCGCTGAAAAACCTTGCGGTCAGCGGTGCGGATCTTATAAAAGCAGGGGTTGAACCCGGCCCCGAAATGGGAAGAATCCTCGATGAGCTTCTCGAAAAAGTTATCGAAGGCGAACAGCCCAACGAAAAAGAGGCTTTGATGGAGCTTTTGAAGAAAAGATGAATAACCGGCGACAGTCTTCCGAAAAGAGAAGGATTTAACTTTCGGAATGGCGAATTCTCTTTTATTCCCGCAAAAAATATGATAAAATATATTTCTGAATTTCGTCCGAAGGAAGGTAAAGAATGAACCAGAAAGAACTCAATGAAATCCGCCGCCGCCTTGCGCTTGATAAAAACTGCATGAGCAAGGTTTACGGCTGTTTTGTAAACAAAACTAAAGAAATAATCGCTTATATCGAAGAACCCTTTGCCGTGATGCCCCAATCCGAAGGGGAACGCTATATGGCGCTTCTCAAAAAATCCCTTTCGGGCTCTCTCGGCAAAAACCTTATTGATATTGAATTTTCCACCCAGCAGGTTGTGGAAGGCCCCGAACACAAGCTTCTTATGGATATCCGCGCGGATATTGCCAATGCGGAACTCAGAGAAGCGCTCTATCAAAAGATAATCCCTGCGGTAAACCTTGATTCCAACTACATAATTCTTTTAGGTGCGGATCATTACGACGTGCCTTTCAAAGGTACGGATGATCTTTCGATGGAGGATGCCTCCGAAACGGTGTTCAACTATTTTGTCTGTTCCGTCTGCCCGGTAAACGAGAGCAAAACGGAACTCGGTTACGTTATCGACCAGAGTGCGTTCCACAACTGCACCTTCCCGCAGACGGTTGCCGCGCCGGAAATGGGCTTTATGTTCCCTTGTTTTGATGACCGCGCCACCAACATCTATAACGCCCTTTTCTATACCAAAGATACGGATATGATGCAGCAGAAATTCATTGATTCCGTTTTCAAAACCGAAATCCCCATGTCTGCCGGCGAACAGAAAATGACCTTTCAGGAGGTTCTTACCGAAACTCTTGAGGAAGATTGTTCTTTTGATATCATTCAGGCTGTGCACGAACAGATTTGCGAGCGCATTGTTGAACATAAAGAGAGCAAAAATCCCCAGCCCCTCGATTTGAGCAGCAGGGAAGTTGGGGATATTCTTGAATCCAGCGGTGTTGCGAAAGAAAAAGTCGAAACTTTTAAAGAAAAAGTCAAAATACAGTTCGGCGAGGATAAACCCCTGAAGCCCCAGAATATTATCGAAAGCAAAAAATTCGAGGTTGTTACTCCACAGGTGAAAATTTCCGTTGCGCCGGAATACAGCTATCTTGTTGAAACAAAAGTCATAAACGGGCGCAAATATCTGATGATACCCGCTGATGAGGGCGTTGAGGTAAACGGCGTTTCTGTTAAAATATCTGAATAAAACAAAAAGGCACAGGATCGAAATCGTTTCGGTTCTGTGCCTTTCGTCTGTTATATGCTTTTGGGTTTTCGGGCTTTCTTGTAACGGGGTTAAGGCCGTTCCAATCCCGGCGCTTCAATGCGTTCAGTTCTTTTTGTCTTTTCTTTGAAAGCTTTTCAAAGGGAATGAATTTTTCCATAGGGTTTCTCCTTTCGATAATGTGCCGGCGAGCATCGTTCGCGGCGTGTTCACTGCGGTGGAGCCGGGTTTCAGCGGGTGATGATTTGCACCGGCGCGGTTCGTATATCAAAAAAAGCAGGGAACAAATTTGCTCCCTGCTTTTTTGGTGCGGTAAATGGGACTTGAACCCATACGTCAAAGACACACGCCCCTCAAACGTGCCTGTCTGCCTATTCCAGCACTACCGCGTTTTTCAACTGCAAAAGCTATTATATCAGCCCCGAAGCAAAAAGTCAAGAACTTTTTTCAAAATTTTTCGATTATTTATTTTATCCCGCGGGAAAACTCTTTTAAAAAGCAAAAAGGAGGGAAAATATGATCCGAAGAATGGCCGGATTCCTCTGCCTTATGGTAATTCTGATGGGCGGGGTTCTTTTGCGGGTGGCATATATCGGCAGCGGCGGCGTTTCGGTCGAAGCGGCGGCCTTGCAAAGTATGAGGACCATCGAGCTTGCCGAAAGCAGGGCGGGCATTTTTGACCGGAACCTTTCACCGTTTGTGAACAAAAGCCTGGAGCGGCGGCTTCTTATCTTTCCTGATCTGCTCGAAATCCCCGCAATCCTTGAATTTACCGACAGGGAGGAGCTTGCGCAGGCTTTTCAGAAATTTGAACCTTCGGTGATGGATACCGGCGGAAAAATAATCGAAGGCGAGGGTATATATAATTTTTCATACCCCAGACGATACGGCGAAAACCCCATTGCGGTGCATATAATCGGATATATGAACGGCGGGGTCGGCGTTTCGGGCATAGAGCAAAGTTATAACGGGTTTCTTGAGGAAAACGGTGAATCCGTTTCGGTGACCTATTACACCGATGGAACGGGAAAACTTCTTATCGGAGAGGAGATAACCCTTAACGCGGAAGAAACCGCAGAAAACTGCGGAGTTGTTCTCACCCTGGATTCGGATATCCAGCGCGCTGCCGAAAAAGCCCTTGCTTCGGGAACCGAAAAAGGCGCCGCGGTGGTGATGGATATAAAGAACGGGGAGATACTGGCTTCGGCCTCATGCCCCGAATTTGACCCTTCGAACATTGCGGATTATCTTGATGCGGAAGATTCACCTTTTATCAACAGGGCTTTTTCCGCATATACCGTCGGTTCGACATGGAAGCTGGTTGTTGCGGCTTCTGCGATAGAAGCGGGTATAACGGCGGAACGCACCTATGAATGTACCGGAAGCATAGAGGTGGATGGCAGAATTTATAAATGCCATTGGGAACTCGGCCACGGCGAGATCGATATGAAAAAGGCTCTTGAAATTTCGTGCAACCCCTACTTCATCGACCTTGCGCTTGAAATCGGCGGCGAAAGGATCCTTGAAACGGCAAAAAACCTCGGGTTCGGAACGCCGGCTTCATTCGGCGAAAATTATTCCGCCGCCGCGGGGAGCCTGCCCGCGGAAGATTCCCTTTCGGCAAAAACCGTTCTTGCAAGTTTTGCTTTCGGCCAGGGGAGCCTTATGGCGAACCCGGTGCAGATGGCGGTTCTGGCTTCGGCCATAGCCAACGGCGGAAAGGCCGTTACGCCGAAGCTGGTTCTCGGAACTTATGACAGGGAGGGAAACTATACCCCCACAGCGGATTATGCCGCAAATCCGGTTATGAGCGCCGAAACGGCAAAGCTTTTGCAGGATATGATGATAAACGTTGTCGAAAACGGAAGCGGAATAAACGCGAAGCCGAAAGAGGGCTCCGCCGGAGGAAAAACCGCTTCGGCCCAGACGGGGCAGTATGACAGCGAGGGCAATGAAATAATCCACGCATGGTTCGTCGGGTTTTATCCGGCAGAAAACCCGAAATATGCCATCGCGGTTTTTGCCGAGGGGATGGATTCCGGCGGGGATTTCGCCGCGCCCATATTCAAAAGCATCTGTGACGGAATAAATTTGTTAAATAATGATTAATTATTAAACTGGCACTTGCCGAAAAGGAAAATATGTGTTATTATTTACTATACGATATGAATTTGAAAGAGGGCGGTCATAATGAAAGTCAGAAAGGCTGTTGAGGCCATGCGGGCCATTGTGAACGCTTATGATAAATTTGAAGCAAAAAAGCTGAAGATTAAAACAGTCTTGAAAGGTGGTAAAAGTATGAAATTCGGTACTGTTATCGGTATTGTCGTCGGTGCTCTTGCACTTATTGCCGCAGGCGCAGGCGCAATGTATCTTTTCCTCAAAAAATCCTGCTGCTGTGATGATGATTGCTGCTGCGATTGCTGCGAGGATGATCTTTTTGATGAATTCCCGGAAGAGGAATGCTGCTGCTGCGAATGCGAAGCACCCGCCGAGGAAGAAGCTCCCGCAGAGGAAGCTGCTGAATAATCGGCAAAACAAAAGGATGACGGCGCGGATACGCGCTTTGTCATGCGGTATATGGGTCCTGTGCGACAAAAAACCGTGAACCATGTCAGGCGGGGAACCGAGCAGCATTAAGCGGTCTTTTTGGGTGCCGCAGATAAATCTGTATACCGTGTGATAAAGCACGTATCCGCGTTTTTACATTTAAAGCTCCCCTAACAGGGGAGCTGGCACAGCCGAAGGCTGTGACTGAGGGGTTTTATAATGCTTCATCCAAGGAATAGCGGTCTTTTGAAAAATGCACGTGAATTAAGAAAAAACATGACCGAAGAGGAGAAAAAACTTTGGTTTTTGTTTTTGAGAAATCACAGATACAGATTCCGCCGTCAGGAAATAATAGGGAATTATATTGCTGATTTTTATTGCAAAGAGATAAAGCTTGTTATAGAACTTGACGGTTCACAGCATTTCAGAGAAGAAAAAGTTCTTTATGACAAAGAACGCACCGATTTTTTCGAAAGTCTGGGTATTTCGATAATAAGGATTCCGAACGTCCGGATCGACAAAGAATTTGAAAATGTATGCAAATATATTGATATAATTATAGAGCACATCAGAAAAGGGGAATAAAAACCCCTCCGTCTGCTTTGCAGACACCTCCCCTGTTAGGGGAGGCAAGTTTAAATGTTTGAAAGGAGGAAATTTTATGTATCAGGCTTTATACCGCAAATACCGCCCGAGGTTTTTTCGCGACGTTGCGGGGCAGGAACACATAACCTCCGTCCTTTCAAAAGAGGTCGCCGAAGGCACCTTCGGCCATGCCTATCTCTTTACCGGAAGCCGCGGCATCGGAAAGACCACCTGCGCAAAAATTCTTGCCAAGGCGGTGAACTGCCCCAACGAAAAAGACGGTGAACCTTGCGGCGAATGTGAGATCTGCCGCGGCATCGACGAAGGCTCGCTTCTTGATATCACCGAGATGGACGCCGCTTCAAACAGAAACATCGACGATATCCGCGACCTTCGCTCGGAAGCAAACTTCACCCCCGCGGTTGCGAAATACCGCGTGTATATCATAGACGAAGCCCATATGCTCACAAAAGAGGCGGCAAACGCCCTTTTGAAGATTATGGAAGAACCGCCGGAACACGTTATATTCATTCTTGCCACCACCGAGGTGCACCGACTTCCGGCGACGATACTTTCCCGCTGTATGCGTTTCGATTACCGAAGAATGCCGCCGGAGGTTATTGCCGAGCGGGTGAAATTCGTCTGCAAAATGGAACGCATTGCCATCGAAGACGAAGCGGCGCTTCTGGTCGGAAAGCTTGCGGACGGCGGTATGCGCGACGCGCTTTCGCTTCTTGATATCTGCCGCAGTTCCGACGAGGTTATTACGGTCGATACGGTAAGCCGCTGTGCCGGCCTTGCGGGAAGAGAATATCTTTTCGAGCTGACGGATAAGATCGCCGAAAAGAACGTTGCAGAGGTCCTTGGGGCAGTTGACAGGCTTTATGAAGGCTCTGCGGATGTTTCGCGAATCTGCGACGAGCTTATAAACCATTTCAGAAGCCTTATGATAGTATCCTGCACGAAGGATGCTTCCGCAATTCTCAAAGTTTTGCCCGGAGAGATGCTCCGCATCGAAAAACAGGCAAAAGCCATTTCACAGCCCGAAATTTTTTATGCCATTTCCGTTTTGCAGGATACCCTTGTTAAAATGGCGAAAAGCGCTTCAAAGCGCCTTGAATTCGAGCTGGCGCTGGTTAAGCTTTGTTCTCCGGCTCTTTCTCAGAGCAACGAAGCACTTCTTGCAAGGATTGAAAGGCTTGAAAGTGAACTTAATCTGCTTAAAGCAAGGGGAGCTGCCCCGGCGGCACCTGCTCCGCAGATAAAGAACACGGAAGAATCGCCTGCGCCGGTTTATGAAAGCGTTCCGGAAGAACCGAAGCCGACGCCGAAAGCGGAAGCCGCTTCCGCGGCCGAACAGGAATTCGCGCAATGGGAAGACGTTATTGAGCTTATCGGGAAGAAAAACAGGATGCTTTTCTCTTTCCTCAGCGGTTCAAAGGCGTATCTTGTGGGCGGAAGGGTGCTTATAGATTCGCCTAACGAATTTTTCATCGGCTATATGCAGAAAAACGACGATTCCCGCGAACTTATAAAAAATGTCATAACGGAAGTTTGCGGAACTCGTTACGGCATAGGCCCCTATAAAAAAACGGAAAAAAAGCCCGAGGATGACCCCCTTGCCGCCCTTGCCAAAAGAGCGCAGGAGATGGGCATAAAAGAGCTTTAAAATAGACAAAATAATCCAAAACGGAGGAATATAATATGAAAGCAAGACTTCCCCAGGGATACGGCGGCGGCCCTTCCAATATGCAGGGTATGATCAGACAGGCACAGAAAATGCAGGAGCAGATGACCGCTCTTCAGGAAGAACTGGATGCAAAGGAATATGATTTCACCGTCGGCGGCGGAATGCTTACCATCCATATGAACGGCAAAAAAGAAATGCTCAGCATTGACATCAAACCCGAGGTAGTTGATCCGGATGACATCGAAATGCTTCAGGATCTTATCGTTGCCGGAGTTAACGAAGCTATTTCCACCATCGAAAAAAACAACAGCGAAGCTATGAGCGCCGTTACCGGAAGCATCAGCATCCCGGGAATGTTCTGATATTTTAGAGGTTTAGAATGAATTACCGCGTACTTCCGCTTACAAAACTGACCGAGCATTTTGCCCGCCTTCCGGGAATCGGCAAAAAAAGCGCCCAGCGCCTTGCTTTTCACATTCTGAGAATGCCGGAAGAAGAGGCGAAGGAATTTGCCGCCGCGATTCTTGAGGCGAGGGAAAAAATCGGTTACTGCGAAGTTTGCAAAAACATAACCGATGCGCCCCGGTGCGCCATTTGCTGTGATGATTCCCGCGACAGAGCCACCATCTGTGTGGTGGAAGATCCGCGGGACGTTATCGCCATCGAGCGAACTAAGGAATACCGCGGGCTTTACCATGTTCTCGGCGGGCTTATTTCTCCCATGGATGGGGTCGGGCCGGAATCTCTTTTTATAAAAGAGCTTCTTCTGCGCCTTGAAGACGGCGAGGTTAAAGAGGTTATTATGGCGACAAACCCCACCGTTGAGGGCGAAGCCACCGCAATGTATATTTCGCGCCTGCTTAAACCCCTCGGTGTCATTGTTTCACGCCTTGCGTATGGAATCCCCGTTGGCGGAAACCTTGAATATGCGGACGAAGTAACTCTTTACAGAGCTATCGAAGGGCGCAGCAGAATGTGAGCACGGGGCTTTTGAGCACGGTGCTCAATTGCGCCCCTTGTTAAAGGGGAGAGGGCCACATCGCGTAAGCGGTGGCGAGGGGATTCTTTATAAATTACCGGAAATTGAGGAATCCCCCCAGTCATTTTTATGCGAAAAATGCCGGCCCCCTTCAGGCAAGGTGGCCTTAAAAAGTAGAAAGGAGGCGAGCACGAATGGATAAAAAGGATGCAAAAAAGACCATAGCCAACAACAAAAAGGCGTTTCATGACTATTTTGTTGACGATAAATACGAAGCAGGAATCGAGCTTTTCGGAACGGAAGTCAAAAGCATCCGCGCCGGCCAGGTAAACCTGAAAGACAGTTGGTGCGACATAAAAAACGGCGAGATTTTCGTAAGCGGAATGCACGTCAGCCCATACGAAAAAGGCAATATCTTCAACCGGGATCCGTTAAGAGTGCGCCGCCTTCTTATGCACAAGCGCGAGATCATGAAGCTCAACGCGCTTATACAGCAGCAGGGCGTTACGCTTGTTCCGCTGGAACTTTATTTCAGCGGTTCGAGGGTAAAAGTCTGCGTCGGGCTTTGCCGAGGCAAAAAACTTTATGACAAGCGTGAAGATGCCGCAAAACGCGATATGCAGCGCGACATCGAGCGCCACATGAAGGAACAGAGAAGATAAATTGCTTTCCCTTTTCGGAAAACGTTTATGCTTATATATGGGGGCGTAAAGGTTTCGACGGGGGTCTTGAAGCATGAATAGCGGGTAGAGGCGCCCAGCCCTCTATAAAATGGGTAAAAACAATAAACGCTAACAATTCTAAATTAGCTTACGCTGCTTAATTAAGCAGCCGTTCTGCCGATGAGTACTGCGGCTTCGGTAAGGGCGTCGATTAGCAGTGAACGACAGGCGGAAGCTTTTTCCGTACCGCCGTTGTATCAGGAAAATACCGAGCAGACCGGTTTGACTGCTGTCTGGTCTGTTCGGGAAACTTAAACAACATTCTGCACCCGGAGAAGTTTGTGTGAATGGGCTTTCGGACAGGGGTTCGACTCCCCTCGCCTCCACCACAACAGTATTGGATGAACACCTTCTTTTTCTGCGGCGGCTTTGCCGCAAAGATGATGCTCTGATACAAAAAACAGCGAAGCCAGTTATTGTGAAATAGTCAATAGATAGTAGACAGAAAAAAGCGAGTTAAGCCACCAGTTCAGATTTGAAGAGGACTGGTGGTTTTCCATTAAGTTTACGAACAGGACGTTCAAAGTTGAAGTAGTGAACGGCCAGTTCAATTACAGAA
>JAFUJP010000173.1 GCA_017473745.1 Oscillospiraceae bacterium
GGATAAAAGCGAAGCCGTGCTCGGGCTTTTCCCCGATGCTCAACAAGCTTTTAAAGGTTCGAGAAATCTCTATCCCATGAATTTTCCCGCTCCTTTTGAGCCAAAAAAGCCCTCGCCCGGGGCAAAGGAGCTTCGCGAGGCGCTTTCGGCCTTTCGCGAGGGCGGCACCTTCGTGCTCGCTTTCGGCGGAAGCCTTGATTATGCTTCTTCCGCGGAGGAACTCGTTTCTGTCTGTTCCGCGTTTGGGGATAAATTTGCCCTTGTTTTTCCCACGGGGGGATTAAGTGAACCCGCTCTTAAAAAATTCGTCGGCGAAAAAGGCATTACCAACGTGTTCTTTATTGATGAAGTTGATCCAAAAGAGCTTCCCTTTGTTCTTTCGGGCGCAGATGCCGTTTTCCTTTCGGAAAATGAATTTATCAAAGGCTCCGCTTCGGAACACGAAAGGTTCTTTTCGGCTTTTCTTGCCGGGCGGCCGGTTATAGCCTGCGCCGATAAATATTCTGATTTCTTTCGCAAAAGCGGCGGCACCGTTATTATAAGGCCCCGTCACAAAGAAAGCATCCGCCTTGGTATTAAAACGCTTATGGATATGACCGAGGGCGACAGAGAGATCCTTGGGCTTTCGTGCCGCGAATTTGCGGAGAAAAACTCTTCGGAAGTTTTTGCGAAAGATTATTTTTCACTCATCAACAATCTTGTTAAACAAAAGGAGATCAAAAAATGATCCTTGTTATCGACATCGGGAACACCAACATGGAATTCGGAATTTACGAGGGAGACAGCCTTGTGGGGGTATTCCGCCTTGGTTCAAAGCGCGACATCACCTCGGACGAGGTCGGCCTTTTTGCCACACAGTTTTTTGAGCACCGCAAAATCGCCGTAGGCGAGGTTTCGGACGTTATTATAAGCTCGGTGGTTCCCCAGGTGAATTATTCGGTTTGCAGCGCCGTGCGCAAGTATTTTGATCTTGAACCCCTTGTTATCGGCGAAAATCTTTTTTGCGATATGCCGAATCTTTATGAAAACCCCAAGGAGGTCGGCGCGGATAGGATCGTCGATTCCTATGCGGCATTCCGCAAATACGGCGGCCCGCTTATCATTGTCGATTTCGGCACCGCCACCACCTGCGAGGCGGTTTCTGAAAAAGGCGAATACCTCGGCGGCATAATCTATCCCGGCATCAAAACCAGCATGGATGCCCTTTATGAAAAGGCGGCAAAGCTTCCGAAAATCGAGATCCTTAAGCCGGAATTCGCCCTTGGCCGCAACACCGTTTCAAGTATGCAGAGCGGCGCTTATTACGGATATCTCGGCGCCATCGACATGATGGTGAAAAATCTTAAAGCGGTTATCGGCGAAAACGCAAAGGTTGTTGCAACCGGCGGTTTTGCCCGGCTTTTTGCCGAAGAAACGGGCCTTTTCGATTACATCGACCAGCGCCTGCCGCTGGAGGGACTCAAAATGGTTTATGAGGATTCGAAAAAATGAGATAAAATTCAAGCCCTCCGCAAAAGCGGAGGGCTTTTTGTTTGGTCAGATTTTGCGGAGGATATTCATCTTTGGGGTTAAACGGCGAGCCTACACAGCCGAGCCGCCGCGGTAAAATGAAAACCGTTGCCGACCCCGTGCGGCGACGGTACGAACCTCCTCGGAGGAGGAGGGGTACCGTCGAAGACGGTGGAGGAGGGATATTGCACGAGCAAAGAAATGGGGTAAGTATTACATTTGCCAATATTTGCAGACTTAACGGGGTTTCCTCCCTTCCGTCACCTGCGGTGACACCCAACTCTTGCGGTGCCCAAAATATTCTGCGGCATAATGCCTTGAATATTTTGACCGCGGCGCCAAACCCTGCTCACTTCATCGTCCACAGGACGCGTTTCGCAGGCTTTGCTCCTGATAGGGGAGGCACGCACTCCGTGTTCTTGGTTTCCCCTCATCCGTCTTTTTTTGACCGAAGGTCAAA
>JAFUJP010000174.1 GCA_017473745.1 Oscillospiraceae bacterium
ATGTAACCTTACCGCAAAGAAACACGTTCTAACCCCTGCAGTTTGCTCCCGCAAGAGGGCACATAACCAAGAACGCGGAGCGCACATCAAAATTGGACAGGGTTTACAGCGGGAGCGGGTGCCCTGAGCACGAAGTGCGAAGTAATCCCTTCAGGGACCCCCGCCCTACGCTAAAATGGCGACAACCTGCGAACTGTAGGGCAAAGATAAAATCATCTTTTACCGGTACGAGCATCGCGGTAAAAAATGAGCACGGCGTAAAAACGCCGTGCTCATTCCGTATTTCTTTCAATTTTAGGGCACAAGGATATCCGTTTCGGGGGTATCGCTTGTTTCCGTGCCGAAATAGTACTGCATGATCTCTTTTGCAACGGGGGCCGCGGTGTAACCCTGCCAGCCTTTTTCGATGATGACCGCGATGGCTATCTGGGGGTCATCCGCCGGGGCAAAACAGATAAAGGTGCTGTTAACGGTTGCGGTACTGGTTTGGGGTGTACCGGTTTTGGATGCAACTTCGATGCCGAAATCGCCCCAGACAAAGCCCGAAGAATCCTGGGAGGACTGGAGCATTCCTGCAAGCACCGTTTCATAGGTGTAATCGGTCATTTCCATATCCGAAAGCACCTCGACGGGGGTTTCGTAAAGAACCTCGCTGAAATCATGGGAGTTGATGGATTTGACGAAATGCGCGTTTACACGAACGCCCTTGTTCGCAATGGTTGCAACATAATTCGCCATCTGAATGGGCGAAAAAAGGCTGTAACCCTGGCCGATGGAAGCCTGGAGAACGTCGCCGTTGTTCCAGGTGATACCCCTGTCTGCGGCCCAGTCCGGGTTTGAAACCTGGCCGGTGCGCTCATAAATTTCTATGCCGGTGGGCTCCCCAAGGCCGTAATAATAGGCATACTGGCGTATGTTGTCGATGCCCATAATGCGCCCTATTTCATAGAAAAAGATGTTGCAGGAATAACCGAGGGCGTGGCGCACGTTGATTTTTCCGTGGTGACCGAGGCAGGTGGGCTGATAGTCGGTGAAATAGGTGTAAACATGTTCGCAGTTTACGGTGGTTCTGGCCGTGATGTTTTCAAGCTGGAGCGCCGCCGTGGCAACGACGGGTTTAAAGGTGGAACCCGGCGCATAAAGACCTTCTGCGGCTCTGTTGAAAAGTGGATTGTAATCCGTCGCAAGAAGATTTGCGTAATCCTGATAATAGGTGGAAAGGTTATAGGAAGGATAGTTTGCCGCCGCAAGAATTTCTCCGGTTCCGATATCTATAACAACCGCAACGCCGCCTTCGGATTCCTTGCCCTTTCCTGCTTCCGCAGTTTCGCGAAGGTTGAGTATCTGTTTTTCAAGGGCGTTGTATGTGACACGCTGAAGATCCATATCAATGGTCGAAACGACCGTTGCACCGGGGATGGCTTCCTCGATGATTTCTTCGCTGATGATTTCGCCTTCGGCATTATAAGTTATCTTGATTTTGCCGTCCTTGCCTTTAAGTTCCTCTTCAAAGGCGGCTTCAAGCCCGCTTTTGCCGATGATGTCGTTTATTCCGTAAATTGATTTATCGAGGTCTGCATATTCTTCCTCATAAATAATGCCGGTGATGCCGACTATATGGGGCGCAACGTCCCCATTGGGATAAACGCGTTCATAGCTTTCGGTTATTTCTATGCCCTGGAAGTAATAGCTGTGCTCGCTTACGATATTGATGGTGGTGGAAGAAACGTCCTCCGCAAAAGTATAGGGCGTGTTATAGTTATAGCCCACCCTTTCCATCTCGTAGCGCACGCCGGCAACCTTACGAAAATCCTCGTCGCTTAATTCTTCAAGGCCATAGCGTTCTTTAAGACGGTATATCACGTCATCGACGGAAGCAAAATCCGCAAGGTCAAGGTGCTTTCTAAGGCGCGCACGGGCTGTTTCCGTACCGCTGTATTCAAAGGGCGCTTCCTCTGTTATGGGAAGATTATCTATCCATTCTTCGCCGTTTTGTTCAAGAATAGAAATAAGTTCAAGGATTACGGAGTTTTCGGAATCCTTGACCACGTTGTTTTTGTCAAAGGTTATGTCATAGCAAACTCTGTTTACCGCAAGGGAACGGCCGTTGCGGTCAACGATATATCCCCTCGAAGCTTCGATGGTTTTTATGACGGAATATCCTTCGGTAAGATATTCGCGATAAGATTCACCCTCGACTATCTGCATGGTCATAAGCCGAATCAAAATTATCATCGCCGCAAAAACGACCAGAAGAGTGAGTATTACCTGGCGGGATTTCGCAATATTCTGATTTTTATCCTCTGCCATAATACTCATCTCCTTTCAAAATTTAAAGCCTTCCCAGAGGGCACATAACCGAGAACGCGGAGCGCACATCAAAATTGGATAGGGTTTGCGGCGGGGGCAGGTGCCCTGAGCACGAAGTACGAGGTAATCCCTTCAGGGACCCCCGCCCTACACTAAATTGACAAATCTTGCAAGCTCGTTGCGTTATTAAAAACGTCGTAGGGGCGAACCTGTGTGTTCGCCCGTAACCCAAGAACGCGGAGCGCTTTAAGCCTTCCCTCGGGGGAAGGGGGACCGCGCCTGTGGCGCGGTGGATGAGGGCAAACCCTGTTCCGCCTACCGTTATCGTCTAATCGAATGTAGGGAACGCC
>JAFUJP010000175.1 GCA_017473745.1 Oscillospiraceae bacterium
CGCCTTGAATATTTTGACCGCGGCGCCAAACCCTGCTCACTTCATCGTCCACAGGACGCGTTTCGCAGGCTTTGCTCCTGTTAGGGGAGGCAAGCGCTCCGCGTCATTAAATTACGGGCGAACACACAGGTTCGCCCCTACGACGTTTTTAATAGCGCAACGAGCGTACAAGATTTGTCAATTTAGTGTAGGGCGGAGGTCCCTGAAGGGATTACCTCGCACTTCGTGCTCAGGGCACCCGCTCCCGCCGTAAACCCTGTCAAATTTTGATATGCGCTTCGCGAAACGGAACGCCGAGGACAGCGTTCCCTACATTTGATTAGACGATAACGGCAGACGGGACAGGGTTTACCCTCATCTGTCTTTCGCCTTCGGCGAAATCCACCTGTACTCTTGGCATTAGCGCCCGTCTTCGGCGGTATCCGCCTTGCATACGGTCGATGCCTGCGCCAAATCCGGCTCGCTGTATCGCCCACAGGGCGCGCTTCGCCGTCTTTGCCCCGGGGGAAGGCTTTAAAACGCTCTACGTTTCTGTTTGCTTTTCGGCATCTTTGAATGGACGGCAAAGCCCCGTGCTCAAAATGAGCACGGGGCTTTTTGAAAAAGATATAGAGGAAAATGAAATTATCCGAGGATGGCGCGGTCGCTGAAATGGCCGCCGACTTCGCTGAATTTTTTCATAAGGTCTTCAACGGTAAGATTTTTCTTTTCCTCGCCGGAAACGTCATAGATGATTTTCCCGGCGTTCATCATAATAAGGCGGTTGCCGTGTTTGATGGCATCGGTCATGTTATGTGTTACCATAAGGGCGGTAAGCTTGTTTTCGTTTACCACCTTATCGGTTATCTCAAGAACCTTTGCGGCGGTTTTAGGGTCCAAAGCCGCGGTATGCTCGTCAAGAAGAAGGAGCTTTGGCTTTACCATGGTGGCCATCATAAGGGTAAGCGCCTGGCGCTGGCCGCCGGAAAGAAGGCCAACCTTTGCTTCAAGTCTGTCTTCAAGGCCCAGATCGAGAGAAATAAGCATATCGTGGTATTTTTTGCGTTCGGCTTTGGTGACTTCCCAGCCGAGCCCGCGTTTTTTGCCGCGGCGGGCCGCAAGGGCAAGGTTTTCTTCAATCTGCATATTGGCGGCGGTTCCGGTCATAGGGTCCTGGAAAACGCGGCCGAGAAAAGCCGCTCTTTTGTGTTCCGGAACGGCGGTGACGTCCTGCCCGGCAATGTGGATGCTGCCCTCATCAACGGGCCATACACCTGCAATGGCGTTGAGCAGGGTGGATTTGCCTGCGCCGTTGCCGCCGATGATGGTTACAAAATCACCGTCGTTGAGGTGGAGGTCAATTCCGCAAAGGGCTTTTTTCTCCGTAATGGAACCGGGGTTGAAAGTTTTATAAACGCCTTTTATATCAAGCATTTTCGCCCGCCTCCTTCGCTTTTTTCTTTTCCGCAAGTTTAAGGCGGAGGAACGAGGTCCTGAAATTCTTTTTAAGATAAGGAACTGCAAGGAATACCGCAACGATAATGGCGGTGAAAAGCTTCATGTCGTTCGTCGGGAGCTTGAGCCAGAGAACAACACCCATGATGATATAATAAAGGATACCGCCGATAACAGCGGAAGCAAGACAGAGCCAGAAGGTCATGTGCTTTCCGAAAATGGCTTCGGCAATAACTTCGCCGATGATGATGGAAGCAAGGCCGATAACTATGGCGCCGCGGCCGATGGCAACGTCGGCAAATCCCTGATACTGGGCAAGAAGCCCGCCGGAAAGAGCAACTATTCCGTTGGAAATAGCAAGGGCAAAAACCTTGCATACGTTGATATTGATGCCCTGGGCTTTTGCCATGGAGGGGTTGCAGCCGGTGGCACGAATGGCGGAACCCGCTTCGGTTCCGAAGAACCAATAAAAAGCAAAGATAAGAGCAACCGCAAAGATAAGGGCAATAACGATCGCTTCGTTAACGGTTCTCAAAGAGAGAATAAGGTCGTATTTATCGACAGAAACAGCCTGGTTCGGCTTGTTGCCGAGGATATGAAGGTTTACGGAATAAAGAGCTATCTGAGTAAGGATACCCGCAAGTATCGGCGCTATGCCAAGGGCCGTATGCAAAAGACCGGTAACAAGTCCGGCAAGCATTCCGGCAAGAACGGCGGCAATCATCGCCGCCCATGCGGGCCAGCCTGCAATTATAAGCATTACGGTAACGGCGGCCCCTGTTGCGAAGGATCCGTCAACAGTTAGGTCCGAAAACTCCAAAAGCCTGTACGAAATGTACAGGCCGAGAGCCATTATTCCCCAAATAGCGCCCTGGGCAACATAGCCCGGAAAAGCGTTCAAAAGAGTGGTAATGTCAAACATTTCTGAATTTCCTCCGAAAAGGGTTTAATAATACTTTTTTGATAAAGTCACAGATAGCCCCCTTTGCCAAAAAGGGGGCTTTTGTGTTATAAATTCAAACGGAACGCAATTTATATTCTGTCCGTAAAGGGAAGGCTATTTATCAGCCAAGAGGTGCGTAATCATCCGGAACGGTGATTCCGAGAGCGGTGCAGTTTGCTTCGTTATAAAGTTTGGTAACTTCGGGAGCATACTGAACTTCCATATCGCCGGGGTTTGCGCCGTTAACAAGGATTTCGTATGCCATTTCGCCGGCTGCATAGCCGATGTCATAATAATCAATGGAAAGGGTTGCAACGCCGCAGCCGCCGCAGATACCTGCTTCACCGGCTACGATTGCTTTGCCTGCGGGGATCGCAACGTTTGCGATGGTTTCGGTGCAGGAAGCAGCGGTGTTATCGGTGGGGATATAGAGAACGTCTGCTGCTGCGCAGGCGGCAGAGGTTACGGAAGCAACGTCGTTGGAATCGGCGAAGGTGAAAACTTCAACTTCGTATCCCATATCTTTGAGATAACCGGTGATAACGTCGGACTGATATACAGAGTTGGGTTCAGCGGAGCAGTAAAGAATACCGACGGTTTTTGCATCGGGGAAGAGTTCCTGAATCATAGCGGCCTGCTGATCGAGGGGAGCAAGGTCGGCGGTACCGGTGATATTGGAACCGGTTTTGCCGGTCCAGCCTTCGATGTCAAGAGCGGTTGCATAGTCGGTGATGGAAGTGCCGACTACCGGAATGGTATCGGAAGCTGCTGCGGCTGCCTGAAGAGCGGCGGTTGCGTTGCCCATCATAAGGTCAACGCCTTCTGCTACGAGCTGGTTGCAGATGGTTACACAGGTTGCGGCATCGCCGGAAGCATTCTGTTCAATAAAAGTTACCTGATCGCCGAGTTTTTCGGTAAGGGCGTCTTTAAATCCCTGGGTCGCGGCGTCAAGAGCATCATGCTGAACAAGCTGGCAGATACCGACTGTATAGGAACCATCGGATGCGGAAGAGCATGCCGCAAAGGAAAGCACCATTGCAAGAACAACAAGAATACTTACGATCTTTTTCATTTTCATTTCCTCCAAATCTCTTGAAAAAGTTTTCACAAGAAAAGCAAGCGTGCCGTTTTTTTGCCGTCCTGCTTTTGATGTTTAAAAATATAGCACTTTAAATCATAAAAGTCAACAGCTTTTTCAGAGGATTTATACTGTTTTTTACAGTTTTTTCGCAAATATTCTGTTTTTTCTGTATATTCTTTCAAAACACGCCGGAAAAATCAGCCTATGGAAACATAATCCTCCGGAACCTCGATTCCGAGAGCGGAACAGATTTCGGAGTTATAAACTTTCACAAATTCGGGGGCAAAAGCAATTTCCATTTCCCCGGGGTTTGCACCGTTTACAAGGATCTCGTAAGCCATTTCGCCGGCGATATAGCCGATATCGTAATAACTTACGGAAAGAGTCGCGGCACCAAAGCCCTTGCAGGCATTTTCTTCGCCGGCCACTATCGGAACTCCGGCCGGAAGGGCAACGTTATTTATGGTTTCTGCGCAGGAAGCGGCTGTGTTATCGGTGGGGACGTAGATAACGTCGGAAGCGGCACAGGCCGCGGCAGTTACATTCGCAACATCGTTAGTATCCGCAAAGGTAAAAACCTCACATGAAAGTCCCATTGCCTCGAGTTCTTCAATAACAACACCCGCCTGATATACGGAGTTCGGCTCTGCGGAGCAATAGAGAATACCGATATTTTCAGCCTCCGGGAAAAGCTCGTGGATAATTGCGGCCTGTTCATCAAGCGGCGCAAGATCGGCGGTTCCGGTGATGTTTCTTTCGGTTTTTCCGCTCCAATCGCTGATTTCAAGGGCGGTTGCATAGTCGGTGACGGAAGTGCCGACTATCGGAATATCCGCAGTTGCGGAAGCCGCCGCCTGGAGAGCCGAAGTGGCGTTTGCCATAACAAGGTCAACGTTTTCCGAAACAAGCTGGTTGCAGATGGTGATGCAGGTTGCGGCATCGCCCGAAGCATTATGCTCGATAAATTCCACGTTTTCGCCCAACTTTTCGGAAAGCGCCGCTTTGAAGCCCTCGGTCGCGGCATCAAGCGCTTCGTGCTGAACAAGCTGGCAGATTCCGATGCGGTATTCCGCCCCGGAAGAACCGTTTGAGCACGAAACAAGGTTGAGCACCATCACAGCAAGCAAAACAATGCTCAAAAATTTTTTCATTTTCATTTCCTCCATTTTCAAAGCGGCTTTCGATGCCGCTTTTATTATTTAAAAGTATAACAATTTAAAAAGAAAAGTCAATGGAAAAGGGGGATATTTGAATTCAGCGGCGCAAGGCGCCGGGCAAAGCGGCAATTCGCCGCAGACGTGCGCCAATGCCAAGAGTACAGGGTAACCGTTGCCACAGGCACGGCGGAAGAGTGATTATTTAAGAACGCGTCGTAGGGGCGCACCTATGTGTGCGCCCGTTAAAAATGATTCCCGGAGGGCAGGCTTCGTAAACTGCTACGGAAACCGCAACAGTTGCGCCGACCATGTTTTTTAAATTTATTGATTTTATTCCATTAAAGTGGTATATTAAAGTTGCGACGCAAATCAAATATTTTATACCTGTTTGGGTGTGTTTTTATTTCTTTATAAAAACACAGCCTCTTATTTTCGTATGCTCAAATAGGTATGAAAAGATTTGTGTCGCAGCAAGCGAGGCTATGTGTTTTTCAGTGCGTGGCTTCGGCTGCGCACTTTTTTATTATGCGAAAAGAGGTGAAAGTCAAATGGATTATGAAAAAATGATGCAGATAGCATTAGAAAATTTAAATAATTCTGTTGATTACGATACTCCATTTGAATCCAAAAACTTATTCAATGGCGCAGAATGGGAAGCACTTCCTAAAAAAGACAGAATTTCTTTTGGCAGATATTTTGCAAATGAAGTTACTGAAAGAAGCGTGCCCGAAGTTGTTAGACTTGAAAAGGGCAAAAATAACCATGCAAGATACATAAAAGTTAGAGGTGAAGAAAAATGATTAAAGGATTATTCTATCTTGCTTGCGGCATTGGCGCAATAGTTTTAGGCGTCTACATTTTTGAAGATGATGGTGATTATTCGTGGCCTCTTATTATAATGGGAGCACTTTTAATTTTAGGATCTTTTGCCCCAATAGGAGAAGCAATTAAAAAATTTGATAAAAAAATGGGAGTATCGGTATTTAACGATAAGGTGAAAAGAGGAGAATGGGAATTTCCTTGCGAACTTTTTTATAATAAATGTAAGCGTGCTCATGTTGTCTCTTTCAATGATGAATTTTCCATAAAAAAAGCACAGCAGATTATGACAAAAATTCTTGAAGAAAACAAAGTTGATGAAAAATATTATTCCATTTATTTAGAGCCAAAAAAGATGCAGGAACTTTATGAAAATGGACCGAAACAGACAAAAGAACGCTTAAAACACGAGCAGGAAGAAAAAAATAAAGAAATTCTTAAACAGAAAGAGATAAAAGAATTTAGACCTAACAAAGAGGTGAGAGAGTATGCTGAACTTGCTCTGCTCAAAGGTACTAAGAAAAGAGAAAAAATGCTTTATTTCGAATATGAAGAAAAGCGCGAAGAATGGAAAGAACTTTACGAAGAAAAAGAAAAATTTAGAAAACATATTGATTATCTTCGTTGGAAATCCGAGCATAATGACGCAGATTGGGCGATTGCAGGTGGAATTGCAGAAGGAATCGCAGGACCTGCGGCAGGTGTTGCAGTTGCTATGGATACAATGGCACAAAATGCTAAAAATGCAGAAGATAATCAAAACATGAGAGATTTTGCCACTACATTAGATTATTTGAGTTTAAATAATTTAGAACCGAGATTTAGGAAAGTTGACGGCGAATTGGATAAAATTAAAGAGGAGCAAGAGAACGCAAAAAACAAAGTTGTCCTTTCTAAACCCAACGGAAAAGAAATTGCCAAATATTTAAGCGTAGAAAAAACTGACTTTGACAGAATGGATGATGGCGTTCTCGAAATCTCTGCAAAACTTGTGCTAAAAGAAAGCATTAAACTTGATGTTCCAAAAGGCACAAAAATGGTGGTTGATGGAGTTATTTCTGGTAAGGTTTTCTATGAAGGAAAATTTGTTGATGATGTAAAACTTGTTCTTCCTACATACGGAATTACTAACATATCAAAACGAATTGCATTTGCAACAGGATATTGCACGAAATCCGCAGAGTATAAAGGAAATTACACACTTGAAATCACCGATATGACTAACCTTTGGGTTATGGAATATTAAATAACAAATGGAGCACTTCGCTCCCTTTGTTATTTCCCCAAAAGTTCAGGATACTTATAAATTGCAGTTCTGCTCATTACACAAAAGAACCCCCGCCATTAAAATGGCGGGGGGTTGTTTTTAACACGGTATGAAATAATCTTTCGGGTTGCCTGTTGCCGGCGGGAGCAAGCCCCCGCCCTACATTAGATATAAGGATTGCATTTTATTTGCAAGCTTCGTAAACTACTAAAGAAACGAGGGCGGCTGCGCTGCAATACAGATTGTTTGTTAAATAATCAATCAATTAATCCGAGGAACTCACTGATTTGTTTTTGCTTTTCAAGATGCAAAGGATTATCCTCATCAAGCGGTTCATCCAAAAGTTTAAGATACCAACCGCCGTCGGCCTCTTCTGCACTTTGTAATTTTCTTAATTTTTCGATACCTATTTTTTGTGCGGTTTCCTCATCAAAATAATTCAAAGTGTGTACAAAAGTCGGCTTTTCTTTCCAATATCCTCCTTTTCCGGACCCATTTTTATCATTAAGTAAAAAAGAAAAATATGGTTTTGAGGCAAAAACAAAACTTTTGAAAATGTTGCATATTTTTTCAAAATTGTTTTTCTCGGAGATAATTTCAGAAGGAAAAGAAACTACTACGCTATCAGGAACCCAACGGCTGGAACCTCCGAGAGAAATAAGATAAACAATTGCTTTCTCTTTCTTATCATCCAAAGGAGAGAAAAATTTCAGTGTATAGGAAATATTCATTTCGTGGTTTTTACGGTTTTCTCGTTTATTAAACTCTTTAAGCAAATACTCAGGAGTCACTTCTATTTCCTTGCATTTTGATTTGCTGTATGCCGGCTCAAATATAGGCAGATTGCCATCATAAAGATTATCTCTTATTTCCGATATGATTTTTTGAATCAGAACAATAATTTCATTGTCTGTCATGTTTCTCGGATGTATCCAGAATATTAAAGAATACCTTGGCGTCATATTATCACCTTTTTAATATAATTTGTAAGCAAAAGTTATATCCGTTTTTTGGAATCGCTTTTCTATATTATGCACTGTTTCTCTGTATTTTGCAATAAGAAAAGCTCCCTGCCGAATGGCGGGGAGCTTTTTTATCTTGGTGGGGAACGGAAGGAAAAATCCCTCCGAGTTGCCTGTTGACGGCGGGAGCAAACCCCCGCCCTACGGTTTGCAAGGAGTCAAGTTTTATTTGCAGGCTTCGTAAACTGCTACGGAAACTGCGACGGTTGCGCCGACCATGGGGTTATTTCCCATGCCGATAAGGCCCATCATTTCTACGTGAGCCGGAACGGAGGAAGAACCTGCGAACTGTGCGTCGGAATGCATTCTGCCCATACTGTCGGTAAGGCCGTAGGAAGCGGGGCCTGCGGCAACGTTATCCGGATGAAGGGTTCTGCCGGTGCCGCCGCCGGAAGCAACGGAGAAGTATTTTCTGCCGTTTTCAAGCGCCCATTTCTTATAGGTGCCTGCTACAAGGTGCTGGAAGCGGGTGGGGTTGGTGGAGTTGCCGGTGATGGAAATATCAACACCTTCGCTCTGCATGATCGCAACGCCTTCGCGGGTGTCGTTTGCGCCGTAGCAGCGGATGTTGCCGCGCTCGCCGTCGCTGAATTTAACTTCGCGGACTACTTTGAGTTCATCGTGCTCAAAATCGAAATCGGTTTCAACATAGGTAAAGCCGTTGATTCTGGAGATGATGTATGCGGCGTCTTTTCCAAGGCCGTTGAGGATAACTCTGATGGGGGATTTTCTTGCTTTGTTTGCGTTTCTTGCAATGCCGATGGCGCCTTCTGCTGCCGCAAAGGATTCGTGACCTGCAAGGAATGCGAAGCATTTGGTCTCCTCAGAAAGGAGCATTGCACCGAGGTTGCCGTGGCCAAGGCCGACTTTTCTCTGTTCCGCAACGGAACCGGGGATGCAGAAGGACTGAAGTCCTTCACCGATGCATCTTGCTGCATCGGCGGCGGAAGTTACTTTGCGTTTGATGCCGATGGCGGCGCCGAGGGTGTATGCCCAAACGGCGTTTTCAAATGCGATGGGCTGAACGCCTTTTACAAGGGCTTCAACGTCAACGCCTGCGCCAAGGCAAATTTCTCTTGCTTCTTCAAGGGAAGCAATTCCGTTTTCTTCAAGACAAGCTTCGATTTTGGGAAGTCTTCTTTCTTTTCCTTCAAATTCTGCCATTGTGATTGCTCCTCCTTTCCTTATTCTTCTCTCGGGTCGATGTATTTGGGTGCGTCGGCATAGCGGCCATAGGTGCCGGTATTCTTTGCAAGAGCTTCTTCTGCGGGAACGCCGTGACGGATGTCTTCCATCATTTTGCCGAGGCGAACAAATTTATAACCGATGGTTTCGTTGTTTTCATCGAGGGCGATGGAGCTGATATAGCCTTCGGTGAGGTCAAGATAGCGAACGCCTTTTGCGCCGGTGCTGTAAATGGTGCCGACGGAGCTGCGAAGACCTTTTCCGAGGTCTTCAAGGCCTGCGCCGACGGGAAGTCCGTCTTCAGAAAATGCGGTCTGGCTTCTGCCGTAAACAAGCTGAAGGAAGATTTCACGCATTGCAACGTTGATCGCGTCGCATACAAGGTCGGTGTTGAGAGCTTCGAGGAGGGTTTTTCCGGGAAGGATCTCGCCTGCCATTGCGGCAGAATGGGTCATACCGGTGCAGCCGATGGTTTCAACAAGGGCTTCTTCGATAATTCCGTTTTTTACGTTAAGGGTGAGCTTGCAGGCACCCTGCTGGGGTGCGCAGGTTCCGACACCGTGGGAAAGGCCGGAGATATCTTTGATCTCATAGGCTTTGACCCAGCGTCCCTCTTCCGGGATAGGAGCCGGTCCGTGGTGCGGTCCTTTGGTTACGGAGCACATCCTTTCGACATCTTTTGAGCAGTTCATTGATTTTTGCCCCTCTCATATGTAAATTTTTGCTTTTGCACAGCTTTTTTCGGGAGCCTTCGGTTTTGTTCCCTCAAACTCCGCCATAATAATTATATATAAAAAAACAGAGTAAATCAATAGCCATTTTATTTTGGTCAAAAGGCAAAAAATGCCCCTTTTTTAAGGATTTTTATGATTTTCGGCATTTTTTATTTTGTGAAATGAGCAAAAATGATAAAAAGCCCTTTTAGCCGTTTCGGCAAAAAGGGCAAATTAAAGAAAAAAGAGGAGCTTTTGAATTAAAAATTCTAAAAAGCTCCTTTGCGGTTTTATTATTCTGCGGAATATTCCATTGCTTTTTTGATTTCGCTGTTGAAAATTTTTACAAAATCATCTTCATCGGGATAATGGTTTATTTCAAGTTCTTCCTCTATATCAAAGATTCTGTCCAATAAGTCAACATCTTTTTTACTGTACTTTGCAACAATGTTTTCTGTATTTTTCTCTTCCAAAGCGCTCATGCATTTCACTTTGTTTTCAAGATTTCGCTCTGTGATAACGAGTTCAAGACGTTCTTTATCAAGTCTTTCTTTTTCTTTTTTCCGGAAGAAATTAAGTTTGTTGATTCGTTTTGCAATTTCATGGCTTCTGTCTTTTACTTCGGCAAGCTCTTTTTTTAATGCTTCGACCTTTTTCTTTTCCTCTGCTATGGCTCTTTTTTCTTCCTGTTCTATTCTGTCCCTTTCTTTTTCGAGCTTTGCTTTTTCCTCATACAGTTTTTTGTATTCTTCCCGGTGGTTTTTCCAATACGCTTCGGTCAGTTCTTCCCGGCTTATTTCCATATATTCATCGCAACCGTAAATTACTCCCATAATTCCCGGGCAATAGTGTTCCTTTACTTCCGTTTTCTTGCTGTCGGTAAAAATTCCGGCGGCTTTTTCCGCAACCATTTTTACAAACACATGGTCCTGGCTGATTTCAAAGATACTTACAAGAAATTCGGAAGAAAGCTTTGCCAGTTTTTCACGCCGCTTATCAAAAACCTTGTTGTTTTTCATGTCCTCGTTTATAAGTTCCAGTGCTTTTGTGTGGAGATTAAGATTTTCCATCCTATCCTGCGACGTTTTTATATCTTTTTTCGCTGCTGCCTGTATCTTAAAAATTTCCGAACTATTGCTCTTTATAAAAGAATGATATGCTAAAAATTTAATCGCACCAAAGAACTTTGCGCAAATTTCGTTGCAGGCTTCCACATATTCCGTGTCGTCTTCAATTTTTTGTATAAGCCTGACGGCTTTTGGATAACATTCTTCGAGCACGGTTATGGCTGTATTTGCTTCTTCATGTGTTTTTACCGCAAAGGCAGCATCATAGCCTTTATAGAAAGCTTCTTTCCAGCCGGAAAATTCTTCTTCCTCTTCCTGTGGGTTCTGAACGGCGGTTTCCTGTTCCGGAGCGGGTTTTTCTTTCGGTTTTTCCACTTTCGGCGCCGGAACGGAAGCTTCCTTTTTCGAAAGCTCTTTTTCATATTTTGCGCCGCAAAGATCACATTTATAGTGGTCGCCGCAGTCGATTAAATCGCCGATGCACATTTTGCATTTCAAAAGGCGCAGTTCGCCGTTTTCAATAACATATTTTGCTCCGCAGCTCCGGCAATAACAGGTGCCGTTCATTTCAGCAAGGTCGCCGCAGCAGGATTTGCATTTCATATCCATAACAAAAACCGCCCTCCGTTTTCCGGGAATTTATGATGTAAGTATAGCAGGATATCGACAGGATATCAAACAAAAAGGCTTTTTCCGTTTTTTTGCTTTACAGATACTTTTTAAGCCTTTCGGGAATGTTATCCGTCATTATTTCTGCCATTTTTTCCGAAGGAATCCGCATTCCTTCTTTCATCCAGTATCTTACATAACCGATTGAGCCGTAACAGCAAAAACAAATTGCCTCTTTAAGTTTTTCGTCAATGCTTTCTTTTCCGAATTTATCCTCAATAATATTTGTATAAAAATCAAAATAGTGCTCGAAGATAACGTCCGCAAGGGCATTTTGTCCGGAAGAACTGTAAGCCGATATATAAAATTGTTTCTTTTTGATAAAAGTATCAAATATAAGTTTCACCCTTTCCTTAAGGGAATAATCCGCTTTAAGCTGTTCCAGACATTTGTTCTCGTCGCTTATATAAACATAGGCGATAAGATCCTCCTTATCTTTAAAATGGTTATAAAAAGTCTGGCGGCCCGCTCCGCAATGGTCAACTATATTCTGAACGGTTATTTTATCAAGGGGCTTTGTTTTTGCAAGTTCAACAATCGCATCCGCAAAAATCTGTTTTGTATCAAGCTTCAGCATTTCATCATCTCCGGCTTTATACTTTTCAAGTACATTATAAGCTATTTGTCAACCGAATGGACAGCTACATTTCTTTGCTTCTGTCCACCGCTTTCCTATTATTATAAAATATTTAACAACAAATCATTTTAAGGAGATGCTATCATGTTTGAAATCAAAGATAAAGTCGCAATCGTAACCGGCGGTGCAAGCGGAATCGGTCTTGCAACTGTAGAAATGATTCTTGCCAAAGGCGGCAAACCCGTTATCGCAGACTATAACGAAGAATCCGGTAAAAAAGAATCCGAGCGCCTTGGTGTTCCTTTTGTAAAAGTCGACGTTTCATGCGAAGAACAGGTTAAAAACGTCGTCGCGGCCGTTGTTGATATGTACGGACATCTCGACATCATGGTTGCAAATGCCGGCATCAACCCCATCGCAGGGCTTCTCAACCTCACCATGGAAACTTATCAAAGAGCCGTTGAAATCAACCAGAACGGTGTTCTTTACTGCGATAAATATGCCATTGAACAAATGGTAAAACAGGGTACCCCCGGCGCAGTTGTCAACACTTCTTCTGTTTCCGGCCTTGTTGGTCAGGCACACGAGCTCGCCTATAACACCACCAAATTTGCTGTTCGCGGCATGACAAAATCCCTTGCTCTTGAATATGCTCCCAATAATATCCGCGTAAACTCCATTCATCCTGCCTGTGTCCTTTCAAACATGGTAAACGAAGACGTTATCGGCCACGAGATGATGCAGCAGATGATCGCCCTCCATCCCATCAGCGCCGCCACCGGCAGAATCGGTCTTCCGGAAGAAATCGCCCACGGAATTATCTTTGCCATTGAAAACACCTTTATGACCGGCGCCGAAGTTGTTCTCGACGGCGGCTGGACCGTTCAGTAATAAAAACGGGTTATTTCCGCGTTCTTAATAAATACCCCAAAATCCACAAAGGAAAGTTCCCGGCTCCTGCCGGGAGCTTTCTTTTTATATAGCAAGGCCTCCATATTGTTAAATCAAAAACGTTAAGCTTGATTTTCCTTCCTCAAAAGGTTATTCTATTAACGGAAAGGCGTGATTTTTATGAATTCAAAAGAAAAAATCATCGAAAAATATATCGAACTGGTGCTCAAAAAGAAAACTCCCGATATTTCCGTTACGGAACTTTGCGAAGAACTCAATATCGGCAGAAGAACTTTCTATAATCATTTCCACGACAGATACGCTATTATCGAGGAAATATATCTCCGGGATATTGAACTTCCCATCCGTATGAGCCTTAACGTAAACGCTGTCAATGAATATTATGTGCAGACAGTATATCAGAGTTTTTTGCTCAAAAAGGATTTTTACTGCATCGCGATAAAAGAGGAAGGCGCAAACTCTTTGTATGAAAACATCGTAAAAAGACTTTCTGCTATGGCCGAAGAATCCCTTACAAAAATGGAAAAAAGCGAAAAAGAAATATATTATCTCTCATATAAATTTGCCGCAACCATGGCTTCCCTGGTAAATCTTTGGATGCGGAACGGTATGCAGGAATCTCCGGAATTTATGGCAAAAATTTATCTCGAAACCCTTCCGCATCGGGAAATTGCACAATAGCCCTTATGTGTGCAATTTTATGGCACACAATGCGTAATATGGCATCTTATGCCTGTTATTTTTTTGATATATAATAAATATATCCAAAAAATAAGGAGGATAAGATTATGTTTGATATTAACGGAAAAGTTGCTGTTGTTACCGGCGGCGCAAACGGAATCGGTCTTGCAACCGTAAAAGCAATTCTTGCAAAAGGCGGTCATCCGATTATCGCCGACTATAACGAAGGAGCAGGCAAAAGAGAGGCCGAAGCACTTGGAATTCCTTTCTACAAAATCGATATTTCCGACGAAGAAAAAGTAAAAGAGATGTTTGATGATATCATCGAAAAAAACGAACATCTCGATATCCTTGTAAACGGCGCGGGTATCGGCGGAAACAGCAGACCTATCACCGCTCCCGACAGCCTTGAACTTGCAAAAAAATCTTTCAACGTAAACGTTCACGGAACCCTTAACTGCTGCAAATACGCAATTGCACAGATGCAGAAACAGGGCGGAAACTGCGCAGTCGTAAACGTAGCTTCCATTCTCGGCGTTGTAAGTAACCCCAACAGCATTGGTTACAGCGGAAGCAAACATGCTGTAATCGGTATCACCAAATCTCTTGCCCTCGAAAATGCTCCTCAAAATATCAGAGTAAACGTTCTTTGCCCCGGTTTTACCGATACCGCAATGTTTAATAAAGACCTTTACGGTGAACAGATTTACAATTATATTCTCGGCCTTCAGCCGCTTTCCAAAGGAACCGGAAGAGCCGCAAATGTTGATGAACAGGCACACGCAATTATTTTCATGATTGAAAACAGCTATCTTACCGGCCAGAGCATTATCGTTGACGGCGGTTATACTGTTCAGTAATATTTTTGCATACTTAGTAAAAATTCTTAAAGCTATAAAATGAAATGACAATCCGGTCATTAATATGTCCTCCCCGCGATACAGTGCTGATCCGGTATAATAAACTTTCGGTATAAACCAAAACCACCATAAATTCCGGGTGAGCAGATAATCGGGTAACATATTAAGGAGAAAAAATATGACAAAAGAATCCATCAAATTTGCTTTTAAAGAAGCAATCGTATCTCTTGTCGCAACTATCATCATCTGTGGCATACTTAACGTATTTTCCGTAAAAGACGGCTGCGGGCTTGCGGCTCTTGCGGCAGAAACTCCTATCGCGATTCTCATTACCGGCGCACTTTGCTGCACTCTCCAGTTTTTTATGCGCAAAGGCGCTGTTAAAAAAGGCGCTGTTCCTCCCATGGGCGATATTAATACCCAGGTTGCATATGCACTTATTCCCAAGAACAATATCGTTTTCGTTCTTGCTGTTGCCGTAATTGATTTTCTTCTTTTCGTATGCGTTCCTGTTGGTATTCTCACAATTGTTGCTCCCGAAATTTATTTTGCAAGATTTGTTAATATTGCGCTCAGATCCGTTCTTTCGGGATTTGCGGCAGGATACGCAACTTTCCACGGAATTGTATTCTTCTGCGCAAAATTCCAGGCTAATCAGGTAAAAGCATAAAACTCATATACATCGTTTTGCTGTTTATAAAAACAATAAAATAATGCTGCGGTGATTTTTATCTTTTCTTCGCAAGACCAATTATGGTATGCCTGGTCACAATTAAATAGCGACAAAAACCTTAAATACCCCCAATCCACAAAAGAAAACTCCCGGCGACCGCCGGGGGTTTTCTTTTTTTGTCAAAAACGTTTACACTCCGTTAATTGACATTATAATATATTAGCGGTAAAATATTATTTTAGATTATTCTTCCTATTTTAATATAAAGGAGCATTTATAAATGGGATTACTTGATAAAATCTTTGGAAATTATTCCCAAAAAGAACTAAAAAGAATCGACCCCATCGTCAAAAAAGTCCTCGCCCTCGAGGATACCTATCGCGCCATGAGCGAAGAGGAGCTTAAAGGCCAGACTGCGCTTTTCAAAGAGCGTCTTGCAAACGGCGAAACCCTTGACGATATCCTTCCGGAGGCCTTTGCCGCCTGCCGCGAAGCTTGTGACCGCGTTCTCGAAATGCGCCCCTATCCGGTGCAGATAATCGGCGGTATCATTCTTCATCAGGGAAGAATCGCCGAAATGAAAACCGGCGAAGGCAAAACCCTTGTTGAAACCCTTCCCGCATACCTCAACGCCCTTACCGGCGAAGGCGTTCATATCGTAACCGTAAACGATTACCTTGCGAAGCGCGACAGCGAATGGATGGGCAAGGTTTTCAGCTATATGGGCCTTTCCGTCGGTCTTGTCATCCATGGAGTAGAGGATAGAAAAGAAGCCTATGCCGCAGATATCACCTACGGCACCAACAACGAATTCGGCTTCGACTACCTTCGCGACAACATGGTAACCTATAAAGAACGCCTTGTTCAGCGCGGTTTTGCATACGCCATCGTTGACGAGGTGGACTCCATCCTCATCGACGAAGCAAGAACCCCGCTCATCATTTCCGGCCGCGGCGATAAATCCACCGACCTTTATCAGAAAGCCGACCGCTTCGCAAGAACTCTTTCCGCCATCCGCGTAAAGGAACACGACTCCAAAGAGGAAGTTGACAACGTCGATGCGGATTACATCGTCGATGAAAAAGCAAAAAGCGCAACCCTTACCCCCAGAGGCGCAAAGAAGGCTGAAGCCTATTTCAACGTCGAAAACATCAACGACGCTGATAATATGACCCTTCTTCACCATATCAACCAGGCTGTCAAGGCCCACGGCATTATGAAAAGGGATATCGACTACGTCGTTAAAGACGGCGAAGTCATCATCGTTGATGAATTTACCGGCCGCCTTATGATAGGCCGCCGCTATAACGAAGGTCTGCACCAGGCCATCGAAGCAAAAGAGGGCGTTACCGTTGCAAGAGAAAACAAAACCCTTGCCACCATCACCTTCCAGAACTACTTCAGAATGTATAAAAAGCTTTCGGGCATGACCGGTACCGCCATGACCGAAAGCGACGAATTCCGCGAGATTTACGGCCTTGACGTTGTGGAAATCCCCACCAACAAACCGGTTATCCGCGACGATATGCCGGATATTGTCTATAAAAACGAGCGGGGCAAATTCAATGCCGTCATCGACGAAATTGTCGATGCTCATGCGAAAAATCAGCCCGTACTTGTGGGTACCGTTTCCATCGAAAAATCCGAAATCCTCAGTTCCATGCTCAAACGCCGCGGCGTTCCGCACAACGTGCTCAACGCAAAGCACCACGATAAGGAGGCCGAGATAGTTTCTCAGGCGGGCACCCCCGGCGCCGTCACCATTGCAACCAACATGGCCGGACGAGGCACAGATATCATGCTCGGCGGCAACGCCGAATTCCTTGCAAAGGCAGAAATGAGAAAACTCGGCTATGACGAGGAAATGATAAACGCCGCCACCGCCTATTTTGAAACCGGTGCGGAAGATATCCTTGCCGCAAGGGCACATTATTCCGAACTTCTTCATAAATTCAAAGCCGAAATCGCACCGAAGGCAGAGGAAGTCCGCAATGCGGGCGGCCTTTATATCATCGGCACCGAACGCCACGAATCCCGCCGCATTGATAACCAACTCCGCGGACGTGCAGGCCGCCAGGGCGACCCGGGCAAAACCCGCTTCTTCATCTCCCTCGAAGATGACCTTATGCGTCTTTTCGGTGGACAGAAAATCCAGTCCATTATGGAAACCCTTAAAGTCGAAGAAGATATGCCCATTGATGCAAAAATGCTCAGCGGCTCCATCGAAGGCGCCCAGAAAAAAGTCGAGGGCAGAAACTTTGAGATCCGCAAAAACGTTCTTCGCTATGACGACGTTATGAACCAGCAGAGAACCATCATCTACGGCCAGCGCGGAAAGGTTCTCGAGGGCGAGGATATCAGCGAATATATCGCCACCATGCGCCGCGAAAGCGTTGAAAAGACCGTTGACGTTTATCTTGCAAACGACGAAAGCAAGGATGACTGGAACCTTGACGGGCTCCGCGATTATTACCTCGGCTGGATGCTTACAGACGGCGACCTTCGTTTCACCAAAGATGAACTTGCAAAACTCACAAAGGCGGATATAACCGAAATCCTCTATAACAGAATGGAGGAGGTCTATTCCGCAAGGGAAGAACAGTTCACCCCCGCAATCATGCGCGAACTCGAACGCGTTGCACTTCTCCGCAACGTCGACCTTAAATGGATGGACCACATCGACGCCATGAGCGACCTTAAACAGGGCATAGGCCTTCGCGGTTATGCACAGCACGACCCCGTCGTCGAATACCGCATCGAGGGCTTTGATATGTTCGACCAGATGATCGAAGCTATCCGCGAGGACACCGTCAAAATGCTTATGACCGTCCGTGTTAAAGCTGCGCCCCAGCGCGAACAGGTTGCCGTTCCGGTTGAGGCCGCCGGCGACGGAAGCGTTTCCGCAACCGTTACCAAAAAGAAAAAGGTCGGCAGAAACGATCCCTGCCCCTGCGGAAGCGGTAAAAAATACAAACACTGCTGCGGAAGATAACGCCATGGCTGTTCTGAATATTGTTCTTGTTGAACCGCAGATCCCGCAGAACACCGGCAACATTGCCCGCACCTGCGCCATAACCGGCGCAAGGTTACATATAGTGCGCCCCATGGGTTTTGTCATTGATGACAAAAAGCTTAAAAGGGCCGGGCTTGATTACTGGGATAAGCTCGATATCACTTTTTATGATAATTTAGAGGATTTTTTCTCGAAAAACACCGGTGATTTTTTCTATTTCACCACAAAAGGGCTTCATCGCCACAGCGACGTTTCCTATCCCGACGGATGCTATATCTTTTTCGGCAGGGAGGACGCCGGGCTTCCGGAATCGCTTCTTTTTGAAAATCCGGGAACGGCGGTGAGAATACCCATGCGCCCCACCTTGCGCAGTCTTAATCTTTCAAACAGCGTTGCCGTTGCCGCCTATGAGGTTCTGCGCCAATGGGATTATCCCGATATGCAGGCCACCGGCGAGCTTCGTGATTTTGACTGGGCAGATGCGGGGGTTAATCAGATTTAAATGCTTCCCCTTGAGGGGAAGCTGGATTTCGCCGAAGGCGAAAGACTGATGAGGTGCAGCCGTGAAAACGGCGTTAAATTAAAACAACACCTCATCCGCCTCGCTTTGGTCGGCACCTTCTCCTCAAGGAGAAGGCTTTAAAGGGAGGAATTACTATTTCCGGCGATAATACTTTGCAGAAACTGATGGGCGCAATGCGCAAAGCCATCGAAGATTATAATATGATCGAAAACGGCGACAGAATAGCCGTCGGCGTTTCGGGCGGAAAGGATTCTGTTTCGCTTCTGGCGGGGCTTGCGGGTCTGCGCCGTTTTATCGGGATAGATTACGAGGTTGTGGCAGTTTGCCTCGATCCCCAGTTCGGCGGCGAGCCCAACGATTATTCCGAAATTGAAAAACTTTGCGAACGCCTTGGCGTAAAAATCGATATCCGCCGCACCCACATAGGCGAGGTGATTTTCGAGGACCGCAAGGAGAAAAACCCCTGTTCCCTTTGCGCAAGAATGAGAAGAGGGCTTCTTCATGACGTTGCAAAGGAAAACGGCTGCAACAAAATGGCGCTTGGGCACAACTTTGAGGACGCGGTCGAAACCTTTATGATGAACCTTTTTGACGAGGGCAGAATAGGCTGTTTTTCGCCCGTGACCTGGCTTTCGAGAAAAGAAATCACCGTAATTCGCCCGCTTATCTATTGCCACGAGGACGAAATAGTTAAAATCGCGAACCACGAAAATCTTCCCATAGTGAAAAGCCGCTGCCCCGCGGATAAACACACCGAGCGCGAGCACGTCAAGAATCTCATCGAACGTCTTGAGCAGGAAGAGGGCTATGATTGCCTTCGCAACAAGCTTTTGGGCGCCATGCAAAGGGGCGCAATCTGCGGCTGGGGCCTCGAAGGTGACGATTCCGCGGAAAGATATTCTAAAATTTAATAAAAATCAATGTAGGGCGGGGGCTTGCTCCCGCCGTTTTTTAAAGGCGGTGCTCAAAATGAAAAATCGAAAACCTAAGGTGTTTATGATCTGCGGAATTTCCGGCAGCGGAAAAACCTGTTTTTCAAAGCTTTTGGAACAAAGGGGCGTTCCGCGCCTTTCCATGGATGAAGAACTTTGGCCGGATTATTTTGTTTTTTCGGATCTTATTACGGATGAGCACCGTGATTTTCTCTATTCCGAGGCCACGAAGCGCATAAAGGCGCGCGTTGCAAACTTTTGTGCCGAAGGAAAAAGCGTTTCTGTCGATATGCCCTTTTGCAAAAGGGTGCAAAGGGATGAATTCCGTGCTCATATCGAAAGCTGCGGGGGCGAGCCCGTGCTCATCTGGATAAAAGCAGATCTTCCGGTGCTCAAACTCCGCCTTGCGGAAAGAGCCGGCAAAAACGGCCCCAACAACCTGCCCGTTTCCGAAGCGGAAATCGAGATGTATTGGCGCGGATTCCAGCGTCCTGCCGGAGAAAACGCCATTGAAATTGACGGGGAGAAGGAATTTGATATTGACAATTTTCTGAAAATGTCGGAGGAGTGATTTTATGAAAATTCCCGTGCTCATTGTTTTTGGAATTGTTATTATCCTTAATATTTTCCTGTTTTCCGCATTTCTTAAAAAATCCAAAAAACGTGCGGAAAACGAAATAGGTTTTCCTGTTTCCATAGCGGCGCTTATATTTTTTCTGTTTTCTCTTATACTGATTATGCTTGGATTTGAAGCAGCGTCTTCTGCGGTCTGGTCGGTTTACGGAGGCATAAGCGCTGCCGCTCTTTTTGCAGTGGTTTCCATCGTTTTCTTTGTTTCCGCAATCAATTCGGGCGTTACCTACGATGATATCCGCTTTGTCCATACGGATTTCTTTGGCAGAAAGCACGAATATTTATATTCAGATGTGACCGGATTCAATAACAAAGACGATGAATACGTTATCCGCTGCGGCCAAAAATCCGTTTCCTTTTTTTCCAATAGCTCAGCGGCAAAGGATTTTTACGAAAAGGTAAAACGTAAATTCGATGAATACGAGGAAAAAACCGTTCCCGCTCCGGCGAATGATATTTTCCGCGGCAATCTTAAAAATCCCGGACAAAATATTTTCGCATTGATTCTCACTTTTGTTATCGGCATGGCGGCGCTTGTTATGCCGTTTTTCCTTCCTTCAATTCTTGCGGCGCCGGATGAATCAGAGCTTCTTCAAAAGGAACTCACCTTTTACCGCTTTGAGGAACATAGTGGAAGATACGGCGGAAAATATCTTTATCTTTACAGCGAAAACGAAGAATATGCCTATAAAACAAAAAGCTATGCTTTTATTTCGGACGTCCGGCGTCTTGCGGATAACTGCCGCGGAGAAACGGTTTTCACTGTTTTGTATAAACCCGACATTTTCGCCTTGAACGCAAATATCATCTGTGGAATTTCGGACGAAAGCGGCTTTGTTTACTATTCCCCGGAAGACCTGAGCCGGGAAGAGGATATTGAGGAACTTACAGTTATCTCGATTGGTTTGGGGATGGTCACCATGCTTTTCTGCTGTTTTGTCCTGTATGCGGGGCGGAATCCCGAAAAAATCAAAGGCGTTTTGCTGAGTCTTCTGTTCGGCAAAGACGGCGTGAATCTGAAATAATAAAGAAGCACCGCTCCATCCGGAGCGGTGCTTCTTTTATTTATTTCTATTTGAAAAGATAACAAGCTCGATTATCGTGCCGATGAGCATCCCGATGCCGGCCCCAAGTCCGGCGCCGATGGAATCGTTTGCGGTGCCAATGGCGATTCCGATGGCAACGCCGAAAAGCGGCCCCATTCCGGAAAAATCCTTCGGATTTTCGCCTTCGGCGGGTTTTTTATCTTTGTGGCTTCTGTAATATCCCGCGGCGAAAAGCGCCAGAGAAATCCCTATGAGCAAGAAGGGCAGGGCGGATTTTATGAATTCGGACATAATTTCACTCCTTTTGGGTTCTTTTATAAAAGAGATTATCCCTCCTCCACCATCGCTAAAGGCGATGGTCCCCCTCCTCCTCCGAGGAGGTTGTTTCCACAGGAGGGAGGCTTTGAATGTTATTCCCTTATGGCGTGTTCTTTTTTAAGAACTTTAATCTTCTTCCGGATATTCCATACTCCGAAGAAAAGAAGAGCGGCGCAGGCAAGATTGATAAGCGGAACCCAGGAGAAAGAGGGCGCATTGACCATAAAATTGATAATGTTGCCGCATCCTATGCAGACGTTGAGCCATGCAAGGGGTGTAAGCAGTTTTTCGACAAGGATGAGGTGGCGTATCTGCGATTCAAAATCCGAGAAAAGCTCGAAAGGGATCCCGTCGTTCTTTTTGCGGAAATAGACCCAGTTCATATAGCTTGCAACCTGCTCGGCGCCGGTTTCCTCCATAAAGCGGATATACTGTTCGCTTTCGGGGTGGTTCGGGCGGTGTTCAAGAAGCTGGATCTTAAAGCTGTATTCACCCGGTTCACATTCTTCGAAAGAATAGCGGCAGAAGGAATAATCCACAAGGGCAAGACCCTTTGCGGCCATTTCATTGAGCCATTTTTCCTCTTTTTCAAATTCCCATGCCCAAAAGAATTTTTTAATAACTTTTCTCATTCGTTCCAGCCTCCTGTGAGTTCTTCTCCGTTTTTAACAAGTTCACGAAGGCGGTCAAGTTCCGCCATAACGGCGGCTTTTCCGTTTTCGGTGATGACGTATTCCTTCTTGCGGTCGCCGGATTCCCCGGGAACAGCGATTATCCAGCCTTTTTCAAGAAGGGTGTTGATTGCGCCGTAAAGAGTTCCTGCCGCAAGGCGAACCCGCCCGTTCGAGAGTTTTTCTGCATTCTGCATGATTCCGTAGCCGTGCAAAGGTTTTTCGAGGGAAAGCAGTATATAAAAAACCGCTTCTGTAAGTGCTATATTTTCCAAGGTAACTGCCCCTTTCAGTTATATCTTTCTCCGATATATCGGTTGACGATATAATTATAACGGCTGCCGATATAATTGTCAATAGGGGAGAGATATTTTTTTGATTATATTTTGTTGAGTGTTCAGTGCGGGGCTCCCTGAAGGAATTACTTCGCACTTAGTGCTCAGGGCACCCGCCCCCGCCGTAAACCCTGTCCAATTTTGATGTGCGCGCCGCGTTCTTGGTTACGGGCGAACACACAGGTTCGCCCCTACGACGTTTTTAATAACGCAACGAGCGTGCAAAATTTGTTAATTTAGTGTAGGGCGGGAGCTTGCTCCCGCCGTAATCTTTGTTTACGGAACGGTCAAGACCGTTCCCTACATTAGATTAAGCGATAACGGCAGACGGGACAGGGTTTGCCCTCATCCACCGCGCCGCAGGCGCGGTCCCCCTTCCCCCAAGGGAAGGCTTTAAAACGCTCCGCGAAACGGAACGCCGAGGACGGCGTTCCCTACAGTGGAACGGCGAG
>JAFUJP010000176.1 GCA_017473745.1 Oscillospiraceae bacterium
AGCGCTCCGCGTTCTTTGGTTGCGGAACGTCGAGGACGACGTTCCCTACATTCGATTGGGCGATAAAAGCGGGCGGGACAGGGTTTGCCCTCATCCGTCTTTCGCCTTCGGCGAAATCCACCTTCCCCAGGGGGAAGGCTTTAAAATCGGAACGGTCAAGACCGTTCCCTACACTAAAATAAATGGATTTGGGGGTATAAAATCCGATGCCCGCAAAACCCGTGAACAAAAAACAGAGGCACTTCCTTACGAAGTGCCTCTGTTGCAGATGCTTTTTTCAGCTTTTTATTCCAAATTTTTTGTTGTTGGCAATTTCGTCTTCAAGCCACTTGGCCGCTTTTTCTTCGCTGATTCCAAGCTTCTGAACAATATATTCCTTCTCGCTCTTGATGCATTGAGCGATTGCTTTCTTATATTTTTTAAGTATTCTTGCGCAAAGCCAGCTGAACTGCTGTCCATAAAACGGGTTCGTTTCACGCCGTACATACAGAATATCCTCCATGGCCTGATGGAGTTTTATGATGCTGTAACCGGATGCCGTTTCAAACACCCATATAGGAAGAAACCCCTTATTTTGCAGCAAACCCCACATCTGAAAGAAATTCATGCATACACTTGCCGCAGCCAAAATTTCATCTTTGCCGGCCGGCATAATAAATCCGTCACTTTGGATTTTCGGTTGCTGGATCCACAGATCAAAGTCATCGTCAAAAATGCTTTTTCCGTATTTGATTTTGATATATCTGTAATTGTATAAAACCTTTCTGGCTTCACCCATTTCTTTTGTGTCGCCGGTGGCGAAATACTCCCGGACATTATCCAGGGATGTACTGAAAATGCTTGCTATTCCGACAAACACGCTGCCGATACCGGAAATTATCGCCACAATTCCGACAATTATATCCATCACGGTATCTTCCGTATCCTTGCTGAAGAATCCGAAAGCAACCAATATCGTAATCATCACACATATCGAGGTGATTGCGAACAACGCTTTTTTCGGTTTATTATCCATAGTCAACAAATCCTTTTTATTCAGAAACTCTTATTTTACCATAACAACCGCGCTTATAGGCGGGATTTTGAAATCTCCTTCGGCGTGATAAAGAGCTTCATCTCCGGAATTTTCATCGTCTATACAGACGTTCCATCTTCCTACTGGGAGTTTTATCTCTTTCTCCTCGCTGTTCGCGTTGAAAATAACGTAAATCGCTTCGGCTTTTTCTCTGTTTATGTTGCCCCAGATATGGAATGCGGCCAGGCCTTCTTCCATGCCGTCGATTACCGTTACGTGAGAACGCACTTCTTCGGCATTTCTAAGACGGAGAGCGCCATGATTTTTTCTGAAACGGATAAGCCCTTTATAGTAATCAAAAGTTTTTTGATATTCCGGCTTTTCAAGATCATTCCATTTTATGCCGTTCACGGAATCCGGCTTGTTATAGCTGTTATGCTCAAAGCTTCCATCCGGCAAAGGCTTCGAGCGAAGCATCTCTTCGCCCGCCTGCATAAAAGGAACCCCCTGTGAAAGGATATAAACCGCGGCGGTAAGTTTGTTCATTCGTATTCTTTCGCCGAAATCCGCCTCGGGCGCGGAAACCGCAAGCTTATCGAAAAGAGTAAGCCCGTCGTGGCAGGAAACATAGTTGATGCTCTGGAATGGATTTTTGCACCATGAAGGCATTCCCAAAAAGCAATCCCTGAGCAGCGGTTCAAGCCCCTTTTTACCTGCGGCAAAGCCTTTTTCTTCCTTTTTGAAAGCTCCGCCGTAAAGCATATCCCGCATGGTATCGCTGAAAAACGCACTGCCGGGCATTTTTGCGGAATTATATTGATGAGCAAGCTCAACGCCCGGTTTCGTTACCTCGGTGGGCATATCCCAGCCTTCGCAATAAACAATAACGCTCGGGCGGATTTTATGAACCTCGACTATAACTTCGTTTATGGTCACAACGTCAAGCAGCCCCGAAAGGTCAAAGCGGAATCCGTCTATATGATATTCATCCGCCCAGTATTTTACGGAATCCACAATGAATTTTCTGACCATACTGCGTTCGGAAGCTGTGTCGTTTCCGCAGCCGGAACCTGCGGAATAGTTCCAGTTTTCGTCCTCGCGGCTGAAGTATCCCGGCACAAGACAGTTGAAACAAAATTCTTCCGTATGATAAACGTGGTTATATACAACGTCCATAACGGCGCAAAGACCGTTTTTATGAAGGCCCTGCACCATCTGTTTCATTTCTCTGATCCTGACCGCGCCGTTTTCGGCATCGGTTGCGTAAGAACCTTCCGGGATATTGAAGTTCATGGGGTCATATCCCCAGTTGAATTGCGGAATATCGGGTCTCGTTTCATCGACGGAACCATAGTCAAAGCTCGGCAGAAAATGGACGTGTGTAACGCCGAGGTCTTTTATGTGGTCTATTCCGGTAGGTTTTCCGCCGGGAGTTTTTGTTCCTTCCTCGATAACGCCGAGGAATTTTCCCTTATGCTCAATTCCGGAGCTTTCATCGGAAGAAAGATCTCTTACATGAAGCTCATAAATAACCGCATCGGTTACGCTTTTGTTTTCGCTCCAGGGGGATTCATCCTTTTCCCAACCCTCCGGATCGGTGGAATCAAGGTCTATGACCATGGAACGGCATCCGTTTGCGCCGGCAGCCTTTGCATAAGGATCGGCGGCTTCACGTTCTTCGCCTTCGATAACAACGCAAAAAGTATAATAAACGCCGTTAAGGTCGCCGAAAACTTCGGCGACCCATGTTCCGCAAACGTCTTTTGTCATATTTATTTCTTCGATAATATCCTTTTCGCCAATATTGCCGCTTTTATAAAGGCGCAGCTTTGCGCTTTGGGCCAACGGCGACCAAAGGCGGAAAAAGGTTTTTTCGGGCGACCAGGTCATGCCGAGGTCTGCGCCGTTATAGGTATATTCCGCTTCAAATTCTTGGGTGGAGTAAACCTTTGGTGTCACAGTAAAAATGCCCCTTTTTATTTATTTTTTCCGAAAAGGCCGCCGAGAACGTCGCCGACTTTTCCGAGGTCAATATTGTCGAGGTCGATTTTATCAAGAGCGATTTTCGCTTTGATTCCGTCAACAACTTTTTCGATCTGGTCGTTGGGAAGATCTATTCCGATAAGTTCTTCGACGGTGGCGATGGGGTCGTTTTTGAATTTGGATGCAATATTTTTATCGTTTTTGATTTTTTCGACGATTTCGTTGATTTTTTCTTTGATGATATCCATTTTGTTTTCTCCTTTTTTGAAATAAATTTATCCATTAAAGAAAGTGTCGAAAATTCCGCGCACTATCTTTTTTCCTACTTCCCTGCCGATGGTATTTGCTGCCGAATTGAGTGTTTTTGTGAAAGCATTCGTTGCTTTTTTTGCCGTGGAAGATGTTTTCTTTTTGGATTTTTCCTTTTCTTTTTTTGCCTTTTCTTTTTCCTTGGCTTCTTCTTCGGCGGCCTTTTTCTCGGCCTCTTCCTCCTCTTTTTTCTGCTCCGTCAGCTTTTCGTAAGCGGATTCCTTATCTTCGGCGGTTTCGTATTTTCCGTAAAGCGGACTTTGCTTTACAGCGTTTTGAACCTCCGCTTCCGAAGCGGCATCCATGGAGCTTTTCGGCGGAAGGATATTCGCCTTTTCAACTATGCTCGGAACTCCCTTTTCATCAAGCACAGAAACGAGTGCTTCGCCGACCCCAAGAGCCATAAGGGTTTCTTCCGTATCGAATTTCGGATTTGTACGGAAGGAATCCGCCGCCGCTTTAAGGGCTTTTCTGTCAGCCGGGGTATATGCCCTGAGCCCATGCTGAACACGGTTGCCTATCTGGCTGAGAACGGAATCCGGAATATCCGAAGGCTGTTGGCTTATGAACCATACCGAAACGCCCTTTGAACGGATAAGGCGAACCATTCTTTCAACCTGTTCGATAAGCGCTTTCGGCGCATCATTAAAGAGAAGATGCGCTTCGTCAAAAAAGAATGCAAGCTTCGGTTTTTCAAGGTCGCCCGCTTCGGGGAACATCTCATAAATTTCAGAAAGCATCCAGAGAAGGAATGTTCCGTAAAGAAGGGGATGCTGAAAAAGTTCCTGACATTCAAGGATATTCATAACTCCCCGGCCGTTTTCGTCCCATTCCACCCAGTCCCGAAGGTCAAGCTCCGGCTCGCCGAAAAAGATATCGCCGCCCTCATCCTCGAGCTTGAGCAGCGCGCGCTGGATGGCTCCAACGGTCTGGGACGAAATATTGCCATAGGTAAGTTTATATTCCTTTGCGTTGTCACCGACATACTGCATCATGGCCCGAAGGTCTTTGAGATCCGAAAGGATAAGTCCCTCATCATCCGCAATGCGGAATGCTATGCGAAGAACCCCATCCTGAACCTCGGTAAGTTCGAGGAGCCTTGAAAGAAGTTCCGGCCCCATATCGGTAACGGTCGTGCGCACAGGATGGCCTTTTTTGCCGTAAACGTCAAAAAATCTTACGGGATAGCTGCTGTAATCATAGCCCGCTTTATCAAGGCCCATATTGTCGATACTGCGGCGGATATGCTTCGTTTCCTTGCCCATATTGCACATACCGGTAAGGTCGCCTTTGATATCGCCGAGGAACACCGGAACGCCCATATCGCTGAAAGCTTCGGCAAGAACTTTAAGGGTCACCGTTTTGCCGGTGCCGGTGGCTCCGGCAATAAGGCCATGGCGGTTCGCCATCGCCGGTTCAAGATAAACCGGCGCATCGCCCGTCGCGAGCCATATCTTGTGCTGATCTTTAAGATACATAAAATCCCCTCCAAAACAGTATCGTTTAACCTTTTATATTTTACCACAGCGCGGTGTTTCCGTCCACAGTTTTAAAATATTTGTATAAAGATAAATTATTGTTTATGCATTTAAAGCCTTCCCCTTGAGGGGAAGGTGGCATCGCTTCGCGATGACGAATGAGGTGTTCCTATGCAAACACGGAAATTAGCGGACAAACACCTCATCACCGCCTTCGGCGGAGCTTCTCCTCAAGGAGAAGCCTGCCCTCCGGGAATCCTTTTTGACGGGCGCACACATAGGTGCGCCCCTACAACGTATTATTAAATAATCCCTCATCCACCGTGCCTACGGCAACGGTCCCCCTGTACTCTTGGCATTAGCGCCCGTCTGCGGCGGCATACGCCTTGCATACGGTCGATGCCTGCGCCAAATCCGGCTTGCTGTATCGCCCACCGGGCGCGCTTCGCCGTCTTTGCCCTCCGGGAAGGCATATAAACAATAATTTAACATTATTTCTTAATTTTGGGGCTTTTTGTAGAATTATTTATTTTTTTCTGCTATAATGTGTGTAATAATTTGCGCTTTTGTGCAGAGAGGATTTTGGTCTATGGAAAAGAGGAAAAAACGCCTTGGCGATCGTTATGACGGATACCGTGTCCGTTCCTTATCGCCGATGACTTATATCACTCCTTTTATTATGAAAACAAGGAATGATGCTTCAAATCTTTTTGCCGGTTCTGTCGAGCTTGGACGCATTGAAAATTATATAAAGAAAAAACGCCGTGAAGACGGGCTTTCCGGCTTTGGATTCCTTCACGTTATACTTGCGGCTTATGTCCGTCTTATCTCTCAAAAGCCTGCTATGAACCGCTTCATTGCCGGTCAAAGGATCTATCAGCACGGCGAAGATATTTCCGTTTGCATGATGGTAAAGAAAAGCATGGAACTCAACGCCCAGGAATCCGCAATAAAAGTCGTTTTCAACCCCGGCGATACCGCCGATGACATTTATCGCAAAATGGATGAAGCCGTTGAAATCGCAAGGCGATCCGGGGATTCCAATCTCTTTGATAAGGTTGCCAAAGCAATTAACTATATGCCCGCTCTTATCCTCAGGGCATTTGTTTCCGTTATAAGCTTTCTTGATTATTTCGGGATCATGCCGAAAATAATACATAAAGCTTCTCCTTTCCATTGCAGTATGTTCATAACGAACCTCGGTTCCCTCGGGATTCCGCCCATTTATCACCATCTTTATAATTTCGGAACCTGCCCTGTATTCCTTGCCTTCGGCGCAAAGCGAACCGCCCTTGAAGTTCAGAAGGACGGCAGCGTTGAAAAACACAAATACGTTGATTTTACCGTCGTAAGTGACGAGCGTATCACCGACGGACATTATTATGCCAACGCATTCAAACAGCTTGATTGGATCCTTCGCCATCCGGATTCTCTCGATAACAGACCCGAACAGATCGTTGAAGACGTTGACTGATTATTATCAAGGAGGTTTTTACCATGAAGCTCAATTATAAACGCACCCTTCTTGTGGGTCTTGCGTTTCTTTCCATCTGCACCTTCTGGCAGGCTTATGACGGTATCATTCCGCTGATACTCGAAAACACCTTCCACGTCGGCGAAACTGCCACCGGCCAGATTATGGCCATAGATAATATGCTTGCGCTTTTCATGCTCCCGCTTTTCGGTTCCCTTTCCGATAAAGCTCATTCCCCTTTGGGAAAACGCACCCCTTTCATCATTTTCGGAACTGCCGTTTCTGTTGTCAGCATGATGTTCCTGCCATATTTTGACAACACCGAAAACCTTCTCGGCTTTGCCGTTTGCCTTGGCATAACTCTTCTCGCTATGGCGACCTATCGTTCCCCTGCGGTTTCTCTTATGCCGGACGTAACCCCGAAAAAGCTCCGCAGCAAGGGCAACGCGGTCATCAATCTTATGGGTGCCGTCGGCGGGGTTATCTCCCTTGCGCTTATAAGCCTTCTCGTTCCGAAAGAGGGCAAACCCAACTATTTCCCCATCTTCCTTATCATTGCGGGAATCATGGTCGGGGCTGTCGTTATTCTTGTTCTCACCGTTCGCGAAAACAAGCTCGTTAAAGAAATGGAAGAAACCGGCGGCTATGAAAGCACCGAAGCCGAGCTTAACGAAGAACACTCCAAAGGCAAAAAAATGCCGAAAGAGGTTCTTAAAAGCCTTATCTTTATGCTTCTTTGCGTTGCGTTCTTCTTCATCGGCTATAACGCCGTTACCACTTTCTTCAGCCTTTATATGACCAATTACCTCCACGTTCAGGGCGGAAGCTTTGCAAACTATCTTCTGGTTGCAACGGTTTGTTCCATCCTTTCCTATATCCCTTCGGGTATGATCGCAACAAAATTCGGCCGCAAAAAGGCCATTATGGTCGGCCTTGGGGTTATGGCTTTCTGCTTCCTCGTTATGTCTTTCTTCAGAAGCGCGGGGCTTTTCCTCATTCCGTTCTTTGCGATCATCGGTTTCGGCTATGCCTGCGTTATAGTAAACACCTTCCCGATAATCTGGGAAATGAGCCAGGGCAGCGACATCGGCAAATACACCGGATATTATTATACTGCTTCCATGGCGGCGCAGATCCTTACCCCCATGATTGCGGGTTTCTTTATTGAAAAAGCTGATAACTACGGAATTCTCTTCCCCTATGCGGTCATTGCGGAAATCATCGCCTTCCTTATGCTTTTGCAGGTAAAACACGGCGACAGCAAACCCGCACAGGTTAAAGATAAACTCGAAGCTCTTGACGTCGGAGGCGATGACTGATGATTGAAAATCCCGTACTCACTGCCATTGTAATGGTGCTCATAATTGTTTTTCTCGTGCTCGCCTGCGCATTTGTCTATCTCACGACCCCGAACAAATTCCGTTTTTTCGATCTTCCCGTTGTTTACTGCCACCGGGGTTATTATAACAACGAAGATATCCCCGAAAACAGCCTTGCGGCCTTCAGAAAAAGCGCCGAAAACGAACTTGCGGTCGAGCTTGATGTGCGCCCGACAAAAGACGGCGAAATTGTCGTTTTCCACGATGCCAGCGTAAAACGTATGTGCGGCACCGATAAATTCGTTCGCGATATGACCTTTGAGGAGCTTTCCTCGCTTCGGCTTCTTGGAACCGATGAAAAGATCCCGCTTTTCACCGAGGCTATGGAAGCCTGCGCCGGAGTTCCCATTTATTGCGAGATAAAAACCGATTCCATTGCCATCGAACCGGATTTTCTCGAAAAAGTTTATCAGCTCATGCAAACCTATGACGGCCAGGTAGTGGCTGTCAGCTTTAACCCCTATGTGCTCGAATGGTTCAAAAAGAACCATCCGGAAGTCATCCGCGGCCAGCTTTCCGCCGGTAAAAATCATCTTGGCGTAAAAGGATTTTCTGCGTTCGCCCTTTCAAATCTGCTTACGAACTATGCCGCAAAACCGGATTTCATTTCCTACCGTTTTGATGATAAAAGCTTCGGCTTTTCTCTTTGCCGTTTTTACGGCGTAAGGCTTGCCGGCTGGACCGTCCGCTCTATGGATGACGTTGAAAAGGCCGCCTATGCCGGCTTTTCAACCTTCGTGGGCGAAAAATTTGATATGACTGAGGTGTGATTTCCTTGAAAAAAGACGAAAAAACCAACGTCATGCGCATACTTGACCAAAAGAAAGTTGCGTATATCCCCCATGGCTACGAAATTGCCGAAGGCGCCCCCTGCGATGCTGTAACCGTTGCCGGACTTATCGGCAAGGACGTGAGCACCGTTTACAAAACCCTCGTGCTCAAAGCCGGAAAGGGCAATTTTTACGTTTTTGTTGTTCCCGGGGCAGAAAGGCTCGACTATAAAAAAGTCGCAAAAGCCGTCGGCGAAAAGAGCGTTGCAATGGTGCTTTCCGCCGATTTGCTGGGGCTTACTGGCTATATCCACGGCGGATGCTCGCCCATCGGGATGAAAAAACAGTTCCCCACCGTTTTCCATGAATCTGTGCTCAATCTGAGCACCGTCACCGTCAGCGCCGGAAAAATCGGCAGACAGGTTGAAATAGCTCCTTCGGATTTAATATCTTTAATCAACGCAAAAACGGCGGATATAATCGTTTCGGAATAATTACCGCGGCAGGGCAAACGCCCTGCCGTTTTTTTGCCTCCCCTTGTTAAAGCGGAGGAAAGCTTTATTTAAAGCCTTCCCCTTGAGGGGAAGGTGGCTTTTTTGACCGCAGGTCAAAAAAGTCGGATGAGGTGTTTGCCCGGTAATCACCATTTCACCGTAGGGAACGGTATTTATCTGACACCTCAAATCTTTGATTTGGCTGGTGGAAGATATGCTTTAGCTGACCGTTCCGTTTCGCGGAGTGTCTTAGCCCCTTTGACAAGGGGCGCATAATTTGAATTGACATAATCTTTTTTATGGTTTATAATATTAACCCGTGAGCGGAAAGGACGGCAGCGGACGCAGTTCCGAAAGGACGCGCGCGAGGAAAGTCCGGGCTCCAAGGGCAAGGGTAGCTGCTAACGGCAGCCGGGGGCGACCCCAGGGAGAGTGCAACAGAGATATACCGCCATGTTCGCATGGTAAGGGTGGAAAGGCGAGGTAAGAGCTCACCACGTCCTATGGTAACATAGGGGGTCTGTAAACCCTATCCGGAGCAACACCGTACAGAGAGTAACGCATCGGCCCGATGCGCTCGCAAAGGTGGCATTTAAGCCGCACGGGCGACCGGCGGCGAAGATAGATTGTCGTCAATACAGAACCCTGCTTATTTTCCGGTCACTTCAAAAAGGACTTTTTCGGGAATCCCCGAAAAAGTCCTTTTTGGAATATAACTTTACAATTTATTTAAAAGTTTTGCAAAATCTGCTCATATTTTCGCTTTATAATATAATCACAGCAACAGAGAATAAGTTCAACAAAAACATTTTCATCGCTTCCCCTCTTTTCTTTTAAGAAAAACCGGCCCGCCAAAAGCGGGCCGGTTTTTTTGCTGCGCCAATTTAGCGTAGGGGCGGATATTATCCGCCCCTACGCCGAATTTTGCAAAACTTTTAAATAAAATGTAAAGTTATATTCCAAAAAGGACTTTTTCGGGGATTCCCGAAAAAGTCCTTTTTGAAGTGACCGGAAAATAAGCAGG
>JAFUJP010000177.1 GCA_017473745.1 Oscillospiraceae bacterium
CAAGACCGTTCCCTACATTCGATTAAACGATAACAGCAGACGGAACAAGGTTGACCCGCATCCGTCACGCCTGTGGCGTGCCACCTTCCCCCGGGGGAAGGCTTTAAACGCTCCGCGTTCTTGGGTTACGGGCGCACACGCAGGTGCGCCCCTACAACCGTATTCTTCACCGCGGTGCGGCAAACAATAATTTATTCTGATTTAAAAAATTTTGAAAAAACAGTTGACTTTAACGCTTTACTTTGATATACTGTATCACATAGTTTTTCAAAAAACTATGAAAACAGAATACTATATTGTTTCTGGCTTTGCCATAAACAATGGTAGAGGCGCGAAAGCTATCAGTAACGCAAGGCATTTTAAGGGCAGGCTTCCCGGTTTTGCATGAAAGGAACTTTCGCCGAAGCTTTCGGAAAAAAGCCGTTTTTCCGTTTGCTGGGTCAGGGGAGAATATCTTCTGAACTGTCACTTCGGTGGAGAGCTATCATTGGTTTAAGCAGGGTTGATTTTTGAAAAAAGCCCTGCGAAGCATTTTTTGTAAGAATGTACCATGAATCTTCTCCGAAAGTATTCATGGCTTTTTTATTTTCAAAAAGCCGCAAAAAATGAATTCTTTGGAAAGAAGGAACACTATTATGACAAGAAAAATTATTGCACTCGTACTCGCAATGGCAATGTGCCTCGGTTTTGCTGCCTGCTCCAACGCAGAAGACAATGACAACGTTATTCGCGTTGCTATGGAATGCGGCTATGCCCCTTACAACTGGACCCAGGGTGATGATTCCAACGGTGCGGTTCCCATCGCCGGTTCAAGCGACTATGCATACGGCTATGACGTAATGATGGCAAAACTTATTGCCGAAAGCATGGGCAAAGAACTTGAAATCGTAAAACTTGACTGGGAATCCCTTATCCCCGCTATCCTTTCCGGCGACGTTGACCTTGTTATCGCAGGTCAATCCATCACTGCGGAACGCCTTGAACAGGTCGATTTTTCCGATCCTTATTATTACGCATCCATTGTAACCCTTACAAAAGCTGATTCCGCATACGCTTCCGCAACCGGTCTTTCCGGTCTTGCAGGTGCAACCTGCACTTCCCAGCTCAACACCGTTTGGTATGATGTTTGCCTTCCCCAGATTGACGGCGCAAACATTCTTCCCGCACAGGAAAGCGCACCCGCAATGCTCGTTGCTCTTGAAGCGGGCACCGTTGACCTTGTTGTAACCGATATGCCCACCGCAATGGCGGCAACCGCGGTTTATGATGATTTTGTACTTCTTGATTTCACCGGAAACGACGATAACTTTGTTGTTTCTGAAGAAGAGATCAACCTCGGAATTTCTATCAAGAAAGGCAACACCGAGCTTCTCGATGCAGTAAACTCCGTTCTTGCAACCCTTACCGTTGAGGATTATGAGAGCATGATGGCTGAAGCTATCGCAGTACAGCCCCTCAGCGAATAATAAATGATTTTATAAAAATTCCGCCCGGTTTTTATTGCCGGGCGGTTTATAATGCAGCAAAAAAGGCTCCCTTTTCAGCAGTAATTACGTAGGGATTTAATTAATAAAAAAGGAGAATAAACTTGGCTGAATTTATTGATGGTATTATAAAATGCTGGCAGCAATACGGCCCTTCATATCTTGAAGGCGCGCGCAATACGCTTATAATCTCCCTTGTGGGAACGATTATCGGCTGTGTTATAGGTTTTGCCGTCGGCGTAGTGCAGACTATTCCGAGCGATAAAGGCGACCCCGTCTGGAAAAGAATTCTTCTCGGAATTACAAAAGTTATTCTTAAAGGTTATGTGGAACTCTTCCGCGGAACCCCGATGATCGTACAGTCGGTTTTTATCTATTACGGAGCACGAATGGTCTTTAATATTCACATGGATATCTGGAGCGCCGCTTTCTTCATCGTTTCCATCAACACCGGTGCATATATGGCAGAAACGGTTCGCGGCGGAATCCTTTCCATCGACCCGGGCCAGACCGAAGGTGCAAAATCCATCGGAATGACGCATCTTCAGACAATGCTTTATGTAATTCTTCCCCAGGCTTTCCGCAACATAATCCCCCAGATCGGAAACAACCTTATCATCAACATCAAAGATACTTCGGTTCTTTCAGTTATAAGCGTAACGGATCTCTTCTTTACGCACAAAAGTGTTGCCGGTGCGCTTTATCTTTATTTTGAATCCGCAACCATAACCATGGCAATTTATCTTACCCTTACCGTAACCGCTTCCGCCCTGCTCCGCCTTCTTGAAAGCAAACTCGACGGTGACGATAACTATGATCTTGCCACCACCGATACCCTTGCCCATACAAGCGGAATGTATACCTATCACCCGAAAGAGAAAACTTTGGAGGACTTCAAATGAGCGAGAATATTATAGAAATTCAGCATCTTGAAAAGAATTTCGGAAGCCACAAAGTCCTTTCCGATATCGACTTTTCCGTTAAACAAGGTGACGTTACAACTATCATAGGTGTTTCCGGTTCCGGTAAATCAACTTTGCTCCGCTGCATAAATGTGCTCGAAACCCCTTCCGGCGGAAAAATTCTCTTCCACGGCGAGGATATCGCCGCAAAGGGCTTTTCGGTAACGGATTACCGCGCGAAAGTGGGTATGGTTTTCCAGAGCTTCAACCTTTTTTCCAATATGACCGTCCTCAAAAACTGTATGGTCGGCCAGCAGAAAGTCCTTAAAAAGAGCAAGGAAGAAGCGGAACAGACCGCAAAATACTTTCTTGAAAAGGTAGGAATGCTCCCATACATCAACGCAAAACCGAAGCAGCTTTCCGGAGGACAGAAACAGCGTGTTGCCATCGCAAGAGCCCTTGCAATGGAACCGGAAGTGCTTCTTTTTGATGAACCCACGTCGGCCCTTGACCCCCAGATGGTCGGCGAAGTCCTCGAGGTTATGAAAGCCCTCGCGGAAGAAGGCCTTACCATGATAGTGGTAACCCACGAAATGGCTTTTGCCCGTGACGTTTCGAACCACGTTGTATTTATGAAGGACGGCGTCATCTGCGAAGAAGGAACCCCGGAGGATATCTTCGCAAATCCCAAGAAAGAAGAAACAAGGGATTTTCTTGCAAGATTTATAAACTGATAAAAAAGGCACCGTGCATCACTGCACGGTGCTTTTCTTTTTGCCCTTGCCGAAACAGAGGGGATAGGCTATTGCGCATATGGGGATAGCGGCAAAAACATCAAGGATCGAATGCTGTTTCAAAAAAACAGTCGACATACAAATCAAAAGCGCCATTATGCCGAAAGCAATTTTCCATTTGGGCGCTTCAAGTCCCTTGGTGTTCCAGGCGGTGAACATCACCGCAAGGGAACCTATCACGTGAACGGAAGGGCAAACGTTCGTGTTCGTATCGAACACATAGAAACCTTCGAGGAAGCCTGTAAAAAGGTTGCTGCGCTCAAAAACGGAAGGGCGCAGTTCCTGACAGGTGGGGAAAATAAAATAGATTATTATCGCCGCGGTATAGGTGATAATTATGTATTTCATCAATCTCTTAAAGGAATCAACATCATACAAAAGCGTATAAAGATGTATTCCGATAAGAAACACGAACCAGAAGAGGTAGGGAATAAGAAAAAACTCACAAAACGGTATCATATCGTCGAGAAAACAGTGCATCGGGTAATAGTAATCCACCTGATAAAACCGCTCGACGTAAAGAAAAAGAACGCCGTAAACCGGCCAGTAAAGCAAAAGTTTAAGATGAGAAAATTCGGGAGAGCTGAGCTTGTTCAAACGGAAGTTTCGATAGTTGACTTCGGGGGTTCGCTGCATACGTCACCTCTTATTTTGAGATATATTTCTTTTGCGGCAAAGGGCTTGCGGCGCTTTTCAAGAGCTTTTGAAAGCCCGCCGAGCCTTTTTTCGCTTTGAAGGAGCGAAAGACATTTTTTTGCAAGAGCCTCGGGAGTTTTTGCCGCGGCGGCGCCGCCGATTGAAAGAAAATATTCCATATTGTGTTTTTCGCATCCGCCAACCGCATTTATAAAGACCATCGGCAGTGCCTTTGCAAGAGCTTCGCTCGTGCTGAGCCCGCCGGGCTTTGTAAGATAGAGATCGGCGCTTTCCATAAGAAGGGGAACATCTTCGGTATAGCCCATGATATGTATATTTTTGTTGTTTTTATACTTTGCGTATAGGGTTTTGCGGAGTTTTTCGTTGCTTCCGCAAACGGCGGTTATTTCGATATTTCCGGGAAGCCTTTCGCAAAGGCTTGCCATAATTTTTTCAAAAGGGCCGCAGCCCATGCTTCCGCACATAACAAGAAGATGCCTGTGCTCCGGAAGGATACCGAAAGCGCGCTTTGCTTCGGCTTTATCCGCGGTGTGAAAAAATCTGTTCCGAACCGGAATTCCGGTGGGAAGAAGCTTTTCTTTCGCTATTCCGTGGCTTGCAAATTCCGCTTTAAGGGATTCATCCGGAATGAAAAGCAAATCGTAATCAAAGATTTCCACCCCGGGGCTGCAGGTATAATCGGTTGCGAGAAAAGCGGTTTTTACCCCGAGAGGGGGCCTGTTTTCAAAGGCTTCATTAAGGATCATTCCGGAAAAAACGTGAACGCAGATGACCGCGTCAAAACCGCCTTCGGAAATATAATCGTAAAGCTTTTCGGAACCTTTCGTTATCAATTTATATGCGGCGGAATTCTTTTTCAAAACCTTCGGGTGCCTTTCCGCAAAGGCATAGCCGTTTTTGAAAACAAAGGAAAAGCGGCGATATAAAAGGGAATGCCCCTTCGACATGAAATCGGCAAAGCCGTCGGAAACGAAAGAAAGGGAATCCTTTGTTTCGCAAAAATCTCCGTGTTCTTCAAAAATTTCGCTTATGGCCGCCGCACAGGAATTATGTCCGCCGCCGGTGCTGCAGCTTAATATTAAAACGCGCATTCGGCATTGGACCTTTCTTTAAATTCCTTTGGTTTCAGGGCCATTTTTCTTTCAAGAACATGAACGAGCCTTGGCCTGTTGTAACGCTGTATGATGACGAAAACAAGGTTCACAAAAAAGCTCAGAAGAAAACAAATCATTCCGCCGATACCGGGCCAGATGAAAATATAGCCGGCGCCGAGAATAATAAGCACCCAATGGGTCATTTCGGCAACGCAGGTTTCTTTTATCATGGTGCGAAGCTTTTCGGCTTCGGGTCGGCTTTCGATTTTTTTCGGAGGCATTATTTTTTTAAAAACTCTGCTCATATCCGGAACGTGGCTTTGCCATTTTGCAATGCCGAGCTTTTTATATATCTTTCCTTCTTTTTCAAAAGCGAAGGAACGGAAAGGAAAGGCTTCGCAATTAACGGAAGTGTTTGCCCAGAGTCGGCCGCCGATGAAAGAAAGAACGCCGAGTATCATAAAATAAATGACAATTTTTAAAAAATACAAGCCCGAAACCTCCTTCCGATTTATGAAAAAACATTTTACGATTCGATTCTATATTCATTTCTGCAATTCTTTTTCAACTTTGAGTCAATTTTTGTTGAAATAAATTATTGTTTATATGCATTTAAAGCCTTCCCCTTGAGGGGAAGGTGGATTTTCGGCAATTTATTGCCGAAAAGACGGATGGGCAAAAACATCGAAGCGCGCCCTGTGGGCGAGGAAGCGAGATGTTTTTGGCGCCGCGGTCAAAATATTCAAGGCGTTATGCCGCAGAATATTTTGGGTACCGCAAGAGGGCATATAACCAAGAACGCGGAGCGCTTATCGAAATTAGACAGGGTTTATCCCTCCTCAGTCGCCTTCGGCGACAGCTCCTCCTCTGAGGAGCTTAATAACATAAACAATAATTTATCTTCCTTTCGTGAAAATATTACCAAAAAACTATTGACAAGATTGTTCATCTGTGGTAAACTGCATTGTGGTTAGGAACTCCTAACTTTTATTTAAGAGATATGGTTAGTCAAGGCTAACCCAAAAAATTCAGGTCAGGTGATACGCATGAACTTAATTTCTGCTGAAGAAGGCAAAGAGTATATCATCAAGGCCATCGAAACCGACGATGAAGAACTCGATGCTTTCCTTTTTTCCCTTGGATGCTACAGCGGCGAACCCATAACGGTGGTTTCTCACCTTAAAAAAAGCTGTACCGTTTCAATCAAGGATGGAAGATATAATATCGACCACCAGCTTGCGGAAGCTATCATTATCTGATGATACCCCCGCGGCAGAAGGCAAACAGGTTCTTGCTTTCTGCATAGGGGTTAGTGTTACCTAACTTTATTACAGTTTCAAATTAATTGAAAATATACAAAAAGAGGAGATTGACAACATGAGAATTGCCCTTACGGGAAACCCCAACAGCGGTAAAACAACAATGTATAACGCCATAACCGGCCGTAACGAAAAGGTCGGCAACTGGGCGGGCGTTACCGTTGAAAGAAAAGAACATCCTATTAAAAAAGCTTATTACGATGGAGCCGAAGAGCTTATCGCGGTTGACCTTCCGGGTGCATATTCCATGTCGCCCTTCACTTCTGAAGAAAGCATCACCAGTTCTTATGTAAAACACGAAAACCCCGACGTTATCATCAATATCGTTGACGCAACCAACCTTTCAAGAAGCCTTTTCTTCACCACCCAGCTTCTCGAGCTCGGTATTCCGGTTGTTGTTGCTCTTAACAAAGCCGACGTCAACGCAAAGAAAGAAACCAAAATCAACACAAAGGTCCTTTCCGAAAAACTCGGATGCCCCGTTGTTGATACCGTTTCCACTTCCAACGAAGGACTTAAAGAGGTTGTAAAAGCTGCAGCGGAACAGGCGGGCAAAGGCCAGAAAGCTCCCTATGAACAGGGTAAGATCGACCTTACAAGCAAAGAAGCTGTTGTAGCGGCCGACAGAAAACGTTTTGAATTCGTAAACGGAATCGTTAAAGAGGTTGAAACAAGAAAAGTTCTTACAAGAAATAAAAACTCCCAGGATAAAATCTATGCGGTTCTTACCAACAAAAGGCTCGGAATCCCGATTTTCGCCGTTGTTATGTATCTTGTATTCCAGATTTCTCAGGTATGGGTCGGAACTCCCATTGCGGATCTCCTCGTCGGCTGGATCGAAACCTTCCAGGGCTGGGTAGGCGAAATGCTTTCCGGAGCAAGCCCCCTTCTTTACGCACTTCTTGTTGACGGCGTCATCGGCGGTGTCGGTGCGGTAGTCGGCTTCCTTCCCCTTGTAATGGTAATGTATTTCCTTATCGCACTTCTCGAAGACTGCGGTTATATGGCAAGAGCTTCCGTTGTTCTTGACCCCATCTTCAAAAAAGTCGGTCTTTCCGGTAAATCCGTTATTCCTTTCGTAATCGGTACCGGATGCGCCATCCCCGGCGTTATGGCTTGCCGCACCATCCGCAACGAGCGTGAAAGAAGAGCCACCGCGATGCTCACCCCCTTCATGCCCTGCGGCGCAAAGATCCCTGTAATTTCCCTCTTCGCCGGCGCATTCTTTGATAACGCCGGTTGGGTAAGCTTCCTTATGTATTTCTGCGGTGTCGCATTCATTTTCTTTGGTGCGCTTCTCGTAAACAAAATCGCAGGATACAAAGCAAGAAAATCCTTCTTCATCATCGAACTTCCCGAATACAAAGTTCCGAGCCTTGGCCGAGCATTCAAATCCATGTGCTCCCGCGGCTGGGCTTATATCGTAAAAGCCGCAACCATCATCCTTCTCTGCAACACTGCTGTTCAGATCATGCAGACCTTCGATTGGAGCTTCCAGGTTGCTGAAAGCTCGGATACTTCCATCCTCGCTTCCATCGCAAGCCCTGTTGCATACCTTCTCGTTCCGATCGTCGGCGTTCTTTCCTGGCAGTTCGCAGCAGCGGCTGTTACCGGCTTTATCGCAAAAGAGAACGTTGTCGGCACCCTTGCAGTTTGCTTTGTCGGCCTTGAAAACCTTATAGATACCGAAGCACTCGAGCTTATAGAAGGCGCCGGTGCGGAGGCTGCCGGCATCATGGCCATCACCAAAGTTGCCGCACTTGCATACCTTATGTTCAACCTCTATACCCCGCCTTGCTTCGCTGCAATCGGCGCAATGAACTCCGAAATGAAGAGCTCCAAATGGCTCTGGGGCGGAATTGCCCTCCAGCTCGGTGTTGGCTATACCGTCGGTTTCCTTGTATATCAGATCGGTACCCTTATCACCGAAGGCACCCTTGGCGCAGGCTTCTTCCCGGGTCTTATCGCTGTTGCCGCAATGGCCGCGGTTGTCGTATATCTCTGCATGACTGCTGATAAGCGTCTTGAAAAAGAATACGCACTCAATAAATAATTATAAAAGAAAGGAACAGTCTTAATGGAAGATATCATCATCATTGCTATTCTTGCTGTTATCATCGGCCTTGCGGGCTGGTATGTTTATAAAGCAAAGAAAAGCGGAAAAAAATGCATCGGCTGCCCTGACGGCTGCTCCTGCAGTTCCAAAAATTCCGAAGGCGGCTGTGGCTGCGGCTGCGGTTGCTGCGGAACAAAAGAGGAATAAATCCCTTTAGCTATCAAGGCAGGCGCCGCCCTGCCGGTCCATATAATAAAAGAGCCTAAGTTAAGATGGAAAAACACCGCGGAACTGAGCCACCGCGGTGTTTTTCTGCTTTTTTGCATCCCTTGCCTAAAGGGATGGGAACCGTTGCCGTATGGCACGGCGGAGGGATTCGTTATATTGATTTTGAAACTATCTTGACCGTTCCGAAAGAACTATGTTATATTTTAGCAGTGAGGTGATACCATGACCAATCTGCAAACCGTCCTTTTTTCTATGTCCGACGAAAAATACCGGGATTTTCAAAGCAAACTTATGCCCACCGTTCCAAAAGAAAAGATAATCGGTGTGAGAACTCCCGAGCTTCGCAAATTCGCAAAGGAATTTGCGAAAACGCCCGAAGCGAAAGACTTTCTTTCAAAGCTTCCCCATGAATATTACGAAGAAAACAATCTTCACGCTTTTATGCTCGAACTTATAAAGGATTACGATGAATGTGCCGCAAAAGTCACGGAATTTCTGCCTTTTGTTGATAACTGGGCCACCTGCGATTCCATGTCGCCCAATGTTTTCAAAAAGCATAAATCGGAACTTTTGGGCGGGATCGAAAGCTGGCTTTCATCAAAGGATATATATGCGGTGCGCTTTGGCATAAAAATGCTTATGGAACATTTTCTCGGCGAGGATTTCAGCCCGGAATATCCGGAAATGGTTGCGCGGATCGAATCGGAAGAATACTATATCCGTATGATGCAGGCGTGGTATTTTGCAACGGCCCTGGCAAAGCAGTATGACGCCGTTTTGCCGTTTATTAAGGAGAAACGTCTTGAGAGCTGGACTCATAATAAAGCCATTCAGAAAGCCATCGAAAGCTTTCGAATAACAGAAGAACAGAAAGAATATTTAAGAACTCTTAAAATATAGGGGCGGATATTATCCGCCCGCTTTTTATTTGTTCACAAAATAAGCCTTGTTTTTTGCTGAAAAAGTTGTAAGATTATTTCATAATGGGTTAAAAGCAGAATTTATGAAAGGGGGCGTTTTTTATGAATCTGGGTTCGCCGCTCACGGCGCTGAAAGGCGTCGGTGAAAAAAGAGAAAAGCTTTATCAGAAGCTCGGCATAACCAATATCGGCGAACTTTTGGAACATTATCCGAGGGGATATCTTGACCTTACGGGCACCCTTGCCATAAAAGACGCTTCCGACGAGCATCCCTGTGCCGTAAAGGCCGTTGTTACGCAAAAAAGCCCTACAAGGCCCATCAGAAAGGGCCTTACCGTTTCAAAAGTGCGCGCAACGGATATGGAAAGGGATCTGCTTATAACTTTCTTCAACGCGAAATATACCGTTGATGCCCTCGAAATCGGCAAAGAGTATATTTTTTACGGCGATTTCACAAGGCGCATGACCGGCGGAGAAATGAGTTCTCCCATAGTAATCGCGCCGGGCGAAAGCGGTTTTCTTCCCCAGTATCCGCTTACGGAAGGGCTTTCTTCAAAGATGGTTTCTGCCCAGATGAAAACTGCGCTTGAAGAGTGCGGCCATCTTGTGAAAGAAACCATAAATGATGCGGTGCTCAAAAAATACGGTCTGTGCTCAAAGGCGGAGGCAATACGCTCCATACATTTTCCTGCGTGCTCGGAAGACCTTGAAATGGCGAAAAAACGCCTTATATTCGAAGAATTCCTTGCTTTCACCCTTGGCATGAACCTTACGAAAGGAAAAACAAGAACCGCCGAAGGCAATGCTTTTTCGCCCGTGAGCATCGAGGATTTCACAAGTTCTCTCGGCTTTGAACTTACCGGTGCTCAAAAACGCGTGATTGCCGAATGCGAAAAAGATATGTGCTCACCTGTTCCAATGAGCCGCCTTATCCAGGGCGACGTCGGTTCAGGCAAAACCGCCGTTGCCGCTTCGTGTATGTATTTTGCGGCAAAAAACGGCTTTCAAAGCGCGATGATGGCGCCGACGGAGGTGCTCGCATCTCAGCATAAGGCCACCCTTGAAAGAATGTTTGCGCCCTTTGGGATAAAGGTCGGGCTTCTTACCGGTTCGATGAAAGCTTCGGAAAAAGCGGAGGTGAAGGCCGCAATCAAAAGCGGCGAAATAACCATTGTCACCGGAACCCACGCCCTTATTCAGGAAGACGTCGAGTTTGATAATCTCGGTCTTATCATCACCGATGAACAGCATCGTTTCGGCGTTCGCCAGCGAAGCGCCCTTGGCCGAAAGGGAAAAGCCCCCCACACGGTTGTTATGTCCGCAACGCCAATTCCGCGCACTCTTGCTTTCGTGCTTTACGGCGATCTGGACGTTTCGGTTCTTGACGAAATGCCGAAAAACCGCATACCGGTAAAAACCTATCTTGTCGGGCCGGAACTTTCGCAAAGGGCGCTGGGATTCGTCCGCAATTTTGCGAAGGAGGGCAAACAAAGTTATATCGTATGCCCCCTTGTGGAAAGAAATGAGGATTCTCTCCCTCTTGAAGCGGCGGCGGATTTTGCGGAACAGATAGCCGGCCAAGAGCTTGTTGACTGCAACGTCGGCCTTTTGCACGGGCGCATGAAGCCCGCCGAAAAAGAAAGGGTTATGCAGGCATTTGCCGAAAACCGACTTCAGGTTCTTGTATCAACGACGGTTATTGAGGTCGGAGTTGACGTTCCGAACGCGGTATGTATGGTCATAGAAAATGCCGAACGCTTTGGTTTAAGCCAGCTTCACCAGCTTCGCGGAAGGGTCGGAAGAGGAAAGGAACAAAGCTACTGCATTCTTATTTCCGGAAAAAATTCGCCCGAAACAAAGCGCAGGCTTGAGGTTATAGCAAAAACCACGGACGGTTTCAGGGTCGCGGAAGAGGATCTTAAACTTCGCGGTCCCGGCGACTTTTTCGGATATCGCCAAAGCGGTTTGCCGATGCTCAAAATGGCGGACATGATGACGGATATCACTCTTCTTGAAGAGGCGAAAAAAGCCGCCGCAGAAATTCTTTCGGATGATCCGAAGCTGGATAAACCCGAAAACGCCGCTCTTGCGGCCGATATCCGAAAGCTTCTTGAAGAAGCGGCGGTATAATTAATTTACAATGAACAATAAACAGAAACGCGGAGCGCAGGCCTTCATTTTGAAGAATGGCGGATGAGGGCAAACCCCGTTCCGTCTGCGTTTGCACGCCAATCCACGGTAGGGCGGAGCCTGTTTCCGCCGCAATCAAAAAGACACACAGCGCTTGCCATAGCGCATTAACAGTAGTATAATTATATAATTAAATATTTTTTCAAAAAGAAGGAAAACAGATGATAAGAAGCCGAAAAACTTCCGAAATGGTGAAAATGGCGCTTTTCATTGCGCTTATCATATTGCTTTCGGTAACGCCGCTGGGCTATATACCACTGGGAACGATCAACGCCACGACCATACAGATGCCGGTCATCATCGGGGCGGTTCTTTTCGGGTGGAAAAAGGGCGCGGTTCTGGGCGGAGTTTTCGGCCTTACAAGCCTTATAAAAAACACCCTTCAGCCGAATGTAACTTCCTTTGTTTTTTCGCCTTTTATTCCTGTTTTCGGCGAAGAAAGCGGAAGCTTCTGGGCTGTAATTATAAGCCTTTTGCCAAGGGTTATGATAGGCATAACCGCCGCGGGGGTTTTTGCGGTTCTTTCAAAAATGAAAATAAACAAGACCGTTTCAAGCGCCGCCGCGGGTTTTTGCGGTTCAATTGCAAACACTATCCTTGTTATGGGCGGGATATACCTCTTTTTCGGCGAAAGCTATTCCGCCGCAAAGGATATCGCCTATAACACCCTTATGGCGGCGGTGGCGGCAACGATAACCGGCGCAGGAATTGCCGAAGCGGTTATTTCCGCCATTGTAAGCGGAGCGGTATGCACCGCGCTTTTCAAACATCTTAAAACTGAAAATTCATAAAAAGGGGGCAGAAGATTTGGCGAAAAAAGAACAGAACGAATTTGAAATCGCGCGCAAAAAGCGCCAAAAGAAAATTTCTGCCCAAAGAACGAGAAAATTCATCGGCGCGGTGCTCATAATCGGTATCCTTGCCGCCGGAATACATTTTTTCATCAAAGAGGACGTTGCCGGAATAATCGGCGACCGCATTGCCGCTTCCGCAAGCGGAAGCGAGGGGCTTCCGGTGGATATGTCCGGAATAACCATCCTCCAGACTTTCACCGTCGGCGAACATATAGGCGTTCTTACCGATGCAGTTTATTATCTTTATGCCGATAACGGAAAACAGCTTCTTTCTGCCCAGCACGATTTCGCAAACCCGATAGTGGAAGCCGCCGGAAGGCGTTTTCTTATCTATGACCAGGGCGGAACAAGGCTGATAGTCCGCATGAGGGATAAAATACTTTTTGAAAAAGAATTTGAATACAAAATCATAAGCGCCGATCTTTCGGCAAACGGGATGCTTTCGGTGGTAACTTCTGCCCAGCGCTATGCTTCCCAGCTCCATGTTTTTGATTCGGAATATAAGGAAGAGGTTTTCACATGGTCCTCTTCCGATGAATATATCGTTTGCGCAAGCGCCGATTCAAAGAGCAAAACCGTCGCGGCGGCGGCTCTTTCGGCGAACGAATCCGGCGAGATCGTTACTTCCGTTCATTTCTTTTCGACCGAAGCGGCAATCGAGCTTTCAAAACGCGAATTCAAAGGTTCGGCGGTGCTTGGATTTGAATACGACAGCAACGGCGATATAAAAATTATCTGCGATAACATTGCCGCGACGCTTGATAAAAACGGAAACGTGCTCGGAAGCTATATTTATAATTCGACCCCCGCTGCGGCGGTGAATTTAACCGGCAAGGAAGGCGCGGCGATTGTTTTTGACCGATTTACCGAAGAAAGAGCCGCGGATATCGTTTTTCTCGATGAAAACCTTAACGAGATCAAAACCGTTTCGGTAAGCGGAAAATACGTTTGCAGCGACGGAAGCGAAAACAATATTGCGGTCTATTGTTCCGGAACGGCATACGTTTTCAATAACAGAGGTGAACGCACCGCAACCCTTGAATCGGAACAGGATGCCGTTCTTATCGAGCTTCTGCGAGAATCCCTTTTTGCCGTTACACGTGACCAGCTCTGTGAGATTAAAAACTGATCCGCCTTCATTTCAACGAAGCATGCAGAAAAGAAAGGAAGTGAACAACCGGCATGAACTTTGTTTCAATTATTTATGACGCTATTGCCATATTCATCATTATAAACTGCATAAAAAACGGAGCAAAAAACGGATTTGCGAAAACTGCCATACAAACCGTAGGCTATATCTGTTCGATTATTGCAGCAATCGTTATAAGCAGTATCTGCGCTTCGCTTATATATTCAACCGCGATACAGCCGGCTGTTATTTCCGGAATCGAAGAATCCCTTTCAAATGCGGTGGATACCGAAAGCGTGATAAAAGGCCTTACCGAAGCGGTCGAAAATCTTCCGGCGATATCTCATATTCTTTTCAATTTTGAAGGGGTTGCCGAAAATCTTATAGCCTCCGTCGGGTTCGACGGGGCGGCCATCGCATCGGCGGTTGAAGAAAACGTTATCCGCCCGGTGGCGGAACCGATTCTCGAAACGGTTATCTTCGCAATTTCGCTTATAGTCCTTATAACGGTTGTTTCCATCGTGGCAAAAGGCTCGAAAGTCGTGAACGAAGTGCCCCTCATCGGCAAATTCAACAGCTTTTTCGGCGGGGTCTTCGGCGTGGTAAACGGTGCTGTCGAGCTTTGCGTCGGGGCGGTTATTCTTGATCTTGTTATTTCTGCGGGGCTTTTTCCGGAATATTTTTCCGAAGAAATAATTTCTGAAACGTGGATTTTTAAATGGATATATTTTGCTGTCAGCGGCGATACTTTCTCCATATAGTTTTTTGGAGGTTTGCATGAATAAAAACGCTTTGAATATACCGAACGCCCTTTCGGTATTAAGAATCATAATCGTTCCGGTTTTTGCGGTGCTCTATCTCGGGGCGGAAACAGCGGCGGATTTTCTTCTTTCCGGAGCGGTGCTCGCCTTTTCGGGTATAACAGATATGCTCGACGGAAAGATAGCGCGAAAATACAATATGATAACCGATCTCGGCAAGGTGCTCGATCCTCTTGCGGATAAGCTTACACAGGGTACGGTCTGCGTTTGTCTTGCCGTAAGGCACCCGAGCCTTTCGCTGCTTTTCGGAATACTTATAATAAAAGAGATCCTCATTTTTGCCGGCGGTATTCTTGTTTACAGAAAGCATGAATTCGTGGTTTCGCCCAATATTTTCGGCAAAATCTATACGGCGGTTTTCTTTGTGGTTATGGCGGTTATCGTTGCCTTCCCGGCGGCGGAAGCGGTTCTTAAATATGTGCTTTGGGCGCTTCTTGCCTGCAATATTTACACATTTATAAAATATGTGGGCGATTTTATCAATATCAACAGAAAGTCGAAACCCGGTGAAGTAAAATAACCGTTTTCGGCATATCATATATCGAACTTTTCCCTATGGAGGATTTTTAATGAACAGTATGCTTTGTTCAAGATGCAAAAAAAGAATGGCGGTTGTCTTTGTGACCCGCATGGAAGGCGATAAGACCTATAACGAGGGTCTTTGCCTTCAATGCGCAAAGGAGCTTGGCATAAAGCCGGTGGAAGACCTTATGAATAAAATGGGGATTTCCGGCGATGAGCTCGACGCTATCAGCGAACAGATGATGGCTATGGATGAAGAAGGCGAACAGAATTTTGAAATGGGCGGGGCCCAGGCTTTTCCGTTTTTGAACGGAATTTTCGGTGACGGAATGGTTCCGCAAAGCGATGCGGCCTCGGCCGAAGGCGAAAGGCCGAAAAATCCAAAGAAAACCGGTAAAAAGGGCAAGCCCGAAGAAAAGAAATATCTGAACCTTTATTGCGAGGATCTTACCTCCAAAGCAAAAAACGGCGGTTTCGACCCCATAATCGGCCGCGACAGAGAAATCGGCCGCGTTATGCAGATACTCAACCGCCGCACCAAAAACAACCCCTGCCTTATAGGCGAACCGGGCGTCGGAAAAACTGCCATTGCGGAAGGCATTGCCCAAAAGATAGCTTTCGGCGAAGTGCCGGCAAAGCTTGCGGGCAAGGAGCTTTGGATGCTCGATCTTACTGCGCTTGTTGCCGGAACACAGTTCCGCGGCCAGTTTGAAAGCAGGGTAAAGGGCCTTGTTGACGAAGTGAAACGCGAAGGAAATATAATCCTTTTCA
>JAFUJP010000002.1 GCA_017473745.1 Oscillospiraceae bacterium
ATATACGCTATATAAAAGCTCTGCGTAAAAAATATTCCCTTTCTTCCCTAAGCGGAAAGGAGCGCAAATGAGCAAGGAAATTCAGGATATGGGCGAGCAGGTCGTGAAGACGAAGGGCAAGCCCCGTGGTGGCAACTCTCCTATGATCGGAGACAACGGCCTGATGTTGCAGGAAGGGGATAACGCGAAAATCCTTGGTGTGAACATTAAACTGTTCAATATGCCGAAGGTCGATCTTCATGACCCCGAAGCTGTGGCTGAACGACTCACCGAGTTCTTCATGCTGTATGCTGAGAATGATATGAAGCCGACCGTGGCAGGTATGGGCATGGCTCTTGGCTTGGACAGGAGAAGACTGTGGGAAATCAAGGTTGGTGCGCAGACCTCGAACAGATGGATAGAGGACTTGCCCATCGAGGTAAAGGACTCCATAAAAAAGGCGTACTCTTTGATGGAAAATATGTGGGAAAGTTACATGAACAGCGGAAAAATCAACCCTGTTTCGGGTATCTTCCTCGGTAAGAACAACTTCGGTTATCAGGATAAGCAGGAAATGGTGCTCACCCCCAACACGCAGAACGAGAGCGACTTTAACGAGGACGATCTGCGGAAGCGGTATCTTACCGACTCTACGACTATCGACTCTTAAACGACTTTCGAGCGACTACGACTCTCCGACTATGACACACAGACCCGCATTCTGACGCAGAAACGCACAGGGAGCGGGTCTCTTAATATTTTCGTAACAGAATCCGAAAATGATCGGAAAATCGGCAGAAAACGACCTGAAAAGTGGGCGATTTTCAGGGTATGTGCTTATATGCGCCCGGAATGCGGGTTTTGTCAAGTCTGAATAATGAATCGTAAAACCCTGCCAGACGCGCCCGGACGGTATTCTGGCGGCTTGTATATATGGCCTTGATACTTTATAAGGGTATGAAACAAAACGCCCCAGAAAGGCCACCAGACGCCTTAAAACGCAAGCCCCATTTTCAAGAGCATTCAGGCAGGGAAAACCCGCTTGCAGAATATACGCCCCAGGCCGTTTATTTGACGTTCTGGGGCGTGTTTGCGTGTGCTCTTGAATGGTTGTCCATGTGTGATCATATAAACGCCCTGGGGCGCGTCTGAGGATGAATAAAAGAAAGCTCTTGCAAGCGGTCAACCTGCAAGAGCTTTAAGATGTATTTTGTATTTTCATTTTCTTCATTTGGTGATTTTCAGCAATTCGGCCAGAATCACAAGCGGTAACACAAGCACACACAAAAGCACGGTCAATTTACATTCCCTCCATTTCGATCAATTCGCGGTCGGTTTCATCGGGCTTTCTTGCAAAGAGCTTTACGGCCTTTCCTGCTTCAAGGGCTTCAAGCTCAGACCATGCGAAAATATAAACCAAATCGGAATAGCTATTATATACCGTGTGCCCGGTTTCGTAATTGTTCAAACAATAGGTTTCACCGATGAAAGAACAATCAATTTCATCAAGGACGCTTGAAAGGGTCAAAAGAGAATCGCGCTTGCTTTCTGCGATCATATCGCGGTCATACTTGATAATGATATTTCCGTTTTTGTATTCCTTGCAATGGTCGGTTGTTCTGAGCATATTATTTTACCTCCATACCAAATCTTGCACCGAAAAACCAGTAAACACGCCGTTTTGAAATATTCACGGGTTCAAGCCATTCAGGGCGCATTCTGCACCCGTGTTTATCGGGGACGCTATACCGTTTCACTTCTGCCGGGGTGTAAAGCTCATTCGGAACGGTCTGCAAATAACCGTTGAAGCGGTACAATTTATCAGGGGTTTTCACTTTATAGTAAAGCATTTGTTTTCCCTCCTTAATTCCATTTACCCGCTTGAAAGGTGTTCCATGGTGTTTTGATATTACGCCTATGGAGTATGCAAATAGGTTTCATATCGTGGGAATTGCTATTCCATATCTCCAATACATCAAACGAACGGCGATATAAATTTGCAATTTCGCTTGCCTTTCTTTTTAGGTCTGCAAACGTGTTTGAATATACGTTTCCGGAAACGCCAATACCACGAATTACACCATGATATTTATATTTTGTTCCTATATCCTCATATAATCGCATTTTGTAAACCTCCATTCGATCAATTAAAGGTGAAACGGGTTGACGTGGTTGTTGTGGTGAATTGTTCAGCCATGGACGGGAAAGCCTTTTTGAATGCCGTTGTATCAATTCGGGATGAAGAAACGGCTTTATACGTTGCCTTGTGTTCATCGCTTGCAAGCGTTTCAAGGCCGTTTTCCTTCATATAGGCTTTTATTTGATCTTTCAGCCCTTCGACGGTTTCGGCAATTTCTTCTTGCATTCTGAGGTATTGCGCAAGCTCTTTCATAGTTTCGTGAATGTTCATTTAGAAACCCTCTTTTCTTTCAAGATGTTTTCAGCATATAGAATAAGTTGCGTATCGGAAAAAGTTCTGCCGTTCATCTGAATATAATAGAAAAATGATGGTTCATATTTTTCTATTAACTGTAAGGCTTCTTTTATTGTCATTTTACCATCAACCTTTCATAAATCCTTTTGTCGCAATAGATGCTTTCAATTCCTTCAACGGCGTATTTGTTGAAGGCCGAACAAATCGCGGAAAGCTCTTTTTGCATTTCAACGGCCTTTTTGTAATGCTCTTTCATTTCAGCAACGGCGGCAGGAATGTCTTCAACATATTCGGATTTGATAAACCAAATGGAGAAACATTCAAGCGGCAAAACCTGAATTTTGTTGTCGATCAACATTCGGTTATATTCATTTGTTGCGGGGTTGTATTTCGGCCCGGCCGTGATAGAATAGGTATTTCCGAAACCCCGTCCAGGGAAAATGCTGATTTCATCTTGATTGTATTTTGTACCAATATAAGCCCTTGCGCCGGTTCTTTCTTCAACCTCTTGCGCGATCTTTGCGCGGGTTTTTTCGCCGTATGGCTTGCCTTTATACTTTGCAAGCACTTCAAGCAATACGGGCATTACATCATGGAAGAGGGCAACACGGGCGTTATTTTGCAGAAGTCGGACGGTCAAATACAAATCGCGGGTTGTTTCTTCTGCTTTGCTCCATTCGGCTTCAAGCCCTTTCCGGGTTTCATGGCGTTTCATGCGGTCGGTTTCTTTCATCCATTCAGCTTCAAGGCGTTTTTCGTTCTCTTTGCTTTTGTCGATCATATCGAACGTGGTTTCGATCTGCTTCATAATTTCTTTGAAAGTCTTCATTGCTCTTTCTCCTTTCATCCGCAAATACTCATAGTCACAAGATCAACCGCGAAACCATTCCTATAACCATCGGTCTGGGGTTCAGCTTCAAGGACGTTCAAAACCTTGTGTTGGTCGTTCCATGTTTCATCCCGTTCGATGGTATGAGGGTTTGAAAGAATCTCCTTTTCCCTGAATCCACCTTGCTTATATACGATCATTCGCATTTGGTGATATTCGCGGGATTTCTTGAAATCGGGGACGGGCGCGGCGTGTTCATTGCTCATTCGCCGCCGGGCGTACATGGCTTGCAGGGACTGGGACGGCGTTAAATTCATGGTTCATTCTCCTTTCAAATCTCAGTTATTTCTGAGTTCGTATATAGAATATCAGATATATCTGAGATTGTCAAGGGGTTTCAAGAAATTTTCTCAGATTTTTCTGAGGTCTTCGAGACGTGCGGAAAATCAACAGTTTCCGCACAAGGGTGCGGCTTGAATGCGATCATATCCCGCCAACGTGGGCAGGGTGCACCCCTGGGGGAATACGCCACCCGCCACCCGCCGCAGGGAGTGCTCTGAGTACCCGGAAAAATTAAAAAGTCATTTTGCTCAGATATATCTTGACACTCAGAAATACCTGTGCTATACTCTTTCACGAAAGGAGGTGTTCTTATGGCTTATCCAT
>JAFUJP010000178.1 GCA_017473745.1 Oscillospiraceae bacterium
GCTCCCATTCTGCAAGGTCTTGGTTATACTGTGTCACAATAGCCTCTGCTTTGCGGTAAGTTTTCATAAATGCCTGTACAGCAGGATAACCGTCGTCGGTGAGAATATCGGGGAGCTTATCCAGCTTTTCAGCAAGCTCGGCTTCGGTCTGCTGTATCTGTTTTTCCAGAGCCTTTCGCTCCTTGCCTTTGAAAATACCCGTTGTTTCTGCAAGCTGCTGTCGCAGATTTGGAAGTGTGACTTCCTGCATCTTCTTGATTGCTCTCGCCTGTTTCTGTACCTTTAGCATATCCAATCCTGCCAAAACGGCATTTGCCAGGTGAAATAAGGATAGAGGGAGAAAGAGACCTCTAATAGCAAGGGTTTGGGATTATCCCAACAAGAAAATCTGACGGTGAAAGTCGTGCAGATTTCGCAAGTGGGTACTCACTTGCTGTGCTTGCTACTGTAAACTTACTTCTTACGAAAGGACGGATAGGAATGGATAGGAAAAGCAAGGCGGCATAGCCTTTCGACTATGCCGCCTCGCTTAAACTTGATTTACTTCCTTATGGGTGCTTGTCTTTCGGCGCACGCTTCTTCTTTTATAACGCTGATGATACCAATGTTAGGATATTATATTATTAATCCGTCAATATAATCTTTTGTGGATTTATAAAGTTCGGTATTGCTGTTTTTCAGCTTTTCAAGATATTCCGAAAGTTTTTCACTGTTTTCCATATATGCGTAAAGAATACAGGCATAGTGAAGTCTTTGGGGATAGACGGGAAGAAGCTCTTCCGAGCGTTTAAGGGCGGCTTCGGCCGCGGAATATTTACCCATTGAAGTCAGACACGAAAAATAATTCGTATAAACCGAAGCGAGAACGAGCCGGGTTTGGGGCGGAAGATTTTCATTTTCGATATAGCTTATGGCTTTGATATAGTTTTCTTCGGCATAATCAAAATCCGCCCTTTTATGGGCGCATTTTGCAATCATAAGATAGGGAAGAGAAAAATGCGGTTCATATTTAATACATTCGCGGTAATAGCGAAGCATTTCTTCTTCCATTCCCGAAACTTCAAAACCAAGACCCATAAAGAAAAACCATGCGGCGCAATCTTCATCACAGGAACACATATCTTTGATAAGAGCCATTTTGGTGAATCCGCTTTTTATTTCTTTTCTGCTGAAATTGTTGAGTGCGGCTGTAAGATGGATCCTTGCTTCGAAATTATCTATAAACGCGGGGCCGAGAATCGGCCCAAAAGCCTGCATATGTATATCCCAGCTTTTTTGGAAATTTTCGCTGAATTTGTCAAAACCCAATTCAATCGCCGCCCTTTTTTAAAGATTCGATTTCACAAAACAGATTATAAAGCGCATCCTGTGAAAGAACGCCGCGTTTCAATTCAGGAGGAAGAAAGCCATCCTCATCAAGGGAATAATCATGAAGCCAAAGCCCTTTGCTGTAATAATCTTCGAGAATGATTATGGCTGTTTTCAGTGCCTTGCTTTTATGAATTGAAGCAGGGTTATCTGACAAAGCGTCGTTAACGTTGTCATAAAGCCTCTCCATCTGTTTTATTCTTTCTATTGAAATACTGATATCATTGCTGTTCTGCATTATTATCACCGTTATTCAAAGTAGTTTTATATACTATTGAAAAAAGACAGGGAACACCTGTCTTTTTATCATTTGTTTTAGGGCATAACGCAGCAGAGATGCGCGTAATCTTCGCGGTCTTTGGATCCGGAACCGTTGTTGTCGCTTGCGTAATAGGTGCAAAGGTTGACATAGGGGAACATCGGGGTGCCGTAATCATACTTTTTGAAAGCAGTATAAATGCAAACTCCGATAAGGATTCCTTCATCGACGATGAGAGCGGCAAGTTCGGGATAATCTTCCAGAGCGCTGCCGAATCTGGTTTTGTTTTCGTTTGTGACTTCGCCGTATGCGGTGCGGCTGTAACAGCATTCCTCGACTATTCTGTAATATCCCATCTGTTCTTCAAGGCTTTTTCCTTTAAGCTGTTCAAGAAAACCTTCCGGCCAATGGCATTCGCGGCGGATGGCTTCGTTTTGCTCTTCAAAAGGTGCGGAACGGACGCGCCTGTATTCTTCTTCGCTCAGGGGAACACAATCCGCAATTTCATTAAAAGAAAAGATTTTATATTCTTTCATTTTTTAACACGCTCCTCAAAAAATTATAAAGGAATCGGATTTGTCTTTCTGTAATCATTATAGCACAGCATGACAAAAAATAACAGGGGCAAAAGCCCCTGTCACTTGCAATTTTTTGAAACTTCCGGCATATTTTCGATAAAAATCCCGTAGCCCTTGGTGGGGTCGTTGACAAAACGTGGGTCACGGCGCTGACAAGCCTTCCGTCCTGAATGATGGGAGAGGTGCTCGCGAGTGATTGTTATTAGGGACAATATATGAGAATGCCTGGCGTTTATCTTCTCACCAAAATCGGATGATATGCAGACAGTTTTTCCAAAACATAATCCGGGTCATTTATAACCTTATTATTCAGTTTCAACGTCAGGCAGAATACCCCTCCGAACTGTCCGGTGCAGTCTTCAAGAAAAAAAGAGTCACTTATGTATTCCACGATTTTCGCAGGAAACTCATCTTTTGAGAATTGATGGTTCTCATTCTGTCGGCAAACGTGAGCAAGAAAAACGTATTCCGATGGAGAAGGATTCGGTTCGACAAGCAATTCCCAACGCTGATAACAGGATAAACGGTTTTTATCCTCAATGATGATGAAGGTATTAGAAACGCTTAGAATATGCCGAGGATTGGGGTTCTGAAAATCATCTCCAACGTAAAACCCAAAAAGCGAACCGTTTTTCAAAACAAGCTCACTGCGGAATGGCTCCCTGTCATATCCATAAGAATTATTGTAATTGAGTTCCTGCCCGGGGGCGGTCATCTTATCCTCCCAATCCGAGACATAGTAACTGATTGTGTATTTTGTACGGAGCGACTGAAACATCGTTTCCAGTTCGGCAGGCAGTGCCTTCACAACATGACAAACTAATTTTTCGCCATCCAGGGTAAAATAACGCATACCATATCCTCCTTTCACAGCAATATAGTATGATTATAGCATTCATCAAACAAAAATAACAGGGGCAAACTGCCCCTGCTATGAAAAAATATTATCCTGCCGCTTCGAGCATATTTTCGATAAAAATCCCGTATCCCTTTGTGGGGTCGTTGACAAAAACGTGGGTCACGGCGCCGACAAGCTTTCCGTTCTGAATGATGGGAGAGCCGCTCATGCCCTGAACGATTCCGCCTGTGACTTCGAGAAGCTCTTCGTCGGTGACGCGGATGACCATGTTTTTGGTCATGCTGCCATCCGAAAGGCTGATTTTCTCGATGACGATATCGTATTCTTTTACTTCTGTGCCGCTGACGGTCGAAAGAATAACCGCTTCGCCTTCATAAACTTCCTGTTTATGGGCAATAGGTGCGGAATAACCTTCGATTTCGTATTCGAGAACGCCGTAAAGCCCGGTTTCGTTGTTTGTTTTGACAACGCCCAGGTTTTCGCTGCTCGTAAAAGTGCCGCCAAGCTCACCGGGAGCGCCTGCGGCGCCCTTTTTTACGCTTGTGATGGCGGCGGTTACTATTTCGCCGCTTGAAAATGGAATGATCTCTCCGGTGTCAATGTCACATACAGCGTGCCCAAGGCCCGCAAAAGCCATTGTTTCAGGGTCATAGAAAGTAAGGGTGCCGATACCTGCGGTGCTGTCGCGCACCCAGAACCCGGCCTTATAGCCGCTTCCGTCGGCCATCATTTCGGGGGTTACACAAACTATGATGCTTTTTTTGTCACGCTCGACAAGCAGGCTCAAAGTTTTGCCGCCGCAGCTTTCGATTATCGAGGCAACGTCTTCGTTTGTGAAAACTTCGGCGCCGTTGATGGATTTGAGCACGTCGCCTTCGAGAAGCCCCGCATCAACCGCGGGGCAGCAAATTCCGCTTTCGGTTTCTATACGGGAAAAACCGACCACAAGCACCCCATCGGTGAACATTTTTACTCCAAAAGGGGAACCGCATACAGTAACGATTTTTTCATCCGTAACCGTTACCGAAACTTCTTTGATGGGGAAGATCCCCATCAGCTTTGCGCTTGCAGAATCAGGATTTTCGTTGCTGCTGAAAACGGTTTTGGCTTTTTCAAAATCTGTGCTTATTGTGATGAAATTTTTATATGATGAAAAACTTACGTCATCGCCGCTGTTGACAAAAAATCTGTCGGGCAGGATGGATTCAAAAACAAAAACCGCGGCCATTAAAAGGGCAAAAACA
>JAFUJP010000021.1 GCA_017473745.1 Oscillospiraceae bacterium
GAGGGGAAGGTGGATTTTCGGCAATTTATTGCCGAAAAGACGGATGAGGGATAACCAAGAACGCGGAGCGTAATCATAAAAAGAATCCCCCAGTCACGCCTATCGGCGTGCCAGCCCCCTTTAGGCAAGGGGGCCTTTAAACTAAACAACAATTTATTGTTTATATGCCTTTAATTCCTCTAAAAATTCAGAAAAATCTTCTTCGGACCAATAAAACGTGAGTTCTTCCTCGGTGTAATCTTCGGGTTTGTCACGCATAAAATTGCTGCCGATGTCATAGTCAAATTTCCGTAAGACTGTTTCCGCAAACTCACGGAAGAACATACCGATGCCGGTAACTACATTTCCGTCACAAACGATACCTTTATGAATAAAATTCTCTTTTTCAACAAACGGAAATACTTCTGCCATCTGCATAAAGAAACCGGAAGTGAATTTTTTGCCTTTCAGTATGCCTGCTTTTGCCAGCAGCAACGGGGAAGATGAAATTGCCGCAAAAATAACATCGGTATTGATCCCGCTTTTCAAAAAGTCAATCAGGTTATCATCATAGAGCGCAGGAAGCGGATTGATTGTGCCGGGAAGAATGATGCATTCGTAGTCGGTGATATTTGTATCTGCGATTGTTTTTGTCGGCATTACCCGCAATCCCTCTTCGCTGCAATATTCTTTGTTTTCGCTTGCGATAAATTCAATTTTTTCTTCAAACCATACCGACAATGCCGAAGTCAGGCAGGTGATTTCCTGCAAGGAAAAATCAGGATATAAAATTACTGCAAATCTGCCCATTTATAATACCTCTATAAATAAAAAATCATTTTGGAATAAACGCCCGAATGTTTTTTCGGGCGTTTATTGTTGATATTCAGTTAGCTGTTTTACATTTTCCAGATGTTGTCGCAATATTCCTGAACGGTGCGGTCAACAAAGAAAACAGGGGATTTGGCGATGTTCATAAGGGACATTCTGTTCCATGTTTCTTTGTCGCGGAAAAGTTCCTGAGCCTTCTGCTGGATATCCATATAGCTCTGATAATCCGCAGCGGCCATATAGAAATCCTTGCCTTCGATGAGGTCTGCAAGGTCGGAGAAATCTTCGCCGGCGATGCCGTTTCTCATGCGGTCGAGGGCGGCTTTGAGTTCATCGTTTTTCTCGATGTAATCCATGGGGTTATAACCGCTTGCACGGAGGGCATCGACTTCGTCGGAGTTCATTCCGAAGCGAAGGAAGTTCTCTTCGCCGACTTCGCGGAGAATCTCGACGTTTGCACCGTCGAGGGTGCCGAGAGTGACCGCGCCGGAAAGCATCAGCTTCATGTTGCCGGTGCCGGAAGCTTCGGTTCCCGCAAGGGAAATCTGCTCGGAAATATCCGCCGCGGGCATAAGAAGCTCGGAAGTGGTTACGCTGTAGTTTTCGAGGAAACAGAGCTTGAGCCTGTCTTTAAGGGCGCTTTCGGAAAGTTCTTTTCCGATGCACCAGATAAGACGGATGATGCGCTTTGCAACGTAATAGCCCGGTGCGGCCTTTGCGCCGAAGATGAAGGTTTTCGGGTCAATATCCGCGTTGGGGTTCGCTTCGATTTGGTTCAGAAGAGAGATTATGCGAAGCGCGTTAAGATGCTGGCGCTTGTATTCGTGAAGGCGCTTTGCCTGAACGTCGAAAAGGGAAGAGGGGTCAAGATGATTCCCCATAACATCAAGGTTTTCTGCGGCAAAAAGCTCTTTTCTGCGGAGTTTTACTGCGCCGAGTTCTTCAAGAGCGGATTTATCGTTTGCGCATTTTTCAAGAAGATGCATCTTCTCATAGTTCTTCTCAAAATCCTCGGCGGCATGCTTTTTGACGAAGCCGGTGAGTTCGGGGTTTGCGGCGCAAAGCCATCTTCTTGCGGCAATTCCGTTTGTAACGCTGCTGAAGCGTTCCGGGAAGGCACGGTAAAGATCGGCAAAAACGCTGTTTTCCATAACGGTAAGATGGTGTTCAGAAACGCCGTTGGTGCTGTGGGTTGCAAAAACGCAAAGGTTCGCCATGCGGATCTCGCCGTTTTCAACTATGGCCATGCGGCTTATCTCGTATTCGCTGAAGCCTTTTTCGCGAAGGGTCATGCGAAGGCGGCGGTCAAATTCACAGATGATGCCGAAAACACGGGGAAGAAGGCAGCGGAACATTCCCACATCCCAGCGCTCGAGAGCTTCGGGAAGAACGGTGTGGTTGGTATAACTGAAAAGCCTGAAGCAGATATCAGCGGATTTATCCCAGGAATAGCCGCATTCGTCAAGCAGGATTCGCATAAGCTCGGGGATAGCCATGGTGGGGTGGGTGTCGTTGATATGGATAGCCGCTTTTTCCGCGATATTTTCGAGGGTGCCGTATGCGGCAAGGTGGCGGCGGACTATATCCGCGATGGAAGAGCAGACGAGGAAATACTGCTGTTTAAGGCGAAGGTTCTTTCCGTCCGGGTGGTTGTCATTGGGATAGAGAACGGAGCTTATGGCCTTTGCCATGGAAGATTTTCTCATGGCCTCGGCGTAAAGTCCGCGGTTGAAAAGCTCCATATCAAAGCCCGAAGCTTCCGCCTGCCAAAGGCGAAGGCGCGAAACGTCGTCGCTGTCATAACCGGAAACGTAAAGGTCAAACGGAACCGCAAGAACGCTGTCGTAATTTTTATGAAGGATCTGGTGATAGCCGTCATACCAGGATTCTTCAATTTCGCCGCCGAAGCGGACTTCGACCGCGTGCTCGCGTTTTTCGGCGAGCCAGGCCTTTCCGCCGGGAAGCCAGTCATCGGGCTTTTCGGTTTGCCAGCCTTCGGTAAGCTTCTGGCGGAAAATGCCGTATTCATAACAGATGGAATAGCCCATGGCGGGTTTGCCGATGGTTGCAAGACCATCGAGGAAGCAAGCCGCAAGGCGGCCGAGGCCGCCGTTGCCGAGGCCGGCATCCGGTTCCTGTGCATAAACTTTTTCGGGGTCTGCTCCGAAGGAAGCAACAGCGGCTTCAAAATCTTCGGTCATGCCGAGGTTATGAAGGTTGTTCCGAAGAGAGCGTCCGAGAAGGAATTCCATGGACATATAATAAACTCTTTTTTCGCCCTGGGAAGCATGCTTTGCGGAAGAGTTCGCGCATTTTTCGGCAAGAATTCCGCGAAGGGTTTCTGCGGCGGCATCATATATATGGGAATAATCGGCGCTTTCCGGGTTTTCACCGTAAGCGGTGCGGATGGATTCGGAAATTTTGTTTTTCCAAAATTCAACACCTTGCATTGGAAAAAATCCTCCTTGATGGGGTAATTTTATAACCATTATATTTTACATTAAAAGACATTGATAGTCAATGTTTATATATTATAGGTAAAATTGTTGGAAACGTTTTCATTTGGCAAAAATTGAGTGTTTTTGTATAAAAAAGCCGGCTTTCTTTGTCTGTTTTCAACAATATTCTTGGAAGGCAAGCGCCGGCATAAACCATTGTCAAGGGCGAAAATGCACAAAAAACCTTGGCGAAATTTGGCATAACCATTTAAAGCCTTCCCCTCGGGGAAGGTGGCACGGCGCAGCCGTGACGGATGGGCAAAAACATCGAAGCGCGGCCTGTGGGCGATGAAGCGAGATGTTTTTGGCGCCGCGGTCAAAATATTCAAGGCGAATGCCGCAGAATATTTTGGGTACCGCAAGAGTTGGGTGGCAAAACCGAAGGTTTTGACGGAGGGGTTTATCGTAGGGAACGGTCTCGACCGTTCCGTTTCGCGGAGCGATTGCCTCCCCTATTAGGGGAGGTGTCACCGCAGGTGACGGAAGGGTGGAAACCCTGTCAAGTCTGCGA
>JAFUJP010000022.1 GCA_017473745.1 Oscillospiraceae bacterium
CAGGGTTTCCACCCTTCCGTCACCTGCGGTGACACCTCCCCTAATAGGGGAGGCAAGCGCTCCGCGTTCTTGGGTTACGGGCGAACACACAGGTTCGCCCCTACGACGTTTTTAATAACGCAACGAGCGTGCGAGATTTGTCAATTTAGTGTAGGGCGGGGGCTCGCTCCCGCCGTAATCTTTGGTTACGGAACGCCAGCGCCCTGAGCGCAGCGAAGAAGTGCCCTTGGGGCAGACGGCGTTCCCTACATTAGATTAAGCGATAACGGCAGGCAAAACAGGGTTTACCCTCATCCGTCACGCCTGCGGCGTGCCACCTTCCCCCAATGGAAGGCTTTAAAATGCTCTGCGATGCCATCTTCCCCTTTGGGAAGACCGTTCCTCGGCGGAAGATTCCTGCTAAAGAAGGTTATAAAAAAGAGCACGGCGGATGCCGTGCTCTTTTTTTATTTGACTTTTAATCAGCTTTTACTGATCAATCAACGTCTTTTTTTCTTTTCGGTAACGATTGCAGTACCGACGATAGTTGCAAGAGCGATGATTGCGGAACCTGCTGCAACGAATGCACCGGTGCCGGGGTTCTCTTCATCTTCTCTGCCGGGGATCATAGGAATTACCTGGGTTTCGCATTCATGGCAAACCTCGCAGCAACGCTGTTTAAGACCCATAGAGGTTTCGGTTGCCGGTTTGATTACTACCCAAGGACCCCATTTATGTCCGAGAGGTTCGATAGCTTCGGTCTTCTCGTAATCGCAGCGAGAGCAGGTGATCTTTCTGAGACCTTCTTCTTCGCATCCGGGTTCTTTTACGATTTCATACTGATAATCGTGGCCGAGTGCGGGTACTTTTACGGTTTCTCTGCTGATTTCTTTACCACAAACGGTGCAGTAAACAACTTTGTCATAAGAACCTTCAGTCTCGCAGGTTGCTGCTACTTCGTTTTCGATGACTTCTTCGCCGGCGGTATGGCCAAGAGCAGGAACAGTTACAGTCTCTCTGCTGAGTTCTTTACCGCAGACTCCGCAGTAAACAACTTTGTCATAAGAACCTTCGGTCTCGCAGGTTGCGGGAACTTCGTTTTCAACAACTGCAGGAGTTGCAACGTGGCCGAGAGCAGGAACGGTTACGGTTTCTCTGCTGAGTTCTTCGCCGCAAACGGTGCAGTAAACAACTTTGTCATAAGAACCTTCGGTATCGCAGGTTGCGGGATAGTTATTTTCGATAACTTCTTCGCCTGCGGTATGGCCGAGAGCAGGAACGGTTACAGTTTCTCTGCTGAGTTCTTCACCGCACTCGGTGCAGTAAACAACTTTGTCATAAGAACCTTCGGTTTCGCAGGTTGCGGGAACTTCGTTTTCAATAACTTCTTCGCCGGGGTTATGAACGTGTTCTTCGTCACCAAAGAGTCTTACTTTGATGGTAAGTTCTTCGATGGTTGCGCCAACAGTAAGAGTATAACCTTTTCTGGTGATGCTTCTTTCTGCGCTGCGGGTGGTGGACCATTCATAATAGCCGGTTTCTTCGTTCCAAAGGCTGCCGAGAGTTCTGGTTGCAGAACCGGTGATATCGAGTTTTTCAAGGCCTTCGCCTGCGGCGTTGGCGATGAGGTGATAGATTGCTTCGAGTTCAGCAGCATTGCCAAGATCAGCGGTGATGCCGAGTTTTGCAACCATATTTGCAAAGGTGTTTGCAACGCTCATGTTCTTGAGAGCATCGAATACATCTTTAACGGTGAGAGCATCGATTGCTGCTTTCATTGCATCGTCGTCGCCGATTGCAGCAACAAGAGCATCAGCTTTTGCGCTGTCGGTTACGCCGTTTGCAAATACAACTGCAAGAACATTGACATATTCTTTATAGCTGTAAGCAGTATCGTTAGCGGTGTTGTTATCTTTGGTTACATCAACGATAACAGTGAGGGAACCGGTTCCGGAAACGGTGAGTTCCTTATCGGAATAGGTGGGTTTAAGGATTTCGACTTCTGCATCTGCAGTGTCAACGATATCGGAAAGACCGCCGACAAGGTTTGCGGCATATTCTTTCTTGCCTTCGCTGCCGTCCATCTTAAGGCCAACGGTGAAGCTGGTTTCTTTTTCAGCATTGGGTTCAACGCCGAAGGTGATGTAATCGCCTTCAGTGATATGATCAACGCTTACATACCAAGGAGCAACGGTTACATCGAAGGTGAGAATTTCTTCATCAGCATCGATTGCTTTTTCGATTGCTGCAAAGTCGAGCATCTTGTCGATTACGTTATTGATGAAGCCGTTGAGTTCAGCAAGGCTTACGAAATCAAGAGCGGTGTTGATAAGAGCTTCTTTGCGGTTGGTGCTGTCATAAAGGCCGATGATATCGGAAACGGTTACGTTATAGATGGAATAGCCATCTGCTTCGAGAGAAGCGGAAGTGAAGTAGTTGAGCACAAGGTCAACAACCATATCGGCTGCGATGGCTGCTGCTGCTTCGGTGTAGCTTGCAACGTCTTTATTGATGATGTCTGCATCAGCTGCGAAAGTTACGTTGCCGCCATTTTCAGAAATGGTATAAAGGATATTGCGAACGGTGTTGTTTTCGACTTCATAGCCATCGGGAAGGAGAGCGGTTACATCGGAAGTATAGTTACCGCCGACGATAGTTGCGCTTCCGGATACGGTGCCGGTTACAGAACCGCAGTTATAGGTATCGAGGCTGGAATCGAAGATAAGGGTTTTGCCGTTTGCAACGATATTGCCGTTAACGGTGTAGCCGTTAAGGTCAAGGATGGTTGCATCGTTGAATACGAGATCGCCTTCAACATCGCCGAGAAGGATGATAACAGCTTCGCCTGCGATGGATTTTGCGCGTTCGGGAAGATTATCGGTGAAATCGAATTTCTTGAGATAATCTACTTTGCTGTCAACAGGATGACGGATGTCAAGAAGAGCAGCTTCGAAGTTTTTGCCGGTGTTGGTGAGTTCAACGGTTGCTGCGCCGTAAACTTCAGCATAATCATATTTGTATTCATAGATCATGCCCATATAGGTTTCGTATGCAGAAACATCGATGCCGAGGAAGTTGATTACGCCGTTGATTGCTTTCTGGCTCTTTGCAGTTACAGAAAGGTCAACAAGATCGTTATCATCTTCGGGGTTAACAACAACGCCTTCATTGGTAAGAGCTTTCTTAACGAGCTGATAATATTCTTCTGCGCCGGTAAGGTCTTTATCAATGCCGAGTTTTGCAAGAGTGTTGGTATAAGTTACGGTATTTGCATCGGTTGCCATGATGATTTCGACATAATCCCAGAGGAACTGGAATGCGATTTCGGAATTGATGGCTTCCATATTATCTTTTTCAACGTTATCGGTTGCAAGAAGTGCTGCAAGATATACTTCGTAAACTTTTTCGGGAAGGGTTGCTTTAACAGCCATAACGCCGTTGTTGGAATTGAAAGTGAGATAGGATTCGATCTTTTCAAGGCCGTTTGCAACGGTTACCATCTGGCTGGGAACGCTGTTCAGATAGAGGGTGAAATCAAGATCCTCGAAATGGATGTCATCTGCGGAGTTGCCGAGCTGCATAGATGCATGAACAAATTCGCCCTTGCCGTTTTTGCCAAGGTTGATGAGGGTTTCGTTGGAGAACTCGTTATCATTGAGAAGAGCATTGATAAGAGTCTGGAGTTTGATTTCAAGAGTATCCTCTGCATTCAAATAGAGGAAGGGTTCGCCGTTAAGTCCGATGTAGGTATAGCCGGAATTTACGATGGTCATTGCAAAGCCAACGATACCGTCTTTATTTCCGTCAACGTCTGCATAAAGGCCGGTTACATTGCCTTCTTCATCTTTAACGAGCCATTCTTCAAAGGTTTCTTCAAGCTTTTCGTTTGCTTCGTTAACTGCTACACGGGTGATGGTGTAGGAACCGTTTACGAAGAGACGATCGAGCTGTTCAACAGTGAAGGTATAGGTGGAAGTGGTGATTTCTTCAACACCGTCGATGGTGTATCTGTATACCCAGTTATCTTCGGTGTGTTTGGGAAGATTGATTTCGAGGTCGTTGATGGTAACGATCTGATCTTCTTCGCCTTCGATCACTACGGTGTATTCTTTATAAGAATAGAAGTGATATACGTTTACTTTTGCGGTGAGTTCGGTGCCTACAAGAGCATCGAGGTCTTCGCCTTCAACAGTAAGGTTATAGTAAGCTTCGTTTCCGCCGAGAAGTTCAGCAACTTTTGCTTCAACCTTTGCCTTAAGGTCATCGACAACTTCCTGAGTAAGAACGGTGCCGCGATCCATAGCTTTGGTGGTTACGGTTGCGTTGCCGTTAGGAGTTTCGACCATAACCTGAACAAGAACCTGGCTGGAATCGGTTGCGGTGAGAACTTCGGAAAGGATGTAGGGCGAGCCGGTGGCGATGCAGGAGGTTTCGCCTTCGGCAGTAAGTGCGGTAACGAGTTTACCGAGGTTTTCGCTCTCTACGTCGATTGCTGCATTGGGAGCGCTGAGTTTTGCGTTGTAATCGTTGAGCTGGGTTTCAACGTCAGAGATCTTTTCTGCATATTCAGGATAACCGGCAGCAGTGCACATGATCTTAAGGGCTTCTTCGTTATCCATAAGATCGGTCATGTAGCTTGCGAGAAGTTCGACTTCTGCTTTGATTGCTGCATAGTTTTCGTAATAATATTTAAGACCTTCTGCATTGTAGTTAACTACCATGTTATAAATTTTGAGGTAGTTATTGCTGTCAACGTTGTTTGCGATGATCTGGCTTACAATGCTCTTGAGTTCTGCGCGGATTGCAAGGTTTTCTTCATCGGTATCGGTTTCGTCGCCTTCGGTGAAATCGGTTACGTCGATAACGCCGTTAAGAGCGCCGAGTTTGGTTTTATCGAGCTGAGCAAGAGTGGATTCCATGCCTGCGAGGCTATCCATAGCGCTCTTCTGCTCGGCTGCTTCGGATTTAAGCTGTGCAGCAAGATCAAGGACTTCCTGTGCTCTCTTCTGACCGAAGTTGGTAAGAGCAAGGATATACTGAACTTTTACAGAGCTGTCGATCCAGGTTTTGGTGTATTCACCGTTGAAATAGTTGCTCATGTTGCCTTCCAGGCCGTAAACATAGGGGAACCACTCGAGGGATTCATAAGCTGCATCATAAGCTTCAACAGCGGTAAGTTCACCGTTTTCGAGTTTGAGAAGGGATTCTGCATCAGCAGGATCGGGTTTGCGGTAGCTGATAACGCTGTTATCTTTAAGAGCGCCGGAAGTGAGGATTGCTTTTGCAATATCATCACCGAAGTTGTTTGCAACAACGGTATAAAGATCGGTGCTGGTATAGGATTTGCCGGAGCTGCGGGTGATAACAGTATCTTCAATAATAGTAACAACTTCGCCCTGGGAATGTGCTATGCCGTTCACGGTATAGTCATAAGCCTGTTCAGCGCTGGGATGTTTCGGAAGAGTGAGCTTATAGCCATAAGGAACAGTTTTCTCGATTGCGCCGGTTACAGCGAAATTTACGGGAGAATAGGTTATGGTATAAGCGATATCTTCGGTAAGAGTTGCGGGAAGTTCGGAAACGGTTGCTTTGAACTTGCCTTCAACATATTCGTCTGCCCATGCTGCAAGTGCAGATTCAACAATATATCTGGATTCTGCGATGATTTTTTCAGCAGATGCTCCTTCTTCAAGAGTGATGACCTCTGTTTTGGAAGCATATTCAACAAGGTTTGCGGAATCAACAGCATCCTCGACAACGTTGAGAACAACAGTTACGGTTACGTCTTTCATGTTCAGATTTGCATGAACACTGGTTTCTGCAACGGTAAGGGGGTTCTTAACTTCAACAACGGTAAGTTCGCCGAGAGCTGCTACGAGAGCATCGAGGTTTGCATAGTTAACGCTTTCGGATACGAGGTTTTCGGTATTCCATTCAGCATTTGCTACGGGTTCAAGAGTTGCAACAAGATTGCTGAGAATGTTTTTGAATGCCATCCACTGGGTATAACCAGCAGGTTCCGCACCCTGAAGGTAGCTGTCCAACAAATCGTTGTTGGTAAGCGGGTCATTTTTAATAGCGTTAAGATAATTGTAAGTATCAGTTAAGGTTGCTTTATAAGCGGCACCGTTTTCAACAAGATACTGGGTTTTGGAAGTGCTTGCAGTATAATCAGCGTTTTTAACCTGCATATCAAGTTTATCGGTGTTGGCAGATACCTGTGCATCGAGTGCTCTGACTGCTGCAATAGCTTCCGCACCAAGCTGTGCAGTCATAGAGAAACTGCCGAAATCCATGGTGATGCCGTTTGCAAGGTCAACAAGGGTATCCATTGCCATAACAACGGTACCAAGGTTGGTATCTGCTTCATAAGCGGCAGCAAGGTTTGCAACGCCGGCTTTGAGATTTGCCATTGCACCGAGCATTGCTTCCTGATTGTTAACGTCTTTTTCAAGAACATAGTTAACCTTTACAGAGAAAGCATTGCCGTCATAAGCATAGGTTCCTTCGCCGTCGGTAAGGGTGACGGTTTCAACGGATTCTTCGCCGACAAGGATTTCGGCCGCAGATGCGACCCAGCCATCTTTACCGGTAGCAGTGATTTTCTTTGCATCGGGGTCCACTGCAACCCAGCTGTTATCTACTGCGGGAACCACAATTTTGTAGTCGCCGGCGAGATAACCGGATTTCAGAAGATTCTTTTCTGCTTCGGTAAGTTCATAGTTATTTGCTATGACTTCGCCGGCATTGACAGAATCTTCAGCTGCGTGAGCTTTGATCACCATGCCCGGAGTAACATTGGAAAGAGCCAATATTACTGCAAGAGCAAGGGCCAAGTAACGCTTCAGAAATGCCGTTCTTGTTTTCATCTTATTTCCTCCTGCGATTTTCGCGTGGGGATTAGCCACGCTTATTTTTGCTGAAATCCGTATCCATCCGGCTTTCGGGAGCTTTTTTCGGCAATTTTGCCGTCCAAAAACAGACCCAATGCTAAATGGGCGCACTACAGCTATAAATATTCGATAATAGTGTAACACACTTGCAACCGATATGCAAGAATTTTTTGCTTGATTTTGTCAACAGAATAAAGAAAATTCCAAAAAAACTTAAGATTTTTCGGTTATTCTTCCTCATCTTCCCACTGGGGAACGTATCCCGCGCGGAGTTTTTTCTTGTTGAGAACAAACATTGTTACACCTACTACGACTATAACAGTAACCATGACTGCCGCAAGGATACCCATAACCTGGCCGAGATTCATTCCCCAGGAAGAGGTTCTTCCGGTGATTTCGTATCTGATCGGTTCGGTATATTCGGGGGTGCCGTATTCGGCAAGCATGTTTTCGGGGATGATAGCTTCCTGCTGTGCATCCGGAAGATTCATTGCTATGTAATACTCGGTTTCTTCCGTTACGGAAGCGAGATAGAAATGAGCATAGCCTTCGCTGTCAACCACAACGCTTTGCAGGCGTTTGAGTTCGCCGTCCCGCTGGAAAAGCGTTGCGTTTTGTCTTGCATAGGCGGGGCCTATGCGGATGAGCACCTCGGCGTTGACTTCCGCCGGAGCAAGGAATCTGAGCACGAAGCTGATTCCGGTTCCAAGCTCTTCGGAAAGTTCAGCCTCTCCGAAGGAAAGCTCGTAAGCAAGGTTATATGCGCCGGAAAGATTTGCCGCATCCAGTTGGGAGCCATTTATCTTCCAGACGGAACCATCTTGTGTCATTATCGTTACTGAAACATTCTTTCCTGCAATCAAGTTTATGAACTCGGAATTAATTTCTTCCGTTCCGGCAACATATATATTTAATGAAATATTACTTGTATTTCCGGAAACCCTGTCGAGTTCTTTTTCTAGAACATCCTTTGCCTCATCCCAGCCGTTTTCGCCGTTCACATTAACGATTATCTCTGCACCGCTGGGGTTAAGCCCTTCTTCTGCGTCAATATCACTTTTCACTGTCGTTGAAACGGAAGAATTCGTTCCCGGGGTAACAGTTATCGTTTCTTGTGTATGAGTACCGTCTTCCTGTTCGGAAACAGATCCGGAGGAAACTGCGCCTCCTGGATTTTCCGTTCCAACAAAACCGATATTCCCGGATTCGGGTGAATTGCTTTCGATATCATTTTGAATCTCTTCAGGCGTTTTTGCCAAACCGCTGTAATAAACAGAATTCAAGCTTTCGCATTCGCTGAATGAAAATTTGCTTACGTTTTCCATCGTTTCGGGAAGAGAAACCGAAGAAAGAATCCCGCATCCATAAAACATATATTCCGGAAGTATCGTTATGGAAGCTTGAATATTTGCCGTTACGAGGCTTTTGCAATAAGCAAAAGCAGAAACGCCTATGCTTGTAACACTGCTTGGAACGGTTACGCTTGTTATTGATTCACAGCGGTAAAAACCTTTAATTCCTATGGAAATAAGGCTGTTTGGCAAACTAATTGATTTTAACTTGTAACAGTCAGAAAAAGCAGCTTTGCCTATGGTTTTAACACGACTTCCTATAACGAGCATTTCCATTCCGTTACAATTTGCACAAGCATAATTGCCAATGGTTTCAACAGAAGACGGTATGACCACAGAAACTATATTTTCGCAGTCATAGAAAGCAAGATTTCCGATTGAGAAAAGGCCTTCGGGCAGAACCACGTTCAGAATTTCCTCACGGATTCCGTACCAGGGAGCCATCGTGCTTTCAGAAAAGTTTGTCATCGAACCGGAACCGGTTATGGTAAGGGTTCCGCCGGAAAAGCTCCAGCTAAGACCCGCTCCGCAGAAACCGCTTGTGATTCTTTCGGTTTCGGGTTCTTCCACTTCGGAAGATGCGTTTTCGGTTACTTCGGCATTTGCTTCTTCGCCGATGTTTTCATCTGCGGCAGGAATGTCTTCCGTTGCAAAAACGGAAACTGCCGAGCCGAAGGCAAGTGAAACCGCAAGAAGCACCGCCACAAAACGCGGTATATATTTATTCATAGTATTATAAAGCATGGCGTGCCTCCTTTTTGTCAAAACAACTTTTGTTAATCCGATCCATCTTTAATAAAATCTCTTATCTCTTCAACCGGGCCAGTGCTTTCTTTTTTTATGATTTTTATCCGATAGTCCTTAAGCCACATGAAACCAATGGCGATTGAAAGCAAAGACCAAAGGTTACCCGCGGGCAAACCGAGAAGAAGGGGGGTGTTTTCTCCCCTGAACAAATTCAAAACAAATCTGGTTACTCCGTAAATAATAAGATACCACGGATAAATCTTTCCTCTCCATTTATTGCTGAAAGCCATGGACATAAGCACTGCCATTACAATTGCAGCATTGACAAGTTCAATTATTTGGCTCGGAAAAAGAATTTCGCTCCCATCCTCAGCGATTTTAATAACCTTGCCTCCGCAGCACCCGTCAATAAGGCATTGATATTTCATTATCGCAAGCATGATACATTCCGCCGGTGCACAAAAATCCATAAGTTCCCCATAAGGAATTTTCATCAGTTTTGCGATAAAAACAAACACAAGAGGAACAATGAATACCGCACCGTAATATGAACGCCCGCCAAACCAAGAAGCCTCCACAAAAAACCATATATAAGTTCCTATGGTTCCGGTAACGGTGAGGATAAATGAAACCGGAATACTCTTCCAGATTTTCACTTCATAGCGCTTCATTAAAATCGCTATAAGCACAAGCATTGCTCCGGTTCCTATAAGAAGCGTTATTATTGTTTTAAGATTCATAATCATTTCTCCGCTTTCCGTGCCCCTTATGAAAAGGGGCACGGAATATAAAGATTATTCAGGTTTTGTGTTGATGATTGTGATATCATCAATATCTACTTCATAATCTACATTATTATGGGTCAAAATGAGCTTGGTTGCTTTAATAGTTCCCGCAGGTGTTATACTGTCGTTTCCGGTTACTTGATTCAAATAGCCTACCCATCTTAAACAATCACCGTCAGTAGCCCAAGAATAACTATCAACCCTATCTATTGTTTTACCATTATTATCTTTTCCAGTATATAGCTGTACTGTATTACCATTGCTTTCTGTAAACGTTAACGTTGCACTTCCCGCTTTTCCTATCCCGGAAAGATTGAGTGTAACACTCGTATGCGAATAGTTATGATATGTTATACCGCAACTTGTTTCTGTAGAATGGCCAAAAACAACTGTTACTGTATTATCATTAGTGGAACTTCCGGTATGGTTGGTTCTTCCTGCAATTGTAACCGCAGGCGTTACAGAACGTACAATAAAGCTCGGCACATTGTCAGGAAGTTCATTCGTAGTAGTGTCATCATATATCAAGGTTCTTCCTCCGGCAACGACAGTCAATGTTGCCGGGGTATAATTACCGGCAAATTGAACAGACTGAGATTCTTTTTGTATGAAATGTGTTCCACTATTATCCGGTTCGAACTCCAATGTAAATATACCATCCTGTGGGCTCACAACGTCTGATGTATAACCACCATATTTTTTCGCTTCACCGTCGTAGTTATAAGAAAGCTTAAGGCTCGTAACATTTATTTCCCTGTCTTCCCAGTCATAGATATCAACATTGATTCCACTTATAGCATGGTTTTCCATAAACGCACCGTTGAACTCTTGGGATTGGCCTGGTGCAAAGCTTACGGTAAAGGTTTCAACAACTTTCATTGCGGGACGGTCAGTGGCAACTTCTGTAATAACCATATAATCGTCTTCTTCGGTTATATAGTTTCCGTTGGTATCATAATAGTTCCAGACACGAACTTCTTTCATTTTCCATATTCCGTTCTGGGTTCCTATCTGCTTTCCTGTTTTTTTATCCGGAATAACAAACTGCCATGTGGTGGTTTCCGAATCCGCTGGCAGGGGGGTTCCCTTGACTTCGTATTCATTACCATTTTCGTCTGTTATTATCGCCCAAACCGCCGCAGTTGCCGACTGTTTGATATTTACTTCCATCTTCGCATTGCCGGTGGGGTCAAAGGTATATTCAGATTTGTTGGTAATTCCCGCATAGCTTGGCGGTTCGGGAGATATCATTGTGAAAGTTGTCGAGGTTGTTGCCATTGTAATGTCATTTCCTCCAACGCTCACTTTTCGGAATACCCATATACCGGGTCCGCCTGATTCCTCTGCTCTCAAATAACCTTCGTACTGCTCACTTACCGGGTTCCATTTAAGATCCGTATCCATTGTTTCAAGCGTTGAAGTGCTGAGGCTGTATGTCAGTTTTGCCCCGGTAAGGCCAAACATTTCCTCACCGGTGTTATCCATGATCTTTACCTGCATACTGAGCAGTTTCTCTTTATCTTCCATTTCACTGGGCGAATATTTGAATTCGTTAGGGCTTGTTGTATAAACCGCAACGCGCATACCAAGATATACTGTTGCTGTCTGCCAGAACTCAGCAGGAAGTTCAGAATATTCTCCATCCAGAACAAGATACTGCAAAGTATAGTCACCCGATGTAAGGAATGTTGCGGAACCCTCCCATTGCGACAAGGTTGAGTTATAGGTAAAATTGATACTTACAGCTGTTCCGTCTTCGCGAAGGAATCTTCCCTGAACAGTTTTCGGCATTTTTGCCTCATCACTTGACGCAAATTTAAGAGTCAGATCCACTTTGCTGGAACTGTCTGCTGTCATAATGTTTATTTTGTTATCTGTCGCCTGAGTACAGGAAAGATGTGTTATTGTAAATCCGTTAACCTTTACCTCCGGCAGAGGATCAGAAGCAATCAAATATTCCTGACCGTCAATATAAACCGTTCTGAGAACATAACTTCCGGGAGCAGTAAATGTATAATCAGCTTCCCATGCGCCTTCCGCATTTTTAGTAAAAGTCATTACCTCCTCGCGCGAACCCTGAGTTGCGTTTATTTTACGCATGAAGAATGCTGTTACGCTGTTCTTTGGCTGCTCACCGTCGATATTTACAATTACTTTTGTGGTCATCGGACCTGTTGCAGTATCAAAATCGAACTCTTTCTCAGTAACCGAGGCATAAATTTTGCGTTCCTGAACGGAAAGGTCTTCATCTTCTATAGGCTTCAATTCAAGGCTACTACCGAACTGGATGTTCAGCTGGCCCTGAATGTCCGCTGCTGCAAGAACATTTTCATTTGAAAGAGTATTACCGTCAAGATACACAATAGCAGTAATCCTTTTCGGTACATTCTTTTCAAGCATTGTTATCGCCTGAACAGTATTTCCTTCGGAAATATTGCCGCCGTTACTGAGTACAAGAGGAACGATTACTCGGCCACTTTCCGCATAATACATGGATGTATCCATCTCTGCAACAGCAAGTTGACGACCAGTTTCTCCATCAACAAATGCTACCTTCATAGACTTCAGAAGTTCAAGGCTTCGGGCCTGATCCTCTGGGCTGTCTGCATAATAGACATAGCAACTGCCGCTGCCCTGGGTTGTTGCATCAGTAGAAAGAAGGTTTCCGTCTTCAGCCCAAATACGGTTTTCGCCTTCATAACCGATTACAGTTATAATGGTTTTCATTTTCGGGGTAGGGTTTTCACCTTCGTCCAATGCAAATTCACTATAAGCATTTGCATCGTACCATTTTACTGTACCATCCTCGGTCGTTTTATATAAATCATAGGTCATTGTGACCGTTTGTTTTTCTGTGGTGGTTGTACCATCATCGTTTTCTATCTGCACATCCTCTTCCCATGTTCTTGTGAGTGTATAAAGCTCAACTTCCCTGCCGTTTGAATCTCTTCCGGTATCAGGGACCTGATTTTCTTCAGTAAGAACATTTCCCTCCAGCGTCAGATAGCTGTTCTCGGCGTTAGTACGTACCCAAAGGTCAATTGCAAGGGCGTAAGTGTCCTGTGCCGTGGCCTGACCAACATCTGCACCCGCACCTGTATTCAATGTATCTGCGTAGGCAAGATCTTGCTGAAATTCCGAAGGGGTTGTCGCAGCTGTGATAAGAGTGGCATAAACAGTCGCATTTTGTTCACCGAGATTCATGGTGTTGACATACATTGTCGCCGTTATAGGAAGACCTATTTTACCATTACGGTTATCTGTCTTCGTAATCTTAATACCTGCGCCTATGCGTTGGTCAAAATTATAAAACACCCCATTTGTAAGAGTTACCGTACACTCTTTGTTCATGTAGTTCAAAGCACTTACAGGATTGCTGCTAAATTTATTCATAAATTGAGAAACTGTCTGTTCCTGTTCTCCATTAAATTTTAACAGACAGTCGTTGATATCAACAAGCTTATTGATTAAAACCTTCAATCCACTTGCTGTCCATCTTCGGTCACCGGATGCGTCAATTTCTTCCATTTTTATTTTCTGGCTTTTAAGCATATCATAGTCGCTTATAAACGTCTTCAAATTCGAGATTTTAACAGTCTTCCCATCCACGGTTGCTGCTATAAAATCATTGCCAGAAAATTTTGTTGCCGACAAAACGGCATTCATATCATACGTGGAATATTTTGTTGTGTCACCACCGTAAACAAGGTATAGTTCAAGATTCAAAAGGTTTGCCATTGCTTGAGCTTCTGTTTCAAAAGCTTCTATAAATGCGCCATACATTGCAATCAAAGAGTTAAGATCTTCTGAACTTACTTCCCTGTTAATATATTTATCCTCTGAATTCAAGTTTGCAGTCATATGAATTCCAACCATGTTGGCTAAAGAGTTCATCCACTCAGCATTTTGAGTTATTTCAGTATATTGACCTGCTGCGCGAGCGTTTGCACTGCTGGCTGCATCTTTAAGTTCCAGATAATCCGCAGTGAATCCTTGCGCCTCTATTTTTGTTGACGAAATCGCTCTTACTCCAAGATTGTTTGTAATACCAAAATATCCAGGCAAATTCCCTTCTGGCGGTATCCATGAAGTATAAGAAAAATTGCTTGTCAATCTCTCAACTCGTCCATCGGATGTGTAAACTGCGCCGTAAAGAGGGCTTGTAAGCAATGCTGCCGTATTAAGCTGTGCCGGCTGCAATGTTAAATTCTCAAGGCCATAAGAATCGTCAGACAGATTTATAAGGTTACCCCAAGTGATGTTGGCAGCCGTCACGCTCTGGTCTTTCGCCGCGCTGGAATCACCCACTTTGGACTCAGCCGGCTCTTCGTTACTGGTTGCCAGCGCAATTTCAAGGTTGCCGTTGGCAGCAACGTTGGTGCTGACAGCCGTTACCTCCGGCCTTCTTGAAATTGTGAGCCATGCAAAGGAAGCCGAAGTGAGCATGGAAATGGACACCACCAAAAGAAGAGCCACCGCCAAAACACGCTCCTTCAGCCCGGGAAGGGCCGCCTTATACGCTTCGATTCTTTTTTGTGTTTCTGTCATTTTGTTAGGCACCTCCTAACTGCCAGACGGAAAAGCCGTCTGCGCTGAATAATTTATGAAAAAGGTTATCTTGGTTTCGTAAAAACAGATTCCTTCGTAATTCCATTTTAAATCAACTACGTAAGTTCCCGCCAGAGGGGTAAGGGTTTCTTCTGCCTTTATAACAAGGTTATGGATTTTGCTTTCAGCATCCGCCGTGTATATTGCCGAAATTCCGCTGTTGGCTTCATCCGAAGGAATCACCCGGCTGTAAACCAGTTCCTTTGGTTCGTTTATACTGAGGGTTAAAAAATCGACGGTATATTCGAGAGAATAGCCGGAACCGTTTTGAGAAATCCATTCCGCAGGGAAGGTTATTTCGAGCGATTCGCCCGCGGCAAGAATCCTGCTTTTTTGTTCGGATACGGGAGGTTCTTCGGTTTCCGCTTCGGTTTCGGATTCTGCTTCCGCTTCTGATTCTTCTGCAAGCTGCATGGGCAGGCTTTCGGAAAGAACGGCGGTTTTGTAAGGTTCCATTGCGGCGAAGGCCGTTTCGGTTTTAGAATAGCCAACGGAAGTTTCGCCGGAGAAAGCTTCGACTGCAAGAACGAAGGAAGATGCTTCGCTAAGGTTCGCGTTGCTGAAATCGAGAAGAAGGGAACCGGTTATTTCGCTTGCGGCGAAAAGCGGGATATAGCCGTTAGAGGAAATATACCAGCTTGCGCCGTTATCAAAGCTGAAGCGGGTGTAATCCGGAAAAGCGGCAAGGGTTCCGCCATTATCGAGCCCAAGCTTTATTGCGGTTGTTCCGCTTGTTCGGGTGAGCTTTGCGGGAAGTTTTTGTTTTTGGCCGAAAATTTTAACCGTTTCTATCTTCAGTTCGGAACCAAGCCAGCTTTCGGAAGAACCGGCTTCGTATTGGTTTTCGCCGGAGAAATCTTCGGATTCGACTTCGGGAGGAGAAGAACCTTCGGCTTCTTCCGATTCGGTTCCTTCGGAAGGTTCGGTGTTTTCGGCGGATTCAGTGGATTCGCCGGTTTCGGTGGATTCGGAAGCTTCGGCTTCTTGATCCGCTGCAGCTTCGGCAGATTCGCCTTCAGTGGCCGGGGCATTTATCCCCGTAAAGGAGGGGGTTATTTTTGAAAGAGCATTTTGGGTTATGCCCGTTTGCGGCAAGGTTTTTTCGCCGGTGACGCCCGCATCGCCGGTTTCGGTTTCGGTTCCCGGTTCGGTTTCGCCTTCAGAAGGAGATTCGGGTTCGATGGGGGTTACGATATCTTCGCCGGTTTCGCCTTCGGAACCGGTGTTTTCGCCTTCGCCTGTTTCGGGTGAATTTGCCGAACCGCTTTGTGAACCGGAGCTTTCGGTCACTTTGGGAACAATTACCCGGAAGGTGCCTTGCAAATCGCCGAAGGACACGGCGACGTTTATTTCGATTTCTTCGTGAATCTGGGTTTTGGCAAAGGAAGTCGGCGTTATTGTAAGGGTTATTTCGGCGGGTTCGTTTGCTTTAAGGGCAAGCTTGTTTGATGCGGTGAGTTCGCTTCCGCCGGAAACGGCTTTTACGGTTATATAATCCGCATAGCCCGTTTCTTTTATCGCCCAGATAAGCGACCTTTCGGCATCCGCGGCGGATTTTACCGAAAAGGAAATTTGGGTTGGGTTTGCGCCTTCAAGAGAAAGATCACCAAGGAGCACCGTTACCGGCGGGGCGTTTTTCATAGCGAGGCAGTTGCTTTCCATTTCGGGCGAAGGTGCTTCGAGAACGGTGCGGACCGCAACGGTGTTGTTATAGCGGGCATAGGTATTGCCGACGGAAAGGCCCGCGCTTGCGGTGCAGACAAGCAAGGCAAGAAGAAGGCAATATATTTTTATTTTGTTGTTAAACATGTTTTTTTATTGCTTCCCCCTTTCCCTTGTTGTTTTTTTGAATTATTATTCTATAACTTCCGCAGTTACCCTGTATTCGAGCTGAGAAGAATTTTCGATTTGTGAAACGTTTGCGGTTATCTTAAAGGTGACGTATGAGAATTCGCCGCCTTTGAGATCCCAGAAAAGCTCTTTGCCGTTTTCATCAACAAAGGTGAAAACCCAGCCATCGCCATATTCGCTGTGAAGAATGGTGCCCGGATTTATTGTCTTTGCGGTTGCCGTTATGGTTTCGGGTTCTTCCGAACCTTCTTCCGCCGGAAGGACAAGGCTTATTTCGGCTGTTCCATCCTTTTGCCAAAGGCCGGCCCCGCCGATCACGCAAAGGCGAACGCGAATAGTTTTATCTTCGCTTTCCGTTACGGTTTTGCCATTCGCTACGGTAAGAGTCAGGGCGGCGGTGTTCCCTTCTCTTTGCCATGAGAAAGTTTCGGCTTCGGCAAAGGTTATTTCTTCTTTTTCCGATTCGGATTCTTCCGAAAGCACCGTGATATTGCCGAGATACACTTTTGCATTTTCTTTTACTTCGAAAACAAGCGGATAATCGGCATCCGTGCGGTATCGGGCAAAGGTTGTTCCCACAGCGAGCACGGGAAAGGCCACGCAAAGAAGCAAAACCAAACCCAGCGAATACCACAGGGTGCTATTCATTTTTTTAGGGTTCATTTTTCGGTTTCTCCTTTGCGGGGCTTAAAAATTATTCGGTGGTTGAGGCATTGACAGAAACTATTGAAGTTCCGCTTTCATCAATGGTTTGCGTTGAATTGCTGTTTATATATTTTTCGGGCAGGTTTTCATCAAATATACCGCTTATTATATTTATTTTGACCTGCGATGCACTTTCTTCATAAACCTGGAGTGATTTTCCATTTATACTTGTGACCATATTTGTTCCGCAATCTATTTCAACAGATATAGGGAATCCATAGTTCGTTTCAATATAGATTGCATCAGCAGTATCGGCAAATCCACTGCCTGTGAACGCCGCAGGGTTTGCCGTTTCGCCGTTACCGGTTACGGTGGAATTGATAATATTTACCGAACCGCCTTTGACTACAACACCGGTATATCCTGAAAGCGTGCTTTTATAAATGGTAAGAGTGCTGTTTTTCTGGGGATGATAGACAGCGGCACCGCCCTCCAAAGAATTACTGATTAAAGTACTGTTCAAAACCTGGATATCGGTACCCCATCTTGCATCAGTTGCGGATGTACTTCCGTTGCCGCAAAGCACTATTCCATCACTTTCAAGGGTACAGCTTTCTATAACAATCTGGGTCTTTTGTTCCGAGGCTGCCCCGTTACCATAGATAAACACGGCGCAAACCGGTACATTTGTTATTTTACAATCCACCATGCGAACAGTTGAATCGGCAGTATTGTTATTAAGACTGTCGCCAACGAAAACCCCGTATCCGAAACCTTCTATATCAATGCCGTTCATATTAAGTTCGGCTCCGATGGTTCTGATTGCGGCATTGGTTGCATTTTGGGCTGTGGAAACAATTTTTCCTCTTTCTTCGGAAGTATTTATAAAAGTAAGGGAGCTGCCGGGTTTTGCTTCGATGGAAGTGGTATTTTCCTCCCTTGTTATTGTCTTTCCGTTAAGGTCGATAGTAACATCGCTGCCTTCGGGAATGGTGAGCATCTTTGTAATAGATATATCGTTTTCGAGGCTTAAAACCGCAGTATTTCCGCTATCGATAGCGTTTTGCAAATCTTCGGCAGAACTTACGGCCGTCGGCTCAATATAGCTTTTTTGTGCGGAAATATTGATATCTGCTTCATGTATTATTTGTGATGTATCAATCTCGGTACTCTCCGGATTGTTCGCGGCGGTATATGCAAGCTCGCCCGTTTCGGTATCCCAATCCGTTGCCGTTTCGATTTCGGAATAGGTGCAAAGATATGCATATATTCCGCAGCCATCAGAATCCGGTGCTGAAATTTCATAATATACCCCGGCGTTGGCGGCTGTTCCTTCTTCAAAGGAAAGGGTTCCTTCATATCCGTCTTTTTCCGAAAGTTCCGTAAGGAATTGGGCAACGGTGGTGGTTCCGTCAACGGTGATAAGTTCCACTTGCAAATCTCCGTCTTCTCCGACAATACTGAAGGTTGCACTATCCAGATCATATTCGATGGGGCGGAGGTATTCCTTAACCTTAACGGTTCCATCTTCTAATTGAGTTCCGAGGACGTAATACCCGAGAAGGTCATAGACCCAGTGCCATTTAAGGCGCGGGGCATTTGCAACATCTTCCGTAAGGGTCAAGGAACCTTTGCCGAAAAGGGTATAGGTATAATCCTCTTCGCTGTTGACGTAAACCCGCTCCATGGTTTCGCCGTTGCGGGTGGTTTGGGCATCAACATAGAAAAACAGGCGCTTTTGCATTTCGGAATGGAATTTCGTTTTTTGAACGTTGACGTTCAGTTCAATTATATCTTCGTTTTCGTTTTGGGCGGTAAGATAAATTGCGCCGCTATCCCCCGGGGCGACGGTTATCGGGGTTTCGTCTATAATGACTTCGCCCTTGAAGCCCCAGGATTCCACATTGAAAACAAGGCCGCCGGTCTGGACTATGTTTGTGTACCAGGCGGAAGTTACCGCAAAAAGGATAACAACAGTGAGCACGATTGTGAGCAGAGCAAGGCTTGCCTGCATAAGGATGCTTTTTTGCAGCTTGGCAAGTTCCCCGGAAGGCGCACCTTTGGAAGCTTTATTATTCAGTTTCAGTTCCTTCATTTGCTTGAGAACATTGAGTTTGTTCAAGTTGAAGTCCTTCAAGATTTTTCAGCTCCTCCATCAGTTCTGCGCGAATTCTTTCGTACATTTCGTTATATTCTTCTTCGGTTATTTCATAGTGGTTTTCTTCTTTTTCGGGGTTTTGGCCCTGGCGGCGTTCGATTTCGAGCATCATTTCGAGTTCGCTGCGGATGCTGCCGACGGTGTTTTTCATAATAAGCGAAACGAGCACAAGGCAGGGGATCACAATGAAGCCCAAAAACCCGATTTTGCTTGTGAAAACAGATAATATATCCGCAAACATGCTGTCATCCCCCGTATGCCAAATAACCTTGCCCACAAAATTGGAAGCATCGACATAATAGCCATCCGCCACAAGGTTTGCATCGCCCTTTGTTTCGAGAAGGATGCCGCCAAGTTCGGATTCGGTTATTCCGACGACCCGATGGGTTACGATTTTGCCCCAGATTTCGGAAACCTGGGTTCGGAAACAGACGATATCGTTCACCGCGATGGTTTCGATATCCACTTCCTGCGTGACAAGAAGTGCGCCCACCGGAATGGTGGGTTCCATGCTTCCGGTGACAACACGGAACATCATAAAACCGCCGATGTTAACGTAGCCGTTGCTGAGAACCTGGATAACCGTATAAAGGCAAAGGCCCACCGCCATCACAAGCAAAACAGTTATCAGTGCGCTGATCCGCTTTTGAAGGCGAAAATCTTTTTCTTTTAAATTTTCGTTCATAATATATTACTCATTGCCGCCGGCGAGTTCGATGTTCACGGCAAAGCTTGCGGTGTTTTTGATTGCTTCGCAATCCATATCCGCCGCTTCGATCCAGACGAACATTCTTATGCGCTGGGGCACGTTTTGTTCAAGTTTTATTATATATGTATCTTCGGTTGCACCTTTAAGAAGGCTGTTTTTTAAGGCGTATTCTTTAAGATTCGCCACTTTAACAAGGGTTTCAAGATTGGAAGAATTATCAATGAATCTTCCTTTTGTGACATACGGCGCAATCACACCCTGAAGATAGCTGCCGTAAAAACCGTTCATTGCTTCCTGCGCATCGGCAAATTCTTTTCCCGTAAGATAGGTCCGGAACTGTTCCTCTATCTTTTTGCTGCCGATTTCGGAAAGGGACCAGCCGCTTGAAAGCTGAACGGTGAGGTTGCTCCACGGATCATAATTTTCGTCCGTTGAACGGGGAAAGGTCTGTACGTAGCTTCCGTCAAATTCGGGGTTTGCTGGGTGGGAATCTCCGTTGGGTTCATATATAGTGAATCTGTCGCTTTCGAGATAGATGGTGCCGGTGTTCGGCTCCTGATACCAGCCTTTGAGGGCGGTGAAGCGTTCATCAAAATAATAGCTTTCGGTATAATACTTCATGGTATCATCGGTAAGCTGAGTATCGTTTGCAAGAAAACCGATGCGGACCGCGGCGGCGGCTTTGCTTTCGGGTTCAGCAAGGGTATAGCCGGTTTCGTTATCGCTTTGTTCAACAGAAAGGATATCCATAACAAAGCTTCCGCCGGAATCTTCATCGCCGGAGGAAACGCGGAGAGTATAATCCCCGCTTGGGGAAACGACCCAAAAATCAAGGTAAATATAGCTTCCATCCTCAAGCTTTTCATCGCCGGAAGGGAGATTTGCATATTCGAGAAAGCTGTCAATCTTTTTTTCGGAAAGGAACCAATCTATTCCGTTGGAGGTTGAAACGGGCGAAAGCCCGCCGAGATCGGAAAGATAGTCATAGGAATCATGCATTGCAAAATTCATCTTATCGGAAAAATAACCCGGATAGTTATAAAGCGTTCCGTCTTCGGCTTCTTCGGTAAGGTTGGGCGCAATAAGAATTGTGTTGCCGCCGCCGATGGCAACCTGGATCCCGGAAACGGCTGGGTTCCCGGAAAGGACCATCCATGCATAGGAGGACATTATGACCACCGAAACCGAAAGGATCAGCGCCAGGGCCATGGCTATTAACTTGATATAAATTTTAGTCATAGGCGTTACCTCGTTTTTTTGCTGTTCCATACGGCGGCTTTTGTTTTGTTATTGCTTATCTTCTTGCGGCGCGGGCGGCAAGGCGGCGCCGGCGTTCAAGCTCGCGCTGTTCTTTTTCGGCCGCTATGCGGCGGTTTTCTGCTTCGCGAAGGGCAAGCCTTTCTTCAAGCGAATTGAGGAAAACGACGATTTCTTCGCGGAAGGGTTCGGTTTGGGCGGTATCTTTTTCGTCCTGTTCGCGAAGGCGTTCTTCTTCAAGGCGGGCTGCTTCTTCCGCAAGTTTTCTTTCGAGGCGGAATTTTTCGCGGGCTTCGCGTTTTTGCTGTTCGGCTTCGATTTTGCGCTGTTCGGCTTCTTCCATAAGCCTTGCGGTTTCTGCAAAGGCGGCCATTTCTTTTTCATAAGCGGCGGAAGATTTTTCTCTTTCGGCAAGGCTTTTTTCAAGATTTTCGAAAAGATGTCTGACTTCACTTTGGAAGAGTTCGAGACGGCGTTCTTCTTCGGCCTGTTTTTCGACAAGAATTTGCTGAGCACGCTGTTCGGCGGCTTCTTTTTCGAGGCGAAGACGTTCTTCTTCGGCGGCTTTTCGCTGTTTTTCTTCTTCGGCAAGGCGTTTTGCTTCTTCGAAGGCTTTGATTTCTTCGAGGCGTTTTGCAACGGCCGCTTCGCGATTTTGGAGCCTTTGGTCAAAGTTTTCTTTGAACCAATCGAGTTCTTGCTGGAAGAGTTTGCAGCGGCGGCGATCTTCGGCTTCGCGTTCCATCTGTTCGGTGCGAAGGCGCTGTTCCTCTGCTTCTTTTTCGAGGCGGAGACGTTCTTTTTCGGCTTCTTTTTCTTTTTTGATGCGTTCTTTTTCGGCCGCTTCTTCCCTTTTGATGCGTTCCTGCTCTTCTTTTTTGCGGCGTTCCTGTTCTTCGACAAGGCGGCGGCGTTCGGCTTCTTCTTCGAGCATGAGCTGTTCTTTGGTAAGTTCTTCGATAAGCACCTTGCGGATTTCGATATCCGGAAGGTCGTAATCTTCGGTAAGTTCTTCGATTATTTCTTTTACGAACTTAGGTTTAAGGGCGCGTTTTTTGCTTCTTGAAGGAGCGGGAACGCGGCGGTCTTTTTCATCTTCGAGATAGCCTTTCAAAATAAGGTAATTGAAAAGGACGTTGTGATAAATATCCCTTTGCATAACCTCGTTTATCTGGGGATTTTGTTCAACAACCTTGATGGTATAGCCGATATCGTTATAGCTTCGGAGGAATTCGAGAAGGGCAACGATTTTGCGGTAGTTGGGGTTCTTTTTAAGAATATTGGTTTTTGTGATCGCGCCCTTTGTTCGCGGCAGTTTTTCCATTTGCTGGGCAAACTGGCTTTGCATAAGAACGCTTAAAATTCGGTAAATTTTCGAGATTTTTCCGAAAACGTCGCTGTTTTTATCATCGGTTTCGATGGCGCTGTCGATTTCTTTGATATGCATATACATATCAAGATGAACAAGTTCGGTTGCGGTTTCCATAGTGGAATCGACCTTTAGCTTTGCGCCGAATTCATCGCTCATGGCACTGAACAAAGCGTCGTGGCGGATTTTGACAAACTGATAGGCCGCTTCCATCGCGGTGAAGACAAGGCGGTTTTCATAAAGACCGACGCTGTCTTCGCGGTATTTTTGCATCAGCTTGCTTGGGCGCACATCGCCGGTTTGCTCATCGAATTTTTCGACAAGGGCCGCATGCTGGGAAAGATGGCGAACAACATCTGCGCCGGCTTTTTTTGCGTTTGCGACGTTTACGATAAGTTCATCTTCGCGAATAATGTTCCTTGGGCTTGAAACAATGTTCTGGATAGCCGGAAGGCTTTCTTCGATCATATCGACCCAGCTTAAATCGACGGTTTTTTCCATTTTTCTGTTTGAAAACTGGAACTGGTTTTCCGCATGGGAAACAGCATCCATGAAAAATTCATAGAATTCCGTGCTGCCAAGAGCCCTTATGACACTTTTGGTGTATTTTTGATAAAGAGGATCAATAAGAGAATCCTTCTTTTTTGCTCCGGCTGCACCGGCGTTTTTCTTTGTGGAAGCTGCCACGCGTTATCTCTCCTTTCATGGAGAATTACATATTCTTTTTAAGCTGCTCTATATAATCCTTGCAAATTGCCATGGAGTTTTTGCCGAAAACTTTATCGAGATAGGTGCTGAACTTGGTAAGTTCATCCCGCATAAAGCCAAGGCTTAAGGATTCGAACTTACGAAGAACTTTTTTGGCGACGATAAAATCTATGGCCTGGATTTCGGTTCCGCCGCAGCCGATGAAGCAGGGGACGTAATCCCTTATCTGTTTCATGATACGGTTACCGAAGGCAAGGCGGAAGTTTTTTATAAGATAGGCATTGATAAGTTCGAGCTTATCAAGGCTTTCCTGCGAGATGGGGTAGTTTTTCTTTGCTTCATCGAAAAGGGCGTTGAGATGATCGGTGGAAACATAGACCGGCGGGGTCATTTCGCACTCGAATGCATCGGCACGGCTGTCGAGGTCTATGGGGATAGCACGGTCGTAAACTTTATCCGCGACGGCGAAGGTGGAGTCATCGTTGTTGATGGTGCCGATGATCCACATATTATTTGTTATCTGGATTTTGCCGCCTTCGATAAGGCAGGGGTCGTTATCCCAAACGGCGGTTACGATATCGACCTTCCATTCTTCCTGAAGGGGCATTTCGAGAATCGAGAGCATTTCTGCAAAGTAATACTCGACACGGGCGATATTCATTTCGTCGAGGATAACAAGGTGGGGGTCGCGGTAATAGTTACATTCATAAATTGCCTGAAGGAATTCGGTTTCGGAATACCTTTTGGTAAATTCGTTGAAATAGCCGTAAAGTTCGGTTCTTTCACGCCAGGAAGGCTGGACGGAAACAACGGTCGTATCCTTTTGTACGAATTTGCCGAAGGCATAGGGAAGCGAGGTTTTACCTGTACCGGAAATACCCTGAAGGATTATGATACGGCTTGTTCCGAGGGATGCGATAAAATAGCGCATCATATCAAGATCATAATAGAGCTTTAATTGGGAAGCGGCAAACTTTCTGAACTGTTCACAGAACTGTTCGAGAGTTATTTCGTTATCATAAGTCGGGGTTACGTATTCGGTTTTATAATAGTTATCGACATTGGTAAGGCGGAAGAAGCGGCTTTCGGAAGGATCCACACAGGGGGATTCGAAAGTGTTGCGGTTTGAAACCGGAACAAGGGCTTCTTCGCCTTCTTCGGAAGGTTCGCCTTCGGATTCCTCTTCGCCTTCGGGGTTTTCTTCTTCATCAAGGGGTTCGCGATCGCCCATTTTCATGGCAAGGATCTTATCTTTTTCATAATTGGAACGGAGAAGATCGCGCCGAAGGGTGCGAACTTCTGCGGCCATTTTTTCGTATTCCTTGCGGGAAATTCCGCCGAAAAAGATTTTTCGGATAAGTTTGCCGATGAAATAAATTATCAAACAGCAAAGCGCAACGATCATTATATTTGCAACAAGCAGCATGACCCAATCGGTTGTGCTGAAAGAATCGCTGTGGCTTTTGATAATATTCATTCGCATGGGGAAGTTGAACAGGTAGTTCAGGAAATTGAAGACGGCGCTTATGACGTCAACAAATGCCTGGAAAACCTGCCCTATATCCTCTGTAAAATAGTTAAAGAAATTATTCATGCTTCTCTCCTATTTTCTTCGAAGGATAATCAGACTTCGACTGCTTCCTCCGTTTTTTCTGCCGGTTCCTCGGTTGCGGGTTCCTCTGCGGGAGCTTCTTCTGCGGTTTCTTCCGCAACTTCTTCGGCAACAAGTTCTGCGGCGGGTTCTTCGGTTATTTCTTCCGCAGCAAGCTCCTCTGTGGGCTGTTCGGTAGCGACAGGCGCCGGTACAGCGGGTTGCTCAGCAACAGGAGCAGCGGGTGCAGCGGGTTGCTCAACAACAGGAGCCGGTGCGGGTTCTGCCGGTGCGGGTGCGGGCTGTGCCGCTTGCTGGGCGGCCATGGAAGCCATGATTTCCGCTCTCAGACGTTCGCGAATTTCGGCTTCCATCTTTGCGCGGGCTTCGGCCTGGGCATCCAATTGCTGCTGCTGTTTTTTCTGCTGTTCTTCGATAAGGTCTTCGGTGCGGCCACGTTCCTGTTCGAATTTGATGCGGTTTTTGACGTTCTGGTATTCAAAGAGAACGCGGAAGAACTGAACAAGATGGAACAGGAAGAACAGGAACACCGGGATAACGATAACGATAAGGAAGCCGGTGCTTGTCTGCAAATAATCGAAAACTTTGCCGATGCCAGCAACGCGGAAGGCATATTTACCGACAATTTCGGATTCGTGGACGGTAAGAGGGTCGGCGGAGGTGTTGTTATCACCTTTGGTGGCGAAGATAAGATAGCCGCCGCCATCATAAATCTCGAAGATTCTATGGGTGTTGAGAACTCGTTCGCCGTTGATAACGGTCCAATAGGTTATGATATCATCTTTGCGAAGTTCGCCGGGGTCTTTAACTCCCACGTCGAAAATAAGGTCGCCGGGCAAAAGGGTCGGATACATAGATTCGGTCTGGATGGAGAACATCCGGATGCCGAAGACATTCGGGACGCCGTTGCCGGAGGTGGAAACATAGGAAACATAGGTGCAGATTGCCGCAAGAGCGATTGCAAGAACAAGAATGACATTCACGATGGTGTTAAGAATGCGTTTGCCTTTGCTTTCTTCTTCCACAACTTTAACTTCGCCCTCCGCTTCTGCGGGGCTGGGTACTGCGGTCCTTTCTTTTTCGTTTTTCATGGGGGTTTGCTCCCTTCTTTTCTTTTAGATTATATATAAAAGCAATACTCTGCGATTGCAAATTACTGCGATTATTCTTCGATTTCGATCATGCCGGATTGGGATTCCGTCGTTCCGGCAAACTGGATATTGGCCTGGATATGAGCATTGCTGCTTTGGTTTGCGCAATCCATATCCTGACCTTCGAGCCAGACATAAAGTTCGATTTGCACTATTTCGCCGGTTTTCAGCGAAAAGAGCTTTTGCGGATCGATAAATTCGCCGAGGGTATGTATGACGACACCGTTTTCGATAGGGTCGGATTCTTCCCAAGTGGAGGCGGTTTGTAAGATAAGATGATCTTTATCGATCAAAAGCTCGGTTCCATCAATGCTCGCCGTCGGCATATAGCCTTTGGTTCCATCAATATGGAGGTCGCAGTTTGGTTCGAAGATGAAAAATTCCGGTTCTTTTTCTTCATCTGGAAGGTAATTTCCTTCTTCATCCTGAACAAGGGTCGTTATTCGAAAGCCGAGCCGGATGGCGTTTTCTGCGCCCTGGCCGCCGTTATCATGGCCAAAGCCGACTAATTTTTCTCCTATTTCGTTTCCCTCTTCGTCATACTGCTTTTCGTAATAGCCGGGGTTCCAGACGGGAACGCCCCGCACGTAAGTTCCGGAGCCATCGACGCCTTCGTTGACTTCGACCGCCGGAGAAAGGGATATATCCGCGGGCATTCCGCTTCGGATATAGAAAGTTGCTTTTATATAATAGCCATCGGAATTTTGTTTGTTGGCGTTTCGGTCATCGGTCATGGGCTGCCAATCTTCATAATCGAGCAGCCTTCCATCCAAGCCATATCCGGCGGCAAAAAAGCTTTGCTGTTCTTCGGACCAGGTTACGGGCAGAAGAACGGGTTTTTCTTTTTCTTCATCAAGGGGGGTTGTTGCGTTTACAATATCCCAAAAATCAAGTTGGAGCACCCATTCTTCTTTATCCAAAGACATTTCGAGGCCGGGTTGGGAAGTTATGTAAACGTTCATGTTGCTTACCCTTGGGGTTCTTGTTAAAGTGAACCAGGTATAGGAAACGCCCACAAGCAGCGAAAGCAGGATAAACAGCATATAGAGATAAATTACGGTTCGTTTTCTTTGTTTTTTTGTTTTTTCAGCAACAGAATTCTGTCGTTTCAATGGGCGGCTCCTTTCTATATCGTTTTTTTCAAAAAACGATATGTATTTGCTTTCCGCAATGCGGAATGATCCCTTCAATCCGCCCCGAAACCCGGGGCGGATTGAAGAATAAATTAGGGGTGAATAATTAAATTATTCGGGAATTAAGGGGTTCCAGTTACAGAAGTATTAATTACAATATTTCCGGTAACTTTTTCTGCAGGAATGGTAAGAACACCATCAGCTACAGTGTAATCAGTACCAGCAGTTAAAGTAGTTCCTCCAACGGAAACAGAGGTTACTTCTGCACTATTAGTAAGAGTATAGGTGTATGCAGTATTTGCAGTTGCACCAGTAGCCTGTGCAGTACCATCAATGGTTACAGTGTAGGTGGTTGCTGTGGTAGTACCGGTCTGCTCCATAAGAGAAGCATATTCCATAGGAACAAGGTTTGCGGAAGAAGCAAACTGAAGGTTCATAGTGCCGGTTACAGAAGTGCCTCCGGAATATGCAACATCTTTGTTTTCGATGTTGTTACCATCGAGGTAAACAAGAACAGAAAGTTTTGTTGCAACATTCTGATTAAGTGGCATAATGACATTATCAGTGGAAGGAACTTCAGCGCCTGCGTTTACCAGTTTATGGGTACCGTCAGTTGCGCCTGCGGTTACGGGTTCATAGGTGGTATTAGTAACTTTTACATAGTAAACGCTTTCAGCGTTATAAGTCTCATCAGTACGGCTTACCGTCTTTGTACCCTGATTGTCAGCATAAAGGGTTATATTCGCATCAGCTTTTTGCTCAGCAGTTGCTTCTTCATAAGTAGTTGTAGTCACTTCTTTATGAGTTGCACCTTCGCTTACAGGAACATAAGAAGATCCTCCGCTTATGGTGTAGATGTAAATTTTTGCGGTAACTTCAGTACCAACAGTGGTAGCATTTGCAACGTCAAGTTTTGCGGTTGCAACAACACCTCTGGTATCAGGATCAAAGAATATGATGCGGATGGCTTTCATAAGTTCTTTTACCTGTGCCTCAGTAAAGCTTGCCTCAGTAGAAGTGAAACTCATAGTAGCGCCGTTACCCATAGTGGTATCAGTCTGTTTATTTTCGCCTTCTCCAACAGTCTGCTCAACACCGTTTTGGTTGGTGGAGTAGATACGGTCAACGCCGTTCTGCTGGAGGAGAAGATTAGACTCTGCGGCATTGGTTCTGAATGCAAGGTCGATAATATAACCATACATTTCAGAAATCGGCATAACCTGACCTGCTCCGTTTTCGGTATCGTTTACAGGTGCTTCCGCAGCATTAACAGCAAGACCAAAAGCTTCAAGATAAACAGGATTTACAGAAGTATTAGTCTGCATACGTGCAGGCATGCTGTCAAGGGTTATTCCACCGTAAGAAACATTTTCGATAGTGATGTTAGCATTATAGTTTCCGCAGTGGTCTGCAATATCCGCATAAACACCGCCGCCGGTGCTCATGGTGACGGTAAGACCGCCGCCACTGGTAACAGAGCTTACAAGCTCACTCATATTATCTTTTATATCGCTTACAGGAATGTCGTTTACTTCCATAGCTTCGGTAACAGCAAGTTTATTAAGCGGTGTGCTGATCTGAGCCCAGGTAATTGTCTCTCCGGTAAGATTGTTCAGTTCTTCCAGCGCGGTTGCAACAGTTCCTCTGGTTTTAATCAGTTCTTCAATTGCACCTCCTATTACCTCAGGGAGAGTAACAGAATGGGTACTAAGAAGAGCAACGACATCGTCGATTTTCATTCCGTCTTCATCAGCATCAGTTGCACTGGTTACAGCGCTCTGGAATGCTTTGTATTTGGTATCATCAATATTAGCCTCAACAGATTTCTGGGAAGCTCCGAGAGCAATGATATAGTTGATATACGCCTCTTCTATATACTGAAGAACGCCGGTTTTCTCTGTCGTTCCAAGAAGATCGTTTACGATAGCTTTAAGAGAAGCTACATCTTCCTGAGTATGAGTTGCATTGGCATCAACAGCATGTGCCATTGCAATGTTTGCAAGGGATGCGCCGTTGGTATTAAGAGACTGGGACGCATAAACTTTTGCCTGCGCCATAGCGGTGCTTGCTGCAGAACGATAGTTACGGTATGCAAGCTGACGATCGGTCATACCGGAAGCGGCACCTACTGCACGAACACCGTATTCATTGTTCTGCGGGAAGCTATCCGCAGTGCTGTCATAAGTGCTTGTTACAGTATTTGCAAGCAGTTCTGCAACACGTCCATCTGCACCATAAGAAGGAGTTTTAAGAAGTGCCTCTGCCAAGGAAGCCGGGTTATATTTATCATCGCCCGTTTCTTCCCAAGTTGCAACATTCAAAGCAGAAGGATAGAGAATAATGTCATTCATGCCATAGAAAGTGCTGTTGCTGAGGTCAACAAGGTTGCCCCAGGTTACGTTTCGCCGGTCATCCGCAAGAACGCTGTCACCGGCCGCAGAAGTAATATCGGTCAAAAGACCGGTCTCGGGCAAAAGTGCCATCTCGAGGTTACCGTTAGCACCTACCGCAGTGGTGATACCGGTTACTTCGGGAGCAGTGGAAAGTGTGAACCAGGCGTAAGTGGAGGATACCATCATGATGGAGGATACAAGCAGCATTGCGATCGCTGCCATCAATTTGGATTTGATATCGCGCTGACGTCTGGCTTGTGTTTTACTTACCATTGTCTTTTTTTCATTCCTTTCATAAATTTTTCTGCGTGTTTTGCTCCCGCCGGAGCTATTGCAATCCGCAGGGCGGCAAAAGCCTTGGCTTTTTTCCGCTTGCGGAAAACAAACGTTATCATGTGTTCCCAAGGGGAACACATGGCGCAGCTGCGCCAGCCGGGGGTTTTTCGGCCGCGGTGCGCCTTTTTTATTCCCTTTCGGGGTAACTGCGAGGAAACGGATTGCCACACCCGCTTTCAGCGGGTGTGCAATGACCGGACAGGGGATTGCCACGGGCTTCGCCCTCCGAGAAGCGGAACGGTCTGCACAGCATATCTTCCACCAGCCAAATCAAAGATTCGGGGTGTCAGATAAAGACCGTTCCCTACGGTTTAGCGGGGAGGCAATTAATGAATCCCCTCGCCACTTCGCGGCCCTCTCCCCTTTGACAAGGGGCGCTTATTCTTCTGGGATTCCTTCCCCGCCGGGGGTATCTTCCGGAAGTTCTTCCATACCGGGGGTATCATCCGGAATTTCTTCCGCTTCTTCGTCATCATCGGGATATACGCCATCGGGCATATCTTCTTCGAGATGGATGCGGAAGTTGAGGCCGATTTTGCCGCCGATGAGTTCGTTTGTGCATTCGGGGTCATCGCCTTCAAGCCAGATAACGACGGTATATTTATGGATTCCGTTGGGGTTTTCGGGGTCATAAGGAACGGTGGGATCGTGTTTGCTTATATCGAAAGGTTCGACCCCAAGCATCATTCCGTTTGCCACAACGGTATCGGTGAGGTAATTTTGCGGAGCTATACGATAATAATCGAAATATTCGCCGTCCTGGATAATCTCGTACTGGCTTTCGGGGTTCTTTGAAAAATCGATCATCGGTGCCCCTTCGTAAGCCAGCTTCGGTTTTATTTCTTCGCCGGTTTCGGGGTCGTATTCCCTTTCGGGAAGGACTTCGATTTTGCCATCCTCGCCGGGTTTTGCATAGAACAGCATTTCGTTATCTTCAAAAACCATTACCCATATTGCATCCGAAACAAGGCGGATGGTTTCTTCGCCGGTTTCGGGATCCACCATGGGGATTTCGGTCTGGTTAGTGATATTGATGGTCCAATAATAGTTTATGGGATCGGGTTCGGTGCTTTCATAGCGGCAATAGAAGGTATAGGCAAAAAAGCTGTTATCGGGATACTGGCCTTCGCCTTCGTTTACATCCAGCGGGATATCGCGAATGGAGATACAGGGAACGCCTTCAACGGACATAGCCACAAGCTGGCTCGTGGCGTTTTCGAAGGTGAAGTCTTCGCTCAGGGTGAAGCCGGAATTGAACATATCATCCGAAAGGCTTATGGTAAAGCGATCGACTTCTTTTTCCTGATATTCGGTGACCCTTTGTTCAACGATTTTGTCGATATATTCCGTAAGATACTCTATTACCTGCTGCACAACGGGAACGGAAACGGTTACTGCTGTTGTGAGCACGGCGGTTGTTGCAAGAACCTTGAGCACGGTGTTATCTTTGATAAGCCAGAGAAAGAACGGCCAGAGAAGGCCTTTTTTATCGAAATAAAGGCCCATATTGGTGGCGGTCAATTCAAAATCTATCCGGCGCTTAAGGCCTTGTTCCTTCATTTCGCGGCGGAGGATCTTTCTGCCGCGCTTGATGGCGGATACCTGTTCCCTTGTAAGGACTTCGCCGCTTCGCTTGCGGCGGAAGATCGGACGAAGCTGCTTTTTGCCGACGGGGTTATCCGCCGCAATAAGATAAGTTTCGAGCTTTTCTTCCTTTCGGTGGAAAGGATTCAGGTTTTCGAGCTTCATGAGCTTACCTCTCCCTTATAAGGGAATCTTTTATAAGCTCGTCTTCATTCACCATTACGCCGGAGATAGTTCCGCTCATGGAAGAAACTCCGCAGGCTTCGAGCCAGCCGACAATATCGTGGCTGTCGGCGCCGGCGCCGATAAGATCGAAGCCTTCGGCCCGAAGGGCATTCATTGCATTTGCGGTTTCTTGTTTAAGGTGGAGTTCCGGCGCGAAGCGAACATAGACAAAGCCCATGGATTTGAGTTTTTCGACCGGGAGCTTTTCGCCCTGTTTTTCCGGATCATAGCCATCGAGCACAAGGCGGACCCCATTGCGGATATAGCGTTCTATCAAGGCTGTTGTGTTTTTGTTTGCATTCGCAACCAAATCAGCCGGAACGGTGAGCAAAAGCTTTTCTTTCGGGATGGGCTGATCCTTGAAAAGCTGGTTGAAGTTCTGGAGCTGGGTGTTAAGCTGATAAAAGCTCGGCATCATCTGGAGCAGAACATACTGAAGATTGAGCTTGCAGTTTTCGATACGGAGGACCGCATCCGCCGCTTCATAAAGGAAATATTGAGAAACGGATTCGACCATCTTTTTGCGGATAAGCATTTCTTCAACCGCGGAAGCGGGTTCGGTTTCGCCCGAACGGCCGAGAATGCCGCCGAACCAGGGAACGGCTTCGTATGCGACAACGTTGCCGGCGGTGTTGCTTATCATGGGGCGATATTTAAGGCCCATGGGGCGGTCTTTTCTTTTATCGACCAGCGGAACGGTTTTGGGAACCGCAACAGTATAATATATGTATTTGTTATATACGGCACGGCATTTTGAACGGGCAGATTCGAGCACGCTTATAAGAGCCGGGTTCCACGCATGGCCGGACTGGGCAATGAGGATCTGCATCGCTTCGGCAAAGGGATCTTCGGACTTGGTTTCGGAAGCAAGGCGATCCAGTTCTTTTGCAAGGCCGACTATCTGGGCAACGGGGCTTATATTTGTGGTGCTTTTTTGGGCGGGATATCCGTTTCCGTCCCAGCGTTCCATATGCTGTTCACAGCTTTCCCTTATCATAAGCCAGGGGATATTTTTTGTGGGCTGTTCGGCGAAGTCCGCCTTTTTTTCGCCGCGCTTTTTTTCGCCGAGTTCCTGGAGGGTCGAAACAAGGATTCGGCCATCGGTGGTATATTTTTTATATACCGCCTTTTCTTCTTCGGTGAAGGCATCGTTCCAAACCTGGTATTCCGGAGGAACGAGCGCTTTGCCGAGCTGGTGATACATGCCGCATTTATAAGCAAGATCGGCATATTTGCCTTTCATGCGTTCGGCGCCATCCCTTGTTTCTTTGCCGAAGCCGAGTTCGCAGGCCTGGACATAAAGTGCCTGGGTATAGGCGGCAACGCGGACGGATTGCTGCCTTACCGCCGGGGCAAGGCCATGGAAGGCCTCTTCCCAAGTTTCGTATTCTGTTCTTTTCCAGTTGTTAGTCATTTCATCCATAATTAAACCGTCACCTCGAGAAAGTCTTTCAGCCCGGCTGGTTTATAACCTTCCGGGCAAGTTTCAGTTATTTATCATCGTCCTCGATATCGTAATCGCCCAAATCCATATCGTCGTCGATATCGTAATTTATCAATGGAATGTTATCAACAGTGTTGCGCCTTTTTGCGAACACATAGAACATCAAAACCGCCATTGCAACGTTAAGGGCAAGGCTTATGAAAAAGAGCACCGGCCAGGTTCTGTGCATGGGGATGTTGCAGAAATCATCGGAGGGCGGAACTTCGACCTCGACTTCTTTTATAACGACTTCGGGTTCTTTTTCCGTTCCCGCTATGGCATCAAGCTCTTCGAGCAGGGCGGTAATTTCTTTTGCGGCTTCATCAACGGCGGCCTGGTTCCCGCTTACAAGAAGGGGGCGAGCTTTTTTTTCGGCTTCGTTGATCCTTGACCAGATATCATAAAGGGCGGTATCATCGCCGATGCGGTTATAAACTTCGGTAAGGGCGTTTTCGAGCTTTGAATAATCCATTCGTACAAGGCCGGAAACCGCTTCTTCTATCGCCTTGGCGGCGCTTGTTACCGCGCTTTGGTCATCGGCGCTTTGAAGAAGGGCAAGGCCGGACTGCATGGCTTCATCCAGAACCGCCCAGGTTTCTTTGGTGTAATCGTATTCATTAAGGCCGTTTACCATGGCCACCTGTAATTCAAGCTTTGAATAATCCACCGATACAACCGGTTCTTCGCCGGAAGAGGTTTCTTCCGAAGAGGTTTCGGAAAGGCCGACGTTGCCCGTTGCAAAGGCTTCGGCCGGGGCAAAAGCCACCATGATCACCGCCGCAGACAGCGCCAAAAGTTTTTTCAGAATACGCCGGGTTTCGCTCATAAAATCTTTACCTTCCATTGTTTTATTTTTGGGAATAAAAAATCATCTTTCAAAAAGCAAAACGCGATTTTTTTGATTTTTCCTAAAACTGCCGTACCCAAATACTCCTCGCTCGATTTTTGGGCGCGGTTTTGGTGCAAGAACAGTATAATACTCCAATTGTATAAAATTATACAAATATATAATATACCCCTTTCACAATGATTGTCAAGGGCGGCAGAGGTTGATATTTACATTCTTTTGGCTTATTTCTGCAAAAAAACAAAAAAATAAGCAAAAAACGAATATGGCGCGGTTTTTTACCGGTAATTTTTGGCTTTCGGCTTATTGCCCAAAAAATGCAAAAACCGCTTTGCTTCTTCGTTCAGAATGACAAAAAACGCGGTTCTTCACATGGGGGTGAAGGCGGAGGTTTTTGCTCTTTTTGGGGGACTGTGGCCCGCCTTTGTTTAATGATTTATTAGAATCGATTCTTCCCGCCCGCGAAAAAGAATGCTGTTACATAAAGCTTTTTCACTTGTTTTTAATTATCGGCACAATTGAAGAAGCGAAAAGCCTTCAAAAAAAGCCCATTGGCTTAAATTTCCTGAGGTATGCCTCATGTTTGAAGGCGGCGCTTCTGATTA
>JAFUJP010000179.1 GCA_017473745.1 Oscillospiraceae bacterium
AGGTGATGTTATCGTTTCCGCCATGATATCCGCTGTATTCGCCATGGATCTGTTTGAACATGTTTTCCCGTTCTTTTGAATCCTTGTGCTCGGCGAAAAATTTGTAAACCTTTATGCGATAGTCGGAGGAATACTCTCCGCCTCGAAGAAGTTTTTCTATTTCATCTTCGGATATGAAAAAACGCCGCTTCGGGTCATAACCTTCTGCGGCGGTGAATATATGGGGTTCTCTTTGTAAGTCTTTCAGTTTTGAAAGTATCTCTTTCGGTTTGTAGTGACGGTATCGCAAAAGCTCCGGTTCTTCTTCATAGGCAGTAACAAATTCTTCCCATTCGTTTATGAGATTTTGGAGCATATCCGGATTTTTAAGCGCAACCTCTATCATTTCGGAAGCGTTTGGGAAACTGGTTCTTCCTGAAAGAGCAAGTTTAACGAATTTGCAATAGCCTCTCTCGTCTGCTTCTTCGCTGAAATCTCTAACTGCATAGCAAAGTGTGTCAGCTAAAGCCTTGTGTTCAAAATCATCGACTTTATCCAGTTCTTCCTGCGGCATATATCTTCCGAAATCCAGAAGTTCACGGATTCGTTTTGCAGCTTGTTCCCATGTGATTTCGGTAGCATAGCTTTTCTTTGCGGATTCTCCGCCGGCAATTCTCATTCCGTTTTCATCGTACCAAAGGGAATATCTGTTTGTGCTGACGAAGAACCCTGCGCCGTTTCTGCCGTAATGCTTTTTAAGGAACTCCGCATTTTCTTCCAAAGGTTTATCCTTTTTGAAATATCCGCAGATGATAAGCCTGCTGTCCTTGTCATTTGCACCGATGCAGAGTGCTTCATCGATTATCTGTTGGGGAAGTTCTTCTCTTTCAAAAAGCCTGTTCTCAAAAGTTTCCGCTTTGAGAGGGGTTTGCTCTCCTGAAAAATCAAACAGGGACATCTGCTGTACGGTTACGTCTTTTGGCGAAGTGATATTGGTATTGATAAAATATTCATTTTTATCAATGAGATTTGCCACCCATTCGGCTACAACTCCCCATGAAAAAACGGACTCCTTTGTGCGTGAAAGGTATGAACCCTCCCACATAAGAAGTCCGTTTTCCTGTGCCACATATCCGATTCTCTGACCTTCGTGGATAATTTCAGTATATCTTATTGGATATGCGGATTTGATATATTCGCATCTTTCGTTAAAATCATGGTTTGCGCTAAAGAACAGTTCTATCTGTGATTTTTTGTATTTGAGGTCATCATCTTTGTTCTTTATGATGGCCATAATCTGTTCTTCGTTTAAGAATGGGGGTAGTTCGGAAGACGCTTCTTCGGTCAGCTCTGAATCAGTTCGGTCATCACTATTTCTTCCGCCGAGGCTTTGATGTTGTTCATAAGGCCCACCCATCTCATCTGGTCTTTCTCTTTCAGTTCCTCGGTCACTCCCAGATCCTTCTTCATCTGCTTCGTAATCTCGGCTACTCTCTTTTCTGCTGTTCTCTGAATCTCCGCCAGATGGCTGTTCAGTTTCCCGGTTGTCAGGAGGTTGATGAAGTCCGTCTTTCTGTGATTCCGAAGAAAGCTGTGGCGGAGTGATGCGTATTTCCCAAGGTGATAATTCGGCTCCTGAGTCGGAAGAAGATTCGGGATTCTGTAATCTTCCTCGATTCTGTATGTGATTTCCATTTTCGTTTTTCCTTTCATCTCTTTTGGTGTCAACCATAGGATATTCATTTGTTCGGTTAAGAGCAAATGTGCGATTTTCTTTTTCAGCCTGTTTTTGCAGATTGAGTACTGTTTTTGATATGGAATCCAGACACATCTGTGAAATATCTCCGGTAGCAGTCCCGAGGACGTTCAGCGTTTGCACCGTGCTGAAATTCTTTACGCACCTGAAATCGTCATCTGTGAAATATCTTTCTGTATCCAGTCCGCAGCGGGAGAGAAGCATATATCCGATGCTGTTTTGGAGAGCTTCTCTGAATGTGACTTTAAGATTCAGTTCATCCAGATCCTCAAGAAAACTGTTTTCTTTGTAATATTCCAATCTTTCAATGTAATCGGACATATTGTCTTCAACCGCATTTTTTGCGGCAGATAAAAGAGTATATCCAAACTCGCTTTTATCCTCGAGTTCGCCGAAGGCATTCTCCAAAGTTTCAGTTATGGTTTCTTCAAACTCCGGTTGGACTTTCCAAGTAGGAACAGGTCTTGCAAATCTTGCTTCATAAGTATCGGAAATATCGAAGAAATACCGAAGCCTTCTGCTGCCGGGTTTTTCTTTGTCAAAAAAAGCAATGCCGGTGGATCCTTTATTAACCCACCGGCCGAAAGTGTTATTCCATTTTTCAATTTCCAGCACGGCGGTTGATTCCGGCTTTTGCGCATAGAGAAGAACTTGGTCATCGAAATCTAATCGGAAGTTATATCCTGCGGTTCGCAGGAACTTTTGCCATTCTGCAGGATTTGAAACTTCGTTCAGAGTTTCTCTATACAGAGTTGTTATTAGTTCGTATTTGTTGGGCAATTTTGGGGCTCCTTTCATAAATCTTCATATATAAAAAAAGAGCAGATTTAATAATCTGCTCTTTGAGTTCCCGTTTGTTCAATTGTTATTAAAAATATTCCAATGTTTGAGAATACTTGTAACCCAATACTAAATTAAACAATAAATTTAGTTGTATAGTCCTCGTACATCCCAAGGTATTATAATCCATTCTCCATTATTTCTCCAAGGGACCCCTATACAATCTGCTTTACTTTCATAGGTGCAACCAAATGTTAATATGGTTCCTTTTTCATTTCCGTTTTCTGCCCAAAACACCTTTATGACAACTTTTGACAAAGCGCATGCGCGTTCTTCGATTTCAACTATTTCAAATGAGTTAAGCACTTTTCGTTCGAACATTTTTCGACATTCACCTGCACGTTTTTTTGGTGACAAATCTTCGGGAAACATTCTTTGTAAATACGTTGATAAGCTACCATAATTTTTGTTTTTCCATGCAAGCAACATTTCAGCTACTTTGGAAACATACGGATATTCAACATACTCCTCTGGTAATCCGTTAGCCGGGATATCCTCACCGATAGTTATTGTTCGTCTTTTCCAGGCCGAAATTTCCTCGCGAATCTGTCTATTTTCTTTTATACGTTCTAAAGATTCTCTTATTGGAGGAGGATTAGTTTCCTTTTCATATTTTGATTTTCTTGTTTCTTCGCTGTTTTTCATTTTCATCCAATCAGCTACCGCAAACATAAGAGATACGCATTTACATGACACATATTCATTTGCATAATTCAAGTCACGTCCATGTAAGATACCATTCCGATATGGAAGCAGAATTATTTCAGTGTTTGTTTTTGTCCGATTCTGGTTAAATATACTTTTTAGTTTGGTTAGTCCATCACTGCAACCAACCAAACAATCCCATGCATCTACAGCTGTTCCCTCTGCAAAAAATCCTTTGCTTTTCGTATAATCGTTAACTGCCCCATCCACTATAATCAAACCAAGTGGTACGCTTGCGTGATATCGCCCTGCGAAATGATCTTCAAAGAAACGTTGAATCAGGCTATCTCTTACTGCAAATGCGCTGGAGCTATTTTTAATCCAATGAGTGATTTTTTGCACATCTGTTTTATAATAATTTATTAATACCTGCTCTGCCGCTTCTATTCCATCTGTATCAAATGCTGCATTTGCGTTTTCTATAAGTTGTAAATTCATACTGTCATAAGCACACCAACCATAAGAAGAAAATCTGTAATTGAAGATAGTTGTTTGAGTAATTGTATTATCCAGTTGTTTTTCCAATTCTTTCAATTGTTTTCTTTGTTCTGGTTTCATAAATATAGAAAAAAGTTTAATTGCTTTTATGTCATTTTGTAATTTGCGCATCGAAACGAGATTATCGTCCATTATGTACCACCACCTTTGTAAATATATTCTATCACAAAACAACTCCGAATGCATTATACATTCGGAGTTGTTTTTCACTTGTTCGCAAACCAAAATAAATTTATTTCAAGTATTTACCTGTCGGATAAAAGAGTAAATCTGTCATCCATTACTGATTAAATTTTCTCTTTTTGTATGCGATATATCCGCTTGCTACCGCACCTGCTCCGAATACAATCATGGAAGCAAGCCAAAGTCCCGGCATTCTGGTGTCACCGGTTTTAGGAGTTTCACGGAGTACGTTGTGCATCTCTACTACGGTGGTTGCGCCAGCAGTTACATTTGCAGTTTTTGCTGCCGGCATAATGTAATTGGAAGATGCTCCGTTTGCGATTTCGCTGATGGTGTAGGTTCCAAGACGGATATCTTCAATGAAGATTTCACCATTTTTGTCAGTGGTGAAGGTTTCATCATAACCGTTTTCGGAAGTTACTCTGAAGGAGAAACCTTCAACTTTGCCATCGGAAGAAGTTTTGACGATCTTGAGAGAACCGGACTGAGATACGTTTACAAAGCCTTTACCTGCTTCATTTTCAACTACTACGGTTTTGCCGTTTTCGGCAATTTCAAAGTAGTATGCGTTGGAATCAAGAATGAAGCCTTTGGGTGCAACAGTTTCTTTTACAAAGTATCCACCATAAACAAGACCGGACATGCTGTAGATACCTCTTTCAGATTCGGTAAGTTTTCCGAGGAGAGTATCGTTTGCATCGAGTTTCTTGTCGTTGTTGGTATCAACATAAACTTCAAATTCTGCGCCGGTAAGTTTGTTTTCAGGATAATCTTTATCAACTTTGGTAAGCTGAACAGTACCTTTGATTACCTGTTCGGTTACTGCAAGGGATTTGGTGTTTTTCTCAATGGTGTAGTTGTCTGCATCTACATCAAGGGTGTAAACAGTTTCATCAAGGAGATAACCTTTCGAAGGGGTAATCTCTTTTACAGTATATCCTTCACCGCATACGAAGTAATCGGTAGTGAATTTGCCGTTTGCATCGGTGGTGTAGGATTTAAGAAGTTCGCCGTCTTTATAGATACCATAGACTGCACCTTCAAGGGTTGCATCGCCCTGAGCACCGCCTTTTTCAGCGTCGGTTTTGGTGAGCACGAGGTTGAATTTCTTAAGCACGTTGTTGAAACTTGCTTCAGTTACATATTCCCATTCAACTTTTACATTCTGTTTTGCGGGAACAACATATCTTTCTGCGGTATCAACTTCTTCAAGAACATAGTTGTCACCTACAGGGATATCTTCAAAGAGTGCAATACCTTCAGCATTGGTGGTTGCGTATTCTTCTACTGCGATACCGGTGGTGGAAGTGCCTGAAAGTTTGAATTCAACACCTTCAACAAAACCGTCTTCAGAAGTCTTGGTTACTTCGATATCTCCTCTCTGGAGTTCGTTGTGGAAAGATACTTCGGAAGTCATGCCGTATTCTACACGGACGGACTGATATTCTTTTTCAGTGTAGTAGCCTTCAGGGACAACTTCGGTTACGCCATAGTAATTTGCGAGAAGTCCTTCAACGATAGCAACACCGTTTTCATCAGTGAAGACATGAATGGGTTCAAAGCTGTTTTCGTCATCAAGGGAAACCGCTTCGGTATTGGGTTCTACGATAAATTCGATCCCTTCAACTTTGCCGTCCTCAGAAGTTTTGATGATTTTGATTCCGCCGTAGTTTACTACGTTGTGGAACTCAACAGTTGCGATTTTATCATATTCAACTACAACAGTTTTGGGTTCCTGGGTAACATATTCATCATACTGACCTTCGGTTACGGTATAGGTTCCGGGAACAAGTCCTTCAACAAGAACTCTGCCGTTTGCATCAGTGGTTACGGATTTGTTTACGCCGTTGCCGGTGATGGTGAAGTTGATACCTTCGATATTACCGTCTTCAGAAGTTTTGATGATTTCAAGGTTTCCTTTTTTGAGTTCGTTATGGAATTCTACAGTGGTAGTTTTACCGTATTCTACAACTACCATTTTGAATTCGGTTCCGATATATCCTTCGGGAATAGTTTCATAAATGAAGTATTCTCCTTCGTGAAGATCGGGGAGAAGGATTTCGCCGTTTGCATCGGTATATACTGTTCTGCTTTCAAACGGATGTGCCGGTTCTGCACCGCCGGTGATGATGAATTCAATGCCTTCAACATTACCGTCATCTGCAGTCTTAACAATTTTGAGTGCACCATAGTTCATTTCGTTATGAAACTGTGCTACTGCGGTTTTGCCGTTCTCAACGATTACGGTCTGGGGCTGCTGTGCTTTGTATTTTGAGTAGCTTGCTTCGGTGATGGTGTATTCGCCGGGTGCAAGACCTTCAACAAGAACTTCACCGTTTTCTTCGGTGAATACTGTAGTATTGTAGCCTTCACCTTTGATATTAAATTCAATGAAGCTTACGTTGTTATCTTCTGCGGTTTTGATGATTTTGATATTACCTGCTGCAGCAGAGGTAAGGGTAAGATTGAGATAACCGGTAAGGGTTTCATTTACTTCCTGTCCATAGGAAACTACGTCCTGATCACCGCTGCAAGTATTGCCATCGGTCCATACAAGGAAGTTGTTTACGCTTGCTTCTTTTTCTGCAACTACAAGGATTTCAGATACATCGGGGTTAGTGGTATAGAAAGTGATTTTGTTTCCACTGATTTCACATTTGAGGTCGGTGGAATCGGTTTTAAGTCCGCATTCACGGAGAACACCATTGGTATCGGTAAGGGTGATTTCATATCTGGAACCATTCCAGATAAGTTCGTGGGTGGGAGCGGTAGCTTCGTTATCACTCATAAAGCTCGGAAGCAGGGTGTGGTTCTGTACTGCGTACTCAATGGAATCGTATGCATCCCAGATATCATCATAAAGAGGATTTCCGGAAGAGATACTGTCCATTACGCTGTCATAGCCTCTTCTGCTTGCATCTACGTGGCTGAAAGAGAGAGTTCTTTCACCAACAACTACTTCCCATACGAGCATCTGGGTTGCGATAAGTTCTGCCACGTCCTGTCTATGGGATGCGTTGCTGGTGTTCCAACTGGTATTGCCGTTACCTCTCCAGCCATACTGAAGAAGTCTTCCGAGAACAGTTTTGATACCGTCCGGGGTAAGAGTCGGGTTCTTACCGCCCGGATAGTTTTCCCAATAGGAAGAATCGGTTGCCTGAGAAAGAATATTGCCGGTTCTTACGCTATGCCCGGGTTCAATACAATAAACGACCTGTCCGCTGTGGGAGTCCTTGCAATAAACGAAATAACTTTCGGTTGCGACGGTTCCCCACCCGCCGAGAAGGTAGGTATCCTGAAGGCCCCAATCGCCTTTATTTGTGTCTGCTGCTCTGGGAAGTGCGATAACTGCCATGGTCATCTGGGTGGCTGCGAAAGCCTGTACAGCGCCGGTGAAAACCATCATCAGCGCAAGAAGAAGTGCTACTGCTCTTTTTGTGTAAGTCATATTTTTGCCTCCTTTGTTGCAATAAAAAAAGACCCACATAAACTTGTGTGTCTTTAATCTGCTTTTTCTTTGATATTCAGTTTTGTCTTGATATTGATTAGCTTCTCTCTTTCAGCCGGTAAACAGCCGGTAATTGAAGGGGAGAGGTATGGAGAGGGGGAACAAAAGCTATTCATCGTTCTGCCTCCCTTTGACGTTTGCGGTATAATTCTAATGCCTTGATAATCGTTTCCTCAATTTTCTGGCTACTCGTCCCCGGTGCGAAATATTTGGAAATGCGTTCTTTCGGCATACGGAACTGTTCCTTTTGGTTCGGTTTTTCCTCTTGCAGAATTGACTGGATTACTCCTTCATTTAGCTTTCCTTCCTGTGAAAACTGGCGCATTTTAATTGCTTGCACATGTGAGGGAGTGCAATCTTCCCACTCCATAGTGTTCAGCAATATTTCCTGCTCATTTTCAGTAAGGTACGAAAGTTCCACAGCCGGACGCATAGCAATTTTGCCTTCGTCCACCATATCAAGAAGCGACGGTGAGAGATAAGTTAGGCGGATATATTTTCTTATTTGTTCGTGGCTTTCTCCGGATTGTTTTGCAATTATTTCTCGTGATGTTTTGTTACCATACTTCTGCAACGGTGTTGCAGAAGTTAAATCAGAACGATAACCTTGCCGCTTCATCGCGTCGAGTTTCATTTTGTAAGCAAAGGCTTTCTCCGAAGGAAGAAGTTGTTCTCTCTGAAGGTTGCTGTCAACCATAAGAATAATAGCTTCATCATCGGTCACATCCTGGACAATACATTTAATATTCTCTTTGCCTGCAAGCTCACTTGCTCTTTTGCGCCGATGGCCGGCAATCATTTCGTATTCTCCATTGTCCTTTGGCCTTACAATTACGGGGGAGAGGACACCGTATGATTTTACGCTTTCGACTAAATCCGACATGGATTCGTCCATTTTAACTTTGAAAGGATGATTTGGGAAATCTGATATCTGTGATAAAGGGATTTCCATAATCGTTTCTTTTTTTGCTTCATCACGTTCCTCTTGGGTAGTGAAAAGGTCATCTACCGATGTCAGCAGCCTTGCTGCGCTGTTTTTCACCAATTTCCATCACCTCCTTTACAAGTGTTCTGTAGCTTTCAGCGGCACGTCCGGTTGGCTCGTGCCGGAAAATACTTTTGTTTGCGGTGCTTATTTCTGCAAGGCGTACCGTAGAAGGAATTACAGATTTCATCACCGGAAGATGTTTTCCGTAGTTTTCTTTTACTGACGCTACAATGTCTTTTCTGAAATTGGTTTCGTTTGCCATCGTCAGAAAGATTCCACCGACTTTTAACTTCGGGTTAATTTGACGTTTAATGCTTTGTACCGTTCCGATAAGTTCTGTCATATCCTCGGCAGCAAGATAATCAGCCTGAACAGGAATAAGAACATAATCCGAAGCAGACAAGGCGTTGATAACTAACATACCGAGAGAAGGTCTGCAATCCAGCAATACACAATCATAATTATTTTTTACGCTGTCAATGTACTGCCGCAGGACCGTTTCTCTGCTTATTACGTTTACCAAACCCACCTCCACGGCGGAGAGTGTTCTGTTTGCGGGGATAAAATCGAATCCCTCATAGTGGTGCATAATTTCCGGATGTTCATCCTTGCCGCCGACACCGGACACAACATCATTCATGACGTTACTTAGTGTCAGCGGCAAATCATGGGGTTTCCGAAGACCCAGCATTTTTGTGAGATCTCCTTGTGGGTCAACATCCACAAGAAGAACTTTTTTGCCGTTCATCGCAAGGCCGGCGCCTAGGTTATACACTGTCGTGCTTTTCCCGACACCACCTTTTTGATTTGCAACGGCAATTACTTTTGGTTTCATTGGGCTACTCCTTTCTTTATATATAAAAAAAGCGTTCACAAAATGCGAACGCAGTTTTTTCAGTGTTGTTTTCAGACATTTTTAATAGGTGCGTTGAAAATTTGTTCAATGATTTCATTCACACAGTCTGGATATCGACCTTCGCTAATTAAAGAATTACGTAATTCTATAAGACTACGTAAAACAAGATTTGTTTCATTATTATTGAGGTAAAGATAATGTTTTCGTTCTTTCATTTGTAATACCTCCTATCTATTATATATACATTATATGTAGTACATAGCAGGTGACAAATGTGCGAATTAAAAAAGCGTACCAATTAATTAGGTACGCTGGTAGTGTATATTAGGTTTTTTTAGGCACTCTTGCGGATTCCAAAAAATCCTCAACACATATTTTGGGTATTAAAATTTTATGTCCGATTTTTCTATAGCCTATATGAGACTCTTTTATCAACTTATAAGCATAATTATTGGATACACCCAAATATTCTGCAAGTTGATGCGGGGTGAGAACATCAGTATAATCATTAAGCATTGGTATAATCCTTTCATAGAAGAAATTATAGGTATGATTGATTATATTTATAGATTGATATATAATAATATTTCCTACAATAAGTTTGAATCCGCTATATTTTTATCTAACACTTTTCTAACACTGCTGTTAGAAAACATTTTGGAACTCCCTTTTAAGGAAGTAAAAAAACAAACAAAAAAATCCATAAAAACCGCATGATTACAGTGTTTTTTAAGGGAACGTTAATGATGCAAAAAAATCGAGAAATCCGGTTATAACACAACTTTTAATCAAGGTGCCCGGGGTTCGAATCCCCGATGGCTCACCATAGGGAACTCATCCGAACACGGATGGGAGCAGGAATCAGCTTCAAGGATTTCCTTGAGGCTGATTCTTTTTTTATCTGAAGAATAGTTGTATGCGATGATAAGGTGGTCGTCGAAAACATATATGGAGTTTATGAAAGCATCGATAATTTGAGAACGAGCGGAGGGAGAATTCCCACCGGAACGGAAGCGGTTCAGCCAGAAAAGAACTTGTTCGCGTTCCAAATGGGGCTTTTCGATGGATTCGGCATCTATGCGGTTGAGGAGATCTCTTTCGGCGGCTTCGAGTTCGTCGAGTTTTTCTTTGGTGGTGCGGGAGAAGATTCCCTGTGCAATGGCGTTGTTGATGTTGTTGAGCTGGCGGCGAACATCGAGAAGCTCGGATTCGAGAGTTTTGATGAGAGAATTTTCTTCATCCTCATCCTGGATTTTCATAACCTCATCAGCGATGAATTCCAGCATATCATCTGAAAGAACGAACTTCACAGTATAATCCAGAACGGCCTTTTCGAGAATGTCCTGGGGGACATGGCGTTTTTTGCAGGAACGTTTCCGTTTTTGGGAGATACAGGAATAATAACGATAAATCCTTCCGCTTTTCGAGGTGCCGGAATCGCCGACCATGGGACTTCCGCAAAGGCCGCAGAAGAGTTTTCCGGTTAAGAGATAGGCTGCGGGATCTTCGGAGGATTTTGAAGAACGGTGTTTGTTTTCGGAAAGGCGCTTTTCCACACGGAAGAAAAGCTCGTCATCAACAGTGCGGGGAACGCCGTTTTCAATCTGGACTTTGCCGAAAGTATATACTCCGCGGTAAATGGGGTTATGCAGTATTTTCGAGATGAAACAAACGGAGAAGGACTTCCCCGCGCGGGTTTTATATCCTTTGGATTCGAAATAGTTGGCAATATCCGGCATCGTCATTCCGCTGTCATAGGATTCGAAAGCGAACCTTACAAGCCTGTTTTCTTCTTCGCAGATTGCATATTTTCCATCCGGGGCTTTTTCAAAACCGTAGGCGGTTATTCCGTTGACGAGGCAATGTTCTGCATTATATTCCATTCCGCGGCGGATTTTTCTTGCCAGCTCGGCGGAATAATATTCGGCCATGCCTTCGAGAACGGATTCGAGGATTATGCCTTCGGGCGCATCGGAGATATTTTCTTTTGCGGAAAGAACCCGGACGCCGTTGCGCTTTAGGGCGGCTTTATAGTTTGCGGCATCGTAACGGTTGCGGCTGAAGCGGTCGAGGGTATAGACGATTACATACTGGAAGCGGTGTTTTGCGGAATCCTTTATCATGCGCTGGAATTCCGGGCGGCGGTCCGTTTTTCCGGTGATGGCATGGTCGGCATATTCGCAGATGACGTTTATATTTTGCATCCGGGCATATTCGCGACATTCGCGAAGCTGCTGTTCGATGGATGTATCTTTTTGACTATGGGAGGAGAAGCGCGCATATATTGCGGCGCAGAGCCTTTCATCATTTTTTTGTTCCAAAGCTTGACACTCCTTTTATATTATATTATTATAAAAGGGCAGAATTGCCCCTTGGTTTGGTATGAGGGTAGCGCAGTTTCTGTGTCACCCGCTTCGATCTGGACCATCGGAGCGGGTATTTTTATAGAAATAAGGGATATGATGGATAAATTCAAACGAATTCTTGAAGGAATATATAACTGGCTTTTTTGGCTTATTATTTTGGGTATGACACTGTATTTTGTGATACTTCCTGAGGTCGGGATTGACACGAAAAATATTTCATGGGAAAGTCTTGACCCGTTCGCAGGAATTAAAGAAAAAGCGTATAGTGAAGGATATTCAAGCGGTGTAATTGATGGCGAAAAAGCAGGGAAGAGTGAGGGCTATGACGAAGGCTATAATGCAGGGTATGAAGTTGGCTTCGCCGATGGAGATGAGCATTATTCCGGAGCCTATGAGGACGGATATATCGACGGTTATACCAAAGGATATTCAGAAGGAAAAGCGGCAGGAACAAGTTCCAGTGCACAAAGTTCCGGAAATTCAAACAGTTCGGGAAAATCGAACGGTTCCGGGGGCGGCGGAGGCGGAAACACCTATTACGGACCGGTTGCGGAAGAATGTGATTATGTTCTTAACAAGAGCACGAAGAAATTCCACAAACCGAGCTGTTCCAGTGCGACCAACATAAAACCGTCAAACAGGGAATATTTCACGGGAACAAGAGAAGCAGTTATTGCGAGAGGTTTTGAACCGTGCAAAAGATGCAACCCTTGATAATGACAATAGTAATGACTTTTTGGTACCGACAGAAATGTCGGTACCTTTTTTATTTTACGGCGCTTATGAAATAAACGGCTTTGCCGAGGATGCGAACTTCGGCGAGTTCTTCGCCGGTTATGACGATGGGTTCATAGTTGGGGTTTGCGGGGTTCAGAATCAGGCAGCCGTTTTTCTTATGGACGCGCTTGAGGGTGGCTTCGTTTTCTATGAGGACGGCGGCGATTTCTCCGTCGTCAACATCCGGCTGCTGGCGGATGAGAACGATATCGCCGTCGAGGATCCTTGCGCCTATCATGGAATCGCCTTTGCAAGTAAGGGCAAAATCGGCGTTCAGGCCTTCGGGAGCATTTACGAAACCATCGAGGTTTTCTTCGGCGAGAATAGGTTCGCCGCAGGCGATCTTTCCGACGAGCGGGATTTTAACCATCTTCGGAATCGGGATGATGTTTTCGGCAGTGGGAACGGAAGGTTCTTCTTCCCAGCCCATAAGATATGCAGGAGTGGTATGGAGAGCTTCGGCGAGTTTTGCTATTTTATCGCGGCGCATATTTGCAATTTCGCCGGTTTCCCACTTGCGGACGGTGCTTTTGCCAACACCGACTTTACTGCCGACTTCTTCGAGGGTCATATTATTTTTCTTACGTAAATCGTAAAGTTTAGAACCAAAATTATTACTCATAAAAACCACCTTTTACTGTCGTTACTTGTAATATACCACTAATGTGTCGTATTTGCAACACCTAATGCAAAAAAAGTTTCAAAAAAGACACGAAAAGGTATTGACAGGTTGAAAACTCGGTGGTAATATAAAAGTGTCGTAAACGACACAACATGAATTTGTAGGAGGGAGAAGGTTGGATAAAGAGCTTTTTGAGAAGGCGATTGACGATTCCGGATTGAGTATAAACCAAATTTGCGAAAGAGCGGGAATGTCACGAAGCGCCTTTTTTAGGAAACGCACCGGCGAATCCGAGTTTACTTGGAGTGAAATTGAAAAGCTGGTTGACATACTGGGACTGAAATCACCTGTCCCCGTTTTTTTTAAGGAAAAAGTGTCGTAAAAGAAACTTATGAAAGAAGATATTAAGGGCAGAGAATGTTCCGACCTTGAAGCGGCGGTTGATATACTCGGTTCGCTTGTGAATTTTGCGATGAGGAACGGATGCACGTTTACCGATGCTTTAAAAATATACGAAGCCGGTGGTGAAGAATACCGGCTTCGTGCAGAAAGATTGGCGCTAAAATGCATCAGGGCGCTTATTCTTGAAGTTACCTCGCAGGAGGATAGTGTTCAAGCAAATCCGAATATGTTGAAGCAGCTTCGGCAATGGAATATAGAGATTTGAAGCATTTTTCACATTCGTTGCAATGGGACATAAAGTCACAACCGTTATGATAAATGAAACGAAAATTGCCGTTTTCGTCGAAATCATAATACACGCGGACGACTTCGTTGTGACCGGGAGAACATTCGCAAGGAACACTTACATCAATATTCAGCATATTTACACCTCCTTCCCGGCGGCAGATATTTTGCTTTCAAAAATTCCCATAGAAAAAAGAATATCACCAAGAGAGGGAAGTGTCAAATATATGAGAAAACCCTGCAACGCTCTCCAACATTGCAGGGGGCGGGCGTTAGCCCAATTTGAGTGGTTGAGCAATCATCAAACGACGAACTGCTTTACTTGATTCGGAAAGCTCAAACTCTTTGCCACAGTATTTGCAAACTATATTTGCGGATGTGGCCTTGGTGCTGACGAAATTCATGTGACCGCATTTTTTTGCAGGAAACATCTATTCCGGCAGCACCTTCATCAAAAGAATTTTTGATTTGAGAGTACATAGAATTACCTCCTTTTTTAGATTGAGGAAATTCACACTCCATTTTTAGAAAGTATATCACAAAATACAGCAACTTTGCAATATTGCAATAATGTGTTTAAACAGGGTGGGGACACATGAATAATATCCGAAGAAAAAGAATCGAAGAGCTTATCGAAAGCATCGAAGAAATTAAATCAATTCTTGAAGAAATATCTGAAGATGAAGAACAAGCGAGAGATAATATGCCGGAATCCCTTTGGGGTACGGAACGTTATGAAAAAATCGAAAGTGCCTGTGAGAATCTTTCGGGAGCGTACTCTTCGCTTGAAGAAGCTTGTGACTATCTTCAAGAGGCTAAAGAATGATTATTTTCCCCGGCTTTCCGGGCGGTTTAAGCAGCCGCTTTGGTTTCATAAGCAAAAATTCCCACCGGACGGGTTTTTATGGTTTGGCCCGCCCGGAAAGCCGGGGAGGTTACACCTCATCCGCCTCGCTGTGCGATAGGCACTTTCCCCTTGCAGGGGAGGTAATGAAAAAGGAGGACGAAATGGAGCATATTGATGCGAAGAAAGTTCCGAAGGGCGTTTGCAAGGTTATGGCATACGCCGTTCTGCACGATATGAAAAAAGCCTTTGAGAATCCTGCGATACAGGAGGAATATCAAAAATGGCTTGAAGATTACAGGAGGAAGAAACTTGCGGCGGGATAGCAGGTTGTTTTGAATCCCTCGGGGGAAAGAATCCTCTCGCCACCGCTTACGCGATGTGGCCCTCTCCCCTTTGACAAGGGGCGCATAAAAATTAAGCATATCACCGGGCGGCGGGTTTTGTTGGTTTACCCCGTCCGGCATACATACCTTTCATAAGCCGGCGGCGGCAGAGGTTCGACCTCCAAAAGAATTTTTTGCGTTTTTTTATTTTACCTCATAATGTTTTCACCTTATTTCTTCTGCCGCCGCCCGGTGATGTGCTTGATATCAATTTTGCCCTACGGTAAAAAGGGAGGCAATAAAACCCTTCCACCGTGCGTACCGCAACGGTCCCCCTCCCCTGTTAGGGGAGGTAAACATTCCGGGTTTGCCGGACGGTTTTTGAAGTATTTGGCCGTTCAGTCATCCCCCTTTCAAAGATTTTTCTGCCGGGCGTCGGGAG
>JAFUJP010000023.1 GCA_017473745.1 Oscillospiraceae bacterium
TGCAAACGGCGTTGTAACCACATACAGCTACAACCTTGCGAACTGGATAACGAACCTTTCCAATAAGAATAGTGACGGCGAAACACTTTCAAGTTATTCCTATACTTATTACACTTCCGGAAACCAGGCAAGCAAAACCGACAACACCGGAAAGGTAACAAGCTACATCTACGATGACCTCGGAAGGCTGAAGCAGGAAAGCGAGAGCACCGGCCTTGTTGTAAAATATACATATAATTCTTCCGGTAACAGAATCCAAATGCGTGTAACCGGAACAGAAAACTATAATGTATCTTATATATACAACGCCGCAAATCAGCTTATCTCGGAAGGCAAAACAGTTGACGAAGTATTGACAATTACAGAATACACCTACGACGCCAACGGCAACACGCTTACGATAACATCACCGGAAAGCCTGCAGGTGAACACCTATAATCTGTTCAATCAGCTTGTATCAACGAACATCAACGGAAACTGTTCGGCTTATGCTTATAACACAAACGGCATAAGAACGGCAAAGAGCGTAAACGGAGTTTGCACCACATTCCTTCTTGACGGCGGAAATGTTGTTGGTGAAGTACAAAGCGGCGAAGTAACCGCAACATATCTTCGCGGAGCGAACCTTATTTCGCGCGAAACCGACACCTCAGAGCAGTATTATATATTCAACGCACACGGCGACGTAACAGGTCTTGTAAACAACTCGCAGACCGTTGAAAAGACATACGACTATGATGCTTTCGGTAATGAAAAAGAACCGAGCGCAACAGATACAAACCCGTTCAGATACTGCGGAGAGTACTTTGATAAAGAAACAGGCACATATTATCTCCGAGCGAGGTATTATGACCCGAGCATAGGAAGATTCACACAGCAGGACACCCACTGGAACACCGCGAACATGATTTATGGGGATAACCCGAACAAAATCAACGAACGGGAAGATGCACTTGGATTAAAGACATACACATATGCACCGAGCATAAACTCCATTATGCAGAGTGGGAATTTGTATGTGTATGGATTGAATAATCCTCTTTTTTATCAAGATTATAGTGGTAATTTTGTTATAACAACTGCTGCCCTTTGTGCTTTGGGAAAAGTTGCTTTGACAAAAGTTGTCATTCCTTTTGTCATTGGATTGGCTTCGCAGGCAGCTACTGATGTTATTGAGTATGCTTATAATCCTGAAGGATTTGAACCTTCCTCTGCTGGTCAATATATTTGGTCGGGGTTGACAAATACTTTTACTTTCGGTATATCAAATCCAATTACAAAGAGCGCCTTTTCAGCCTTTGGATCTGAATTAATAGATGCTTGGGATAAAGCTATGGCTAAAAAGCCTCCAAACTCTACCGAACAAGTTCTTGCAAATATTGGATTGAATGTTTTAGGTGATTGTGCAATTGATAAAATATCTAGTTCAAATAGTATATTAAATGAGGTGTTTCCAGAAAGTCAAAACAATGGTTCAAAAGAGAACAACTCTGTTAGTTTTTTGGAAAATAACACTACAAAAGATAACATTTCTGATATATTAAACATACTTCCAAATGCATATAAAAGTGTTGTTATAAACCATAAAGATAAAATCTTTTATACGAGGTATTAATATGTATAATTTCAGTGATGCGTATGCCAGTGCTGTTTCTTTAATTGTTGCAGGCCTTTTGATTTTTATTTTAATGCCATTATGTTCAATAAAAGATAAAAAAAACAGGAAGAGCTTAATCATTTTTGGCATTATCGGTGGCTCTATTATTACTTTTATCGGAATGGGTGATTTAGTAGAACTTAAAAATCCTAACCTAGAAGTCTACATCGGAGAATATGTAGATTATGATGTGAGTGGAAAGAACGCCGTTGGAGAGTATACCTTTGACAGCCATAGAAAAGAGGACTTTAAACTGTATTTCCAAGCTCAGAATTTTTTGGATATATGGGGAAATAAACCAGAGCTGGGGAAATGGTATGAAATCCATTATTTAGCCGATTCTACATACAGAACGATTGTAAAAGTTGAAGAAGTTCCTCCACCTGATTATTACAAAGAATCTTCAAAAACGGAATAAAAGTTCTAAAATTTGAGGGCAGCTAATAGCTGCCCTCTTTTTTCGCCAAGAAGCAAGCAGGAGCTGTCATAGTTTTGATGACAGCTCTTTTTTGTTTATATGCATTATTTTTTGACTAAAAAATTTAATATTCCGGCACTCCGTACCCAAATATTTCATAATGTCCAATACTATAGCTTCTTCTCCTGCATGCGTCGTCGGAGTTACCTTCGATAGTGTAAATGATTCCGTTCTCAACTTTCTCGACTATACCAACATGGTTGGGTCTGCCGTCTTGCCCGGTGATATCTTCATCCCAATCGAAGAAGATTATCATTCCCGGAACGGGTTCAGCAGAACCATCAACCCATTGTCCTCTTGACTTGAACCAGTTTACGCCAATAGCACAGCTTGCAAATTTTGGTATGATTCCGTTTTCGATGTAACCACATTCGTTTGCACACCAGCTGACAAAACAGGCGCACCAGTCAACCCGTTCGCTGAATCCATACCAGGACCAGTATGGTTCACCGCCAACATTGCCAATTTGAGATTGAGCAACAGCAACTATCATATCATCACTTTGCCCTGCAATTCCATAAAGAACCATAGCCCACAGCTCGTCGTTTTCTTCTGAAAGTAAAGCGTCGAGCTGTTCTTTTTGTTTGCGGTCAAAGTTATACTCCTCTGCCATTTCATTAGTAGTCTTATGACTTACTGTGATAAAAAGATAAGTCCTTGTTTCTGTGGTTTCTGTTTCAACGATATTTCCATTACCGTCATCGGATTCGACTATAACTGTTTCGGTTATCTCTTCTGTACGGAATGAAATCTCGTTCATCTCCCAGAAGATCTCCCGCAGAATCTCTTTCTTTTCATCAGTTATAGTGGCCACCTCTTGACCGTTTATAGGATCGGTTGTAGTCTTTACAGCATAGACCGCAAGCACCTCTTTCCAGACCGCCCTTGAACCTGACATCTCAAGAACATCATAAGGATTTTCAAGCTTTATCTTTTCTATTTCTGCTAGATACTCGTCATTGATTTTCCTAATAACCTCCTGCATAGTTTCTCCTCCGGTATCCTCATTGGAAAAGAAAATGCCAAAGGAAGAACCGACCAAAAGCCCTATAAGCATAATGATTACGATAATCATTACAGCAACCCAGCCTCCTGCAGCAATAGCCGCAACAAGTGCTTTTGTAGCAGCAATTATTCCTTTCACCATTGATTTACCTGCAACGAAAACAGCCTTTCCTGCAGTATAAATTGCATTGACTGTTTTCTTTGTTCCTTGTATTATCGCAGATGGTGCTCTTGCTGCTGTTTTAGTTGTCGTGACAGTCGCTCTGGCGGTTTTGTCCGCAGTTTTGATACAGACCTTTGAAGTTTGCTCTGCAGTTTTAATTGTGCTTTTAGCACCTTTCACGGCTGTTTTGCTGGCACTCGCAACGCTTGATTTTGTTTTGATTCCGTTCTTTGTGATATTCGCAGAGACCTCTGCTGATTCCTTTGTTCTAATGGTATTTCCAATGGATTCAGCTGTACGTTGTTCATAAACTCTTTCGGTTCTTTTTTTTGCTTGCTTGACAGCATATTCTCTCGCTTGTTCCTGTGGATTGGATTTTGGAGAATTATATTGTCTTTTATGAGAAGGACCGCCAGTATATCGGCGGTTTTCTTTCGTTCCAGAACCATAAGAAGCAGAATGAGCACGGGAATAATTCCCGTGCTCAAAATGTTCTTTTGCTTTTATAATGTTTTCTTTTGTGGTTTCAAAGCCTTTTCTTCCGTGCTCATCGAACTGATAAGCGGCTTCATATCCGATTGCTTCGGAAGTTTCTGTAACTTTGTCAGAAGCATATTCTTCCGGATAATCCTCCTCCGCATAATAGCTGTGCTCAGCGCTTTGCTTTGTTCGGATATATGAATCTTTCATCCTATCTGAAAGATTCGCCGATTTGTCGAGAACCTTTATTGAATTACCAACAACAGATTCTTTTGTTTTTATATCATTCATTCATACCACTTTCCATCGGTATATTATCCACAAGTTTTGCCACAACTACGATTCTTCCATCGGTCTGGCTGTATTCGCAGGTGGAGAGGGTGAGAAGTCTATCGCCATATTCCGCATCAACACCGGCATCATAAAGCTGCAAGGATTTGCTGGTTTCAATATATTCATTGAAATCTGCTTCATCTTCTGCATTTACAAACTGAAAGTATTTGAATCCTGCATCGTTATATGCAACGGTTTTGAATACTGCAATAATCTCGTATCTTCCGTAATCAAGAAGAGTATCGAACTGAATATACTTGTGTTCTTTGTAGAATTCTTCGTCCTCATATTTGCAAAGGTCTGCGAACATGGAACCGTTGTTCATATTGTGTCCGTAAACCACAATGTTGTCACAGTTGTCGATAAGACAGTTTTCCTGAATGTACGGAACACCATAGTCGCTGTAGGATTTATCGAAAGCATGTTTGAGATAGAAGTTAGGATCATTCGCAGTCTGCATTACGGGATAATCAATTTTAGTTCCGTCGATTTTCACCCATGCGATAAAGTCATCGTTCTGCTCATAAATCGGAAGATATTTCTCATAGGAAGTTGGTCCGTTATATTCGTGCTCAACTTCCGCATCGCCTTCGATAACGATATCTTCTTCGTACTCAATCTCGCTGGACATAAGAGAAGAAAGGTTTTCATAGGTCTGCTCCGCTTTGTTTTCGTCCGCCATCTGACTGAAGAAGACAATTCCGGAAGCGATTGCGATAACAGAAAGGATAACTGCAATAAGCATCATAACAGTGGATTTTTTCATATTTAATTCCTCCATATTAACATACATTTTTATTCTTTGCCTGTCCGAAAACACCTTCACCGGGTTTTGTAGTCATAAGCTCATAAAGTTCCGTATCTTTCGGAAAATGGTTCACAAAAGGAACCAATGTTGAGCCGTACTTTATAAGTCCCGAACCCGGTTCCGCATCGGTAACGTATGCAAGCTGTGTGTTTGAGATATTGAAAAGCTTCGACAGTCTTTCTCTGTCTTGCTCTGCCTGACTGAGCATAACTATAAATTCCGAGTTTCCGAGCATGCTTCTTGCAAGCGGAAAATTCCATAGGAAATCAACGTTCTGCGTTATACCCGTTGGGTAGGCATCTCTTTTTCTGAATTGACGCCATACGCTGTCAAGGAACAGCGCAGAAGAGTCGTTGCTGAAAGCGGTATGGAACTCGTCTATAAATACATGTGTACGGATTCCGATTCTGTGGTTTTGCGCAACTCTGTTGAGTATGGTGTCCGTTATTATCAGCATACCCGGAGATTTAAGCGACGGACCAAGTCTGTGGGTATCAAAAACAATTACTCGCTTTGTAAGGTCAACATTGCTTTCGTGCCCGAAAATATCCTGCGAACCTTTTGTGTGCATTTCAATGGCAAGAGCAATATCTCTGGCCTGCGGTTCCGGCTGCCGGAGAAGTTCTTCACGCAAAATGGCAAATGTCGGTACCGTTCCGGTTCTTTCGTATTCGTAATATACATTTGCGACACATCGGTCAACAATTGATCTTTTCTCGGAAGACAAATCTTTCTCAATTATTCTTTCGATAAGTGATATTACGAACTGCGATTTCGAGGCTATGGGGTCATCTTCTCCATAACCGTCAACCATGAACATTGCGTTGAGCCTGTCTTTTCCTCCGGCATGGAGGTCTATTATACAGCATTCGTCTTTTGCGAGGGCTTTCACAAGGGCAACATATTCGCCCTCCGGGTCATAAATGAGTATTGAATCTTTTGTAGTGAGAATCAGAATTGATATTATCATCTTGACTAAGAAAGATTTACCTGCTCCGGGAACACCTAGGACAAAAGAACTTTGGTTGAGAAGCTGTGATTTATCGCAAAGTATCAGGTTATGGGAAATCGCATTTTCTCCATAGTACAGGCCGTTTTCATCCTGAATTTCCTGCACCTTGAACGGAACGAAAGCCACAAGTGAATTGGTCATAAGAGTATTGAATATTTTAAGTTTCCATGCGCCGATTGGAAGAGTTGTATTAAGCCCGTCCATTTGCTGGAAAGTCAGAGTTGCAAGCTGACAGCTTCTTGAAGAAACATAGGATTTGATGCTTTCCGTTTCGCCTTCAAGTTCATCTTTGCTGTCAGCGGATATTAATACTGTTATGAGCGTCTGCGTCATTCTCTGGTCTTCCCTTTGGACTAAATTAAGAAGTTCTTCATAATATTCTTTTTTCTTTTCAAGTTCATAGGGAACAGTTGCGGAAAAGTTATTGTTTTCGTTCTGTCTTCTTTGCCAGTTGGTTATCTCTGTATTTACACCGAGCAGGGCATTTTTGATTACCTTTTCCGATTCGGTTTTTGTTATCGGAATAATGTTTATGGAAAACATGGCATCCACATTTCTTGAAACAACCTCATCAACGAAGGTATCCGTAAGGAATGAAGACATATCTTTAAGAAAGAAAACTCTTGAATATTTATTTCCGAATTTGAGATAATCGTTGTGCTTTTCAACGCTGTCCGGGCAAATACTGTTCCTGAAATCAAAACCTCTCATAATATTGTTCTTTGCGTCAAAGAAGAAACTTTCTTTTTCATTGGAACGATAGAAATTATGGAGCACACGTAGCCTTTCCTCTATGGTTGCATCTTCAAGTTTCGAATCCAAAGCAAAGAAACGTTTTTCAAGTTCCGGTTTTAATCTTTCAAAAAAGCCTCTTGCTTCCTTTATATTATTTTTCACAACGGTTATGGTGATGTATCTGTCCTGGATATAGTTTGTTCCCCGTATGGAATTACCGGATATCATTTGGTTATATTCTTCTCTGTATTTATCCCGATCCTCACTTTCGTTCTTCATAAAAGCGGATTCCATAACATCTGCTTTGCTTGTTTTTCTATTGTTCACAAGTATTTGTGCGGAAGCATTGTTGTCCAGACTTTTTATAACTTCGCAATATTTATCAAGCATTGTTTTTTTATCTTCATCAGCTGCGACTGAATAGTTTATATCCTTAAACTTATACATCTTTGAATATCCCGTTCCGCTTCTGAAAATTCCGTCCGTCCAGATACAGTTTATGGGTATAAGATCCTGCACTCTTTTGGGAACCTTATATTTCTCTTTTCGGGATTTAAGATATGCTTTTACAGATTTAAGCACTTATTTAACCTCCCTTCTTTTTATGGTTTTTATCGCTTTTCCAAAGCCGGTAGAAAAGACTTTCGGATTCAAATTTATAGTATTTAGGTTCTATGATTACTGTTCTTATCCAGTTGAGAACAAACTGTTCTGCAGTCATCTGATGGTATGTGAAGAACCCCATAGCGGCAAAAGGCGCCGCACCGAGAATGCAAACCCATGAAACTGCTTCAACTCCTATAATCGGTTTGAGCAGAAAATACAGAAGAACCGCAATACCGACAGCCACTAAAGAAAAGATAAATTGTCTTATGGTAAGGCCAAAGAAAATCTTTTCCTTGTAGCCTGTTATTTCTTTGTTTATCTTTATTTCCAATGTGACACCTCCTTTAAAGTCCCATCATTTCTCTTACAACTCTGTCTGCCATCTTTATTGCACCAACGAGAACCAACATGTTGAAAACAAGTTCTCCAACGTAACTCCACACCATTGTTACCGCAGAAGCACCGGATTGAACCACCGGAGGAGTTGCCGCAAAAAGAGAAAAGATTATGCAGCCAAGTACGATAATTGCGCCTTCAAGGCAGACTGCGGCGTAAGATTTGATGAAAGCTATTCCTACACTTTGTGTTGGTTCTCCTGCAAAAGTTGAAAGCGGAACAGGGGCAATGGCTGTATAGAGATATAGCTTGAAGAATCTTCCGTAAACGGTAAGAATCATAACGAAAGAGAGTACAGTTATGAAAAGACTTCCTATGAGCGTTACAGCCCAAAGTGGAATGCTTTCAAAGAAAGTACATTCTTCAATAGCCGTTATGATTTCTCCCGGCAAAACCGTCTGCTGTATTGCACCGAGTCCCGCAGAATTCATGATGGTTGAAACAACGCCCTGAACGATACTGAATAAAGCAAGCATTAAATCAAGGCCGTATGTTACAACACCTTTTGCAAGCGCAAAGCGGATAAAAATTTTGAGTGCGGTTTCCGGACGTTTTACTTCCGCAAAGGAACCGCAGGTTTTCATAACACCGACCACAAAGAACAGAACCAGAAGCGCAAGTCCTATGGCCTGTATCGCTCCATGGATGTTGAGGACCACGCTCCATATTGTTCCGCCTTTGAAGTTTTCCGGCGACATAGTTATGAGCGTCCAAATCTCTGCAAGCTTTTCATTCCATGTATCCAAAGCGTTCTGCAGATTTTGGACTACCCAGTTATCTGACATAAATCATCCTCCTTCCTAATTCAAGGGTAAGAGGATTTAACCGACGATAAGGTCAAGAATCTCTTTTGCAAAGGTGATTACGATACCGCCCGCAAGAGTGAGAAATCCGTTGGATCTCTGGGAAGGGTCATGACTCTGGAGCGAAAGACCAACCTGAACAATGCCCCAACCGAGAAGGATAATACCCACGGCACGGATAAGTCCGAAGATAAATGTTGAGAGATTGTTGATTACGGTAAGGGGATCGCCGCCGGTTGCATACGCGATGCTCACCGTACTCATCATCATGCTCAAAGCTAAAACAAGAGCACAAAAGATTTTGAAGTGTTTTGAAGGTTTTGTTTTATCCATATTCACACATCTCCTTTTTGTTAAAATTCATAGGCTTCTTCATCGGAAAGAAGCTCGTAATTTGATTTAATTTCAAGTTCCGGAAGATTTTGAGCATCGATATTTAATGCCTGCATGGATGCAACAGCATTGTTTGCTTTTCCGTGCTCATAAGGTTTCCCATCGCCATCCGGTGTGTATTTTACATTCGGGTGATTCAGAATATCGTATTTGAAATCTTTAAGCGGCGGCTCTCCTCGTATAAAGAGGAGAGCTTTTTTGTTATCAAGCATTCGCAGTTCCGATATATCCATAAGTTCTCTGCCGGCTTTCTGGTAGTTAGTGCTGTAACTGCCGCCTCTGCCGGAAGATTTTCCGTAAGTGTTGGTATCAATGGTTTCTTTGCCGAGGTAATATTCAACTATCGTTTTCAAGGTGCTCGGCTCGTTGCCTCCAAGGTATAGGAACTCATCGCAGTTGCCGATTATGGATTCCCATTGTTTTTCAAAAAGAGCCTTCAACTGCGAAATGTTCTGAATAATTACCGAAGCGGATATATTTCTTGAACGCATGGTGGAAAGCTTGTTTTCAAAGTTGTCCGGCAAAGATACGTTTGCAAATTCGTCCATTAAGAAATGAACATGCAGCGGAAGTGCGCCCTGATATTTTCTGTCCGCAAGATTGAAAAGAGTTTCAAAGGTAAGTCCATATAGCATACTTACAAGAAAGTTGAAACTCGGATCATTATCCGAAATAAGAGCGAAGAGTGCAACCTTCTTTTCGCCTATGGAAGCAATATCCATTTCATCGGTTGCGGTAAGTGCTTCAACGGAAGAAAGGTTGAATTTCTCCAATTTTGATGCGAGTGTTATCTGAATGGATTTTGCGGTTTTGCCTGCGCTCTTCTGATAATCCCGGTAATATTTAACCGCAATGTGATATGGGTCTTCCATTTCAAGGTAATCAAAAAGTTCATCAAGAGCAGATTTGTATCCTTCATCTTCTTCTCTTACTTCTCCGGCCCGGAGCATTTCCAGAGCCATTGCAAAATTCTGTTCCTCTTCCGGAGCTTCGTATTTAAGATAAAAGATAAGTGCCGAAAGAAGCATCCCAGCGGCCATATCCCAAAAAGGGTCCTGGTTTCCGGAAGATTTCGGCGTTGTGGCTTTGAAAAGAATGGATATGAGTTTTTGGATATCATTATCACTTTCAAGATATGCGAAAGGATTGAAACAATGGCTTTTCTCCATGTTAAGAAGATCGAGAACTCTTATCTCATAACCTTCCTTTTCAAGAAGTGTCCCTGTGTCACGGAGAAGTTCCCCCTTGCAGTCAAGAACAAAGAAAGATGTATTTGCCTGCAGAAGATTTACCTTTGCATAAAAGCGGCTTTTACCGGAACCGCTTCCGCCGACAACAAGTGTATTGAGGTTTCGGAAATGCTTTCTTCCGTCAAGTCCCATACGCACATTGGCTGTAAATATGCGGTTCTTGAACGGATCTTTGTCAGCATATTTTCTGTTCACTTCCGCCACATTGCCCCATTTAGCGGAACCGTACTCCACACCTCTCCGGTAGTTCTTCTCCGATGAAAGCAATATCACTATGCAGAGAGCATAGGCTCCTAAAAAAACGAGGACAGTTTTTAAGCTGTCCTCACATAGCGATATTCTGAATGGATTTTCCATCGCTTTAGGAAAACCTATGATTATTTCCGGAAGTCCACCCGAAACAAAAGGCGCAACCAAAAGTCCGAACCAAACTGCCGCTAATGCTCCTACAAGAATCAAAGCTGTTTTCGTTCTTTGTTCATCGTTCTTCACGCCGGAACCATCTCTTTTTCTTTTTAGGAGCATCTATGACTTTCAGCAGTAAATCATCGACTGCATCCGTAGGACGTTTTTCCTCAATGAGTTCGTTCCTCATATCGTTGAGAGCATTTGTGATAATGCCGTGCTCATATTCGTCCATTTCAAGATATGTTTTTTCTTCCGGCATGGCTTATCGCTCCTGCTCCTGCTTTTTCGGTGCTTTTTCCGGAATAAGGACCTTGTTCATGCGCTCCATAATATTGACTGCTGTTTCTCTGATTTCGCCAAGCTGTGCACGAATCTGCGCCGGTTCTTTTGAACGAATACTTTCCGGAATCCTGCTGAAATCATAATCTTTTGTATCGATTCCGTTCTTTTGGCAAAGTATGAAAGAGGCACAGTATGCAGGAAATTCACATTCCGAACGGCGGTAATCGCTTCTCGTTTTTGCAAGTTCCGCAAAGGCAAGTTCTTTGGAAACACTCCTAAAGATATCCGGAGCACTCATTCCGCGAAGGACAAATAGAGCATCTTTTTCATTGTCATAGAAAGCACCTCTGTTGAAATCAAGATGATCCGCCATCTGAATGGGAACCGGTGATTTATGGATTAGTGCTTTGAGGAGAAGTTTTTCATCAACATGAACTTCCGGCTTCTCTTCCGGTTCGGCTGTAGTCTGGGAAATATCGAACATCTTCTTTATGTTGAAATTCTGCCTTATTTCTCCGTTTTCTGTTTTATACTCTTTTCCCGGTTCAAGAATGGAAAAGCTCTTTTCAAATTTCTTTACCGTAACACCGGCTTTCTGCCAGCTGTTATAGTCCTTTATCTGGGTTGCTTCAGGCTTTTGTGACATTATGAGAAGAACGTTGGTGGCGGAATATTTATCAAATCTGCTTTGGGTTTCAAGATATTTACGCAGATTCTTTCCGCTGTAAACCGTATCAACTGCGGCGCTGTTTGCGGTCTCAAAAAGAGAATTTTTCTCCGCTTTCCAATCTTTCTTTGGGAAGTGGTTTTCCTTTGGCTTGCTCTTTGATTCAATTATTTCATCATAATCGCTCATAGGTATTACCTCGCTTTCTGTTTTTTCTTTTTCCGGTGTTTCGGCTGTTCGTGGCGGATTTCTTTGGTTTCGGGTTTCTTTTTGATTTCTTCCGGTTCTTTGGTTTTTTCGGGTTCTTCTTTTTTCTGCCTGCGGCTTTCAATTATCTCCCGGAGCTTTTCACGGACGGAAGTTTTCTTTTCAAAAAAGCTCTTCGTATTCGAGTGCTTTTCTTCTTTCTTTGGCTGCGTTAAGGAAGGCTCGGACGGACTGCCGTTTTCCATCTCTGCCCCAAAAGGGTTTATTTCCGGTTCATCCTTTTGCATTGGTTTTGAAAGCATTTCATCGACGATGATATCTTCATCGTCTTTTTGAACACTTGCTTTTTCGGATTTATCCTTTATGATTTCTTCTTTTATGGAAGCGGAATCCACAGCGGAAAGGTTAAATCTTTCGACTATGCGGTTGATTTTAGAAGCATCTTCCGCTCTTGCAAGAATATCCACCATGTGGTCGGAATCGTTTTCTTTACCTTTTAGGGCACAGTAAACAACGCCGTATCGGTTGGCTTCCTTGGCAAAGGTTTTGAGATTTTTATCCGTTATGGTGAAAACTTTGAGTTCCTTTCCGCTTTTAAGCATGGAAGTGAGCTTTTGCTGACCTTTGATTTTTCTTGCATCGCGGTCTTTGTAAATGGTGTAGAGAGCGGCGGCGATGTTCTTTGCTGCCGAACCGGTTAAACGCAAAGCCACTTCCGTTCCTTCAAGGCTTAACCTTACAACTTGCTCGGCGGCATCACCTGAGTTTGTCATTTCGGTTTTTCTCCTTTCTCTGTTCGTTTTCTTTGGTTTGGTCTTCGCGAATCTTTTTAAGTTTTTCTTTCATTACTCCGGAGCGGACGGCAATATCATCACATAGATTCATCTCCTTTCTGATTACAGTGATTTTTTTGTTGATATCGGATATTTCTTCTTTCACTCCTTCCTCATTTTGTTTGCGGTAGAGCTTTCTTCTTTTGGGGATAAGTTCATTCAATCTCACTTCCAGACTTTCTTTATATGAAGAAAGCTGCTGTTCGGTATCAATATGCTTCCGACACAGCAGCCTTGCTTCGTCTGTTAATTTGTCCATTTTAATTAGATCCTCTTTCAGAAGAAAATGCATTTTTCTGTTGTTTTTCGGTTTCTTTCTTTTGAAAACGCCAAGCAGATAGCAGTAGTGAAAATACAGAGCACGGAA
>JAFUJP010000180.1 GCA_017473745.1 Oscillospiraceae bacterium
GCCAGTATTTTTTATACTGTTCGGAACTGCCGTCCGGATCATATCCAAGAGCAGTGATATAGTTGGAGAGAGCATCAATCCATACATAAATAACATGTTTATCATCAAAAGTTACCGGAACACCCCATTTGAATGAGGTTCTGGAAACGCAAAGGTCCTGAAGGCCGGGTTTGATGAAGTTGTTGAGCATCTCTTTTTTGCGTGCTTCCGGATAGATGAAGTTTTCGTTGCTTTCAATGAATTCTTCGAGCTGTTTCTGATATTTAGAAAGACGAAGGAAATATGCTTCTTCTTTTGCCTTGGTTACTTCTCTTCCGCAGTCCGGGCATTTGCCGTCAACAAGCTGGCTTTCGGTCCAGAAAGATTCACAGGGGGTGCAATAAAGGCCTTCGTATTCGCTCTTATAAATATCGCCCTGATCATAAAGTTTTTTGAAAATCTTCTGAACGGTTTTTTCATGATAATCATCGGTGGTTCTGATGAAATGGTCGTAAGTAGTGTTGAGAAGGTCACAGATTTCCTTGATTTCTCCCGCAACTTTATCAACGTATTCTTTCGGAGTTACGCCGGAATCCGCTGCATATTTTTCTATCTTCTGACCGTGCTCATCAGTGCCGGTAAGGAAAAAGACATCATATCCCTGCATTCTTTTATATCTTGCAATCGCATCGGTAAGAACTATCTCATAGCTGTTTCCGATATGGGGTTTGCGGGAAGTATAAGCAATGGCCGTGGTTATATAAAATTTAGGTTTATCCATTTATTTTACGTCTCCTTTTGAATTATGATGTCAGTATTCCTCGATATATTCAAGCATCTTGTCATTGAACTCTTCGGCGGAAACGTCGCCTTTGAAAATATCAACAACAAGTTCACAGAATTCGTCCGAGAGAGTTTCGTTGTCAGCGGATTTTACAGCAAATATGGGTGTAAAAGCGTTTGCAGAAACCGCAGAAGAGGAATCAAGTGAAATATATTTATAGATATATTCCATAAAGTCTTTTGCAAGTTCCGGTTCTTTTGCTTCTATCGGAATATACATTTCGGAAAAAGAAGCAATGGTCATCTGATTGCCGTCAATTGAGGGATATGCGCAAAGCGCATATTTTTCGCCGTCTTTATTAAGCTCTTCAAGGTCTGCGCTGCTGCCGGATATGAAGAGTGCCTCGCCTTCTTTAAGGCAATCAATAACGTCTTCCCTGCTCTTGGTGCTGCTTCCTGAAACAACAAGCTTCGTAATGCTTTCGATTTTCTCTGCGAAAGAAGTTACAGCATCATTTTCCCATGCTTCCTTGTCGCAATTCAAAAGTTTATTCATTTCCTCGATACCGATGGAATTTACAATAGCCGCAGCAAAGATATCGACGAACTCATCCGGCTCATCACCGGCATAAGTGAAGAATGAATAATCCTTGTTCTTGCATCCTTCCGCAACAGCAATGAAATCATCCCATGTTTCAGGAAGGCCGAAGCCGCTTTCCGAAAGCATTTCGGTATTATAGATAAGACCTTTCTGCTCAAAGAAAATCGGAGCAAGATAGATTTCGCCATCGCCGTAAGGTTTGCAAATGCTGTTATCAAACGCGCCTTCCGGAGCAAAAGCAAATTTTTCAAGCTCGGTCATAGCCTTATCTTTGATAAGCGCTTCGGTAACTCCGCTTTCTTCATCAGAAGGAAGATAGACGAAATCCGGCGAATTACCGGAAAGTATTCTGTCGCGAAGTTCATAAGCGGCGTCCTCGCTGATTATCATATTAACGGTAACGCCTTGATTTTCGCTTTCAAAAGCCGCTTTTATGTCGTTCCAATATTCTTCATCCTCTTCATCGCCGTAAATAATCGCGGTGAAGGATTTATTGAGCGATTCAACAACGATTCCGCCGTTTTCCGCTTCGCTTTCAGAATTACCGACGTTTTCTTCTGCGGGTTCATCGGAACATCCCGCAAAAATTGATACCATCATCATGATGGCAAGAAGCATAGAAAGAATTTTTTTCATAATTTCCTCCCGGTCATAAAAATACAGTTTAATAATAACACAAAACCATTTTAAATAAAAGGGGTTTTCGTATTTATTTTACTTTACAATTATGTTGATATCATTTAGAATATAATCAAATACATATTTGGATGTGATTTTTTGCTTGATTATCTTTATTTGTTTTTAATATCAATGGTTCCCCTTATTGAACTTCGTGGCGCTATGGTTTATGCCGCAGTTGCGGAAATGCCCTTTCTTCCCTCCTTAATATGCTGTGTTATAGGAAATATACTCCCCGTTCCTTTTCTTATTAAATTCGCAAAAACAGTTCTCGTTCGTCTTTCAAAAGTCAATAAGATTGGCTGGATATTCCAGAAAATAATCGACCACGGCAACAAAAAATCCAAAACCGTCGATAACGTTGAATTTCTCGGGCTTTTGCTTTTTGTTGCTATCCCCGTTCCGGGAACGGGCGCATGGAGTGCCTCTCTTATCGCCACCCTTTTGCAGCTTAGGGTATGGAAATCCAGCTTTGCAATTTTGCTCGGCGTAATCGCCTGCGGTATAATTATGGGCATACTTTCTTTCGGTATAGTTGATATAGTCACATAAAGGAGGATTTTTATGGAAAACAATATTATTGAAGTTCCCTCAAACAGCAATTCAAATGAAAAAGATTTGCAAAAACTTATATATGAACAAAGCGTAAAACAAACCGAGCTTCTTGAAAAACAGACCCGTTGGGTGAAAAAGCAAACGGTTATAGTTTCGGTGCTCATGCTCATTGTTGCGGCTTCTTTGCTCATACTCAGCGTACAGGTCGGCGGAATGCTTGAAGACGTGAATTCCGCCATTGAAGAAATTACGCTTCTGACCCACGAGCTCAATACCGTTCTTGAAGAATCCCAGCTAACCGAGCTTCTCAACAACGCAAATTCTCTTATTGAAGAAAGCGGCGACGCCCTGAAAGAGGCCCTCGAAGGCGTTGACGAAGCGCTTAAGACAGTCGGTCAGATTGACATTGAAACTCTGAATAAAGCGATTTCCGACCTTCAGAAAGTCATAGAACCTCTGGCAAAGCTTTTCGGAAGATAAACAGTCAGAGCATAAAAAAAGCCTTCGCGGAACACCGCGAAGGCTTTTTTATTGTTATTTGCGAAGTTCTTTTATCTTTTCATAAAGTACAATAACAGCGGTATTGAGAACCAGAAGCAGCAGAACGACGAGAATATCCGTAAACATTTTCAGATTCGGTTCGCCCTGCAATTTGCTTAGCAATTCAAATGAATATATGGACAAAAACACCGTAATACTTATAAAAATATCGAAAATGATATTCTGTTTCGGTCTCTTTGTTTTCATGGATATTCTCTTTTCGCTATATTATTGCTCTCATTTTTTGGGATTATCATAAACCATACAATTTAGTTATTTGTTCGTAATACTCTTTTTCATCAGCAAATGAAGATAGTCCGCCAATCTCACTTAATGTTCCAATAAGCGGTACATTCTCAAACGCTGTATTCGCGAGCTCATTTGCAGTTGCTTCAGCAAACTTATCCGCAAAAATAACCTTGATGTTTCTCCCAAAATAACTTTCAATTTGATAATTAACACTATCCGTGAGGCCGCTTGCATTATGCATCTCAGCAACCAATGCCTGCGCTTTTACAATTTTATCTTCACGTTCTTCCAAAGTGTTAGCCGACAACGCAAGGTTTATAGTGGTCTTTACCTTGTCAGCCACATCAAGCCTGTCAAAAGCAGTTCCAAACCATTTGCTGTAAGGCGCATAGGTATTCTTATACAAGAAGCAAAGCCGCATTAGACGTTCAGCAATTCTGGCGCAGATGATTCGGGAACCTATTTCATCTCCACACTCACCGCATCTTTTGACAAACGCTTGCTCCGATGCAATTATATCCCAGTTAGAAGCAATCATATAAAGCTTCACCTCTCTGGGATAATACTTGATTTTGGAGAGTATATCAGCGCAATTCAACCCATCAACAAAGAACTTTCCGGATACCAGCGAAAGAAGCCGGTGTTCTGAAAAGGCAAGCCACTCAAATGGTTTGATGTTGTCCAAATCAGATGTGCCTAGCTGCTCAATTAAGTAATCATCGAATGTTTGTATGAAGATAAGCGGATTGACCTTTCCTTCGTTGATATATTTCGGATGCTGTACCCCGCAATCATTCGGATCCGGCTCAGTAAAATTAACACTGTATCCTTCATATGTATATGGAAGGTTTTCAGATAAAGTTTGAAAAACACTATCCTTTTTGGATATATCATCTTTATCTAAAAACAAATAAAATCGCGGTCCCCACATATGATCCGTTGAAACAGGATCATCATAACCTAAAACATCTGAACCGTAACCAATTAAACCTGCCGAATATTTTAAATCGGGAAAATACTCTTCAATGATGCTTTTCGCACAGTCATTAAAGAATCTTTCACAAAGCTCCATTCCTTTTACAAATTTACACATTTTTCTTATTTTAACTCCGTAAGTATATCCACCCTGTTCGTAAGCATTCCGTCGGCTCCAATATCGAGCATACGGCGCATTTCTTCCGGCTCGTCCACTGTCCAGGGATAAACCTTTACACCATGTTTATGGAAGTCATCCATGATTTCCTGAGTAAGAGCAAAGTGATACGGAATAGTGATGGTCACATTGCGCTTTTCACAGTATTCACCGTAATCAAAAATCCAGTTATCGAACGGGAAGCAAATTTCAACGTCCGGCGCCATAGCTTTGAATTTCATAACAGAATAATGATTTGCGGAATAAACTATAACCTTTCTGCGAAGGTTGTGCCTGTCGATACACTCAAGCACTTTTTCTTCCATTCCGTCGTATGTAATAAAGCTGTTTTTGAGCTCAACAAAAGTTACAAGGTCTTTGTCTTCCACCAGAGAAAAATATTCGTCAAGGGTGGGCACTTTCTGGTCGTGGATATCAAATCCGTTGGAAGGATCAAGTTCACGCATCTGTTCAAGGGTCATATCCTTGACCCAGCCTTTCGCACCCGTAGTACGGGAAACTTCCTCGTCATGGAAAACAACAAGCTCGCCGTCTTTAGTCATCTGAACGTCCATTTCAATGGCTTCGGGGGCATATTCAAGGCATTTTTCAAACGCAATCATGGTGTTTTCCGGATAAAGCCCCGAAAGGCCTCTGTGGGCGATCCGCATCATTTTCCGCAAACTTCCTTTCTGATTTCAAGGTATTTTTCAGGGCGGTTTGTAATGGCGATCTCAAGCTGGAGTTTAAGGGCTTTTCTCATGTCGTCCTCATCATTGATAGTCCATGCGTTGATTTCGATTCCGTTGTTGCGAAGATCCTGCATATTCTCGTGATTGAGCATATTGAAGAACGGATGGAAGCAATCAATGCCCCTTGCGCGGGTGTATGCGCCGGGATGAATTATCCAGCTTTCTTCAAGAAAACCGCATTTAACGTCCGGAGCAAGCTCTTTGAAGCGGGTGCAGGTATAGTGGTTAAAAGAACTGATAATGATTTTATCGCGGAGATTATATTCATCCATAAGGGCAAGAATTTTTTTCTCGATGCCTTTATATTCAAAAACGCCGCTTTTTATTTCAATATTACATTCAAGTCCGGTTTCGACCATAAGTTCAAAGACTTCGCGAAGAGTCGGCGGCGCTTCAAATTCAAATTCGCCCTTTTTTACGTAACCCGCATCAAGCGCTTTGAATTCTTCAAGAGTAAGGTCTTTGATAAGGGCATCAACGCCTGTGGTGCGAATGGTGTTTTCGTCATGCATTACAACAAGCTCGCCGTCTTTTGTAAGATGAACGTCAATTTCAATGCCTTCTGCACCGATTTCAGCCGCTTTTCTGAAAGCGAGCATTGTATTTTCAGGATATTTTTCGGAAAAACCACGATGAGCATAGATTTTAGTCATAACTTTCCTCCAAAAAAATATTAGATTTTTTATAAAACGTACCGGGAAGCAAATCGCTCCCCGGTACTGCTTCGCCACTATTATAACGCTATTAAAGCTTGATGACAAGGTCTTTTTCAACAGAAACATAAACCTCGTCGCCTTCGTTATAAGCCATTTCGCGCTCGAATACAATGTCGGAATTAAGCCAGATACCACCGCATTCCACATGGAAACGGATAACATTTCCGTGAGAGATAAAGCTTGTGATTTTTCCTTTGAACTGATAACATTTTTCGGTATCTACGGGTTCCTTGCTGATTTTTACGATTTCGGGGCGAATTGCAACGTCCTCGCAATCAGGAGTTTCGCCGCAGGCCTTGCCGAATTTTTCTGCCGGAATAAGGTTGTAGTTTCCGATGAAGGAAGCGGCAAATTTGGTTGCCGGTGTGGTATAGAGATCAACGGGGCTTCCGGACTGTTCAATATGTCCTGCATTGAAAAGATGAATGGTATCGGACATAACCATTGCTTCATCCTGGTCATGAGTTACGAAAATGGTTGTGATGTTAAGCTCCTTCTGAATTCTTCTTATCTCGATCTGAAGATTATGACGAAGAAGAGCATCTATTGCAGAAAGCGGCTCATCAAGAAGAAGAACCTTCGGTTCTGTAACTATCGCTCTCGCAAGAGCGACACGCTGCTGCTGGCCGCCCGAAAGCTGCATCGGGAACTGGTCGATTTTATCGGAAAGACCGACAATTTCGAGCATCTGTTTTACTTTTTTGTCAATTTCGTCTTTCGGAACCTTTTTCATTTTAAGGCCAAAAGCAACGTTATCTTTAACGCTCATATTCGGGAAAAGCGAATACTGCTGAAAAACCATTCCGATTCCGCGGTCGCGCGGGCTTACGTCGGTGATATCGACACCGTCGAGATAGATTCTTCCGCTGGTGACCTGTTCAAGGCCGGAAAGGCAGCGAAGAAGAGTTGATTTTCCGCATCCGGAAGGACCGAGAAGGGTTACAAGCTCGCCTTTCTCAACGTCAAGATTGATATCCTTGAGAACGTGGTTATCTCCGAAAGATTTATTTAAGTTTTCAAAACGAATATAAGACATTTCTGCTTATCTCCCCTCTTTTTGGATTTTCTCGAGTTTGTTGCGGCTTTGCAGGTAAAGAACAAGCGCGGTTATCGCAAAGGTTATGAGCATGATAATTACAAAAACCGCCGCAGATTCCGTACTGGAACGTTTCATCGTTTGATACAGGAACACCTGCATGTTGGAAATTCCGCTGCCGGAAAGGTTTCTTATGATGACGTAGTCACCGAAAAGAATACCAACCGCAAGAAGAGAAGAAACGGTGATGCCGGTTATAATGTTCGGAACAATTACCCTGAAGAATGCGTAAAGCTTGCTTGCGCCGAGCATTTCCGCAGCTTCAAGAAGCATCGGCATATTAACAGCGTGCATGCTGTTTCTGATTCCCTGATAAATATGGGGAAGAATTATGATACAGTATGCGCCGATGAGCATTACCATTCTTTCGCCGAGGATGCTTCCGCTTTTTCCGTAAAGAGAAAGAATGGATACGGAAAGGATAACACCCTGAATCGTATAAGGAATCATGCAGAGAATCTGAAGATATTTTTCAAGATTCGGGAAATAGATAGTAACAACAAAAAGTGCAAGAAGAACGAGAATTATCGTAAGGACTATCGGCACTATGCAAAGAAGGATAGTCTGATAAATCGAAGTTAAGAAATTGGCATTGCTCAAAATTGCGGTATAGCTGTCGAGAGAAAAACCGGCGGGAACGATCCCTGTCCACTTTTCAAACAGCGAATAAAGAATTGTTGCAACAAGAGGAATAAGAAGCCATACGATAACGCAGGTCATAACGATATTAGCAGAAACTTTGGACCATTTATTCATATCGCTCACCTCGTTTTCCATTGAGTCGTCTTTTTGACGACATAGTTATCAATAAGAATAACCGCGCACATAAGCACCATCATAACAACCGAAAGAGCCGCGCCAAGAGCAGGCTGGCTTCTTATATCGCCCGTGAACGCCGCAGAAATGTTGATAGGCAAAAGCGAGAAGTTGTTCATAAGAAGTGCGTATGCGGTTGCGTATGCGCAAAGTGCATTTGCAAAAAGAACACTTACTGTTCCAAGAATACTCGGCATAAGTACCGGAATACCGACTTTGAACCAGAACGTGCTGCTTTTTCCGCCGAGAAGCATATTCGCTTCCTGCCATTCTTTTCTTATTCCGTTGAAAGCCGGAATAAGAAGAAGAGTGGAAAGCGGAATCTGGAAATAGATATACATAAGTATAAGGCCGCTGCTGGAATAAAGATCAAAATTTTGGATAAATTCAATTCCGTAAAGTTCCGCAATCTGTGTTATTACGCCCGAATTGCCCAAAATGATAACGTAAGCAAACGCAAGCGGAACACCCGCAAAGTTTGAGGTCATGTTGAGCACCGTCATAAAAACAGTTCTGAATTTACCGCGGGAATTATGCGCGGCCTGCGCTCCGAGAAATGCAATAATGATTCCCGCAATGGTTGAAATCGCGGTAATCATAAGGCTGTTTTTAATCGCGGTCTGATAACTTAAAGTCGTGAAAATTTTCTTATAGTTTTCAAGAGTGAAAAGGATTTCCTTGTCTGCGTCCGAACCGAAACTGTCGATAATGAGCATTACAAGCGGCAAAAGCTCGAAAAGCAAAACGACAATAAGGAACGGAAGCAAAACAAGCAAATAAACATATTTGCTTGTGGCTTTTTTGCCGCCGGCTTCATTTTTCATAGGGTCACACCTCACTTAAAAAATGGGGCGTGCTTTATAAAAGTACGCCCCATTCTCGCTACTCAACGAGTAAACTTAATTAAAGAATTATCCGAGAAGCGGGATAATGTTTTCGCTCCACCACTGAGAGATTTCTGCGCAAACTTCTGCATAATGTGCTGCATCTTCAATGCCTACTGCGTTTGCATATTCGGAAGGATCGAAAGTTTTTTCAACAACGTCTGCGGGAATTTCAACGTCGGTTCTGGTGGGAACTGCGCCTGCTTTTGCAAGGTTGATCTGGCCTGCATCAGAGAAGATATATTCTCTTGCAAGAGCTGCTGCGAACGGAGTATCGGAGTTCTTGTTGATGATGGATGCATAACCGACAAGGATCGCGCCGTCGGAAGGAATGCAGGTGGTCATATCATAGCCTTTGCTTTCGATTGCGGAATCTCTGTAAGTAAGTGCGTTGTAAGACCAGGTTACGCCGAGTTCGATTTCGCCTGCTTCGATATTCTGAAGAAGGATATCGAGTTTGTTGATACGGCCGGCCTGTGCCATTTCAAGCCAGAATTCATAAGCGGGTTCAAGGTTATCAAGGTCGCCGCCGAATGCATAAGCAGTTGCAACAACAACGCCCTGGCCGGTTGCGCCGCCGACTACGTCGCCGATGGAAACGGAATAGGTGCCTTCACGAACGTCTGCCCAGGAAGTAGGCATGGGTTCATCACAAAGATCGTTGTTATAAATGAATGCGGTGCATCCGGTATAAGCGATCATCCAAAGGCCGTCGGGATCTTTTGCCCAATCCGGAACGGAATCCCAGTAAGAGGTTTTGTAGGACTGTACAAGACCGTCATCAATTGCCTGCTGGGTAAATGCAATACCAACGTCACCGATGTCTTTGGTATTGTCATTCGCGAAAGCAGTGAGTTCTTCTGCAGAGCTCATATCAACGTCAGACTGGGTGATGCCGTATTCAGCTTCAAGACCATCCCAGGAAAGTCCCCAGTTTGCCCAAGTATCGGGCATACCAACGGATTCTACATGTCCTTCTTTCTGTGCTTCTGCGATAATCTCCTCAAGAGTATAGGAGTTGAGGTCAACAGCCTCGGTATCGCCGCCGGAAGAGCAGCCTGCGAATACAAGTGCGAGGCAAGCAAGAATTGCGATCAGTTTAAGAGTGGTACGCATTTTATTCCTTCTCTCTGAAATAGAATTAGTGCATAATTTATATGACTTTTGCACTGACCATATTATAGCTTTTTTTACACTTTTTGTAAATGAATTTTTAAAATATCGCTATTTTGTTGTATTATTGATGATAGTTTTTATTCATTTTTTACAAAAAATCCGCGCATTTTGGGCATTGCATATTACACGCATGTTTGATATAATTTAATGTATTAAGTGCAAGCTTTTTTGCACTCTTTTGGAGGTAAAAATGAAAGCATACGAAAGACTTCTTAAATATGTTCAGTATCCCACCGCTTCGGATGAGAACAGCGAAACCTGCCCCAGCACTTCCGAACAAAGAATCCTCGGCATGGCGCTTTGTGATGAAATGAAAGAAATGGGCATAAGCAATGTTGTAATTGATGACAACGGATATGTCTATGGCGAAATTCCGGCATCTTCCGGCTGTGAAAATGCGCCCGTCATCGGCTTTATTGCCCACATGGACGTTGTTGCAGAGGTTCCCTGCGTCAATATCAAACCGCAGATTGTCGATTATCAGGGCGGCGACGTTCTTCTCAACGAAGAACAAAATATCTGGCTTTCCTGCAAGGATTTTCCCGAGATGAACGAACTTGCCGGCCAGCACCTCATCGTCACCGACGGCACCACCCTTCTCGGTGCGGACGATAAAAACGGCGTTGCGGAAATCCTTACCGCCGCGGAAGAACTCCTCGCAAATCCCGAAATCAAACACGGCAAAATTATGATCGGTTTCACCCCCGACGAAGAAATCGGCCGCGGCGCAAACCGTTTTGACCTTGAACGTTTCGGAGCGGATTATGCTTATACCCTCGACGGCGGCGCTTTCGGCGAAGTTGAATGCGAAACCTTCAATGCAGCCCACGCACATATCGTCATCAACGGCGTTTCAGTACATCCCGGCAGCGCAAAGGACAAGATGATAAACGCTTCCATCGTTGCAATGGAATTCAACTCTCTTCTTCCCGCTGTTGAAAGACCCGAACACACCGAAAAATACGAAGGTTTCTATCACATCACCGGCATGAAAGGCACCTGTGACAACGCGGAGATTTATTACATTATCCGTGACCACGACGCAGATAAACTTGCATACCGCGTTGAATACATCAAACGCGCCGCAGACGAAATCAACCGCCGTTACGGCGAAGGCACCGTTGTTGCGGAAACCGGTTTTGATTACAAAAATATGAGCGTTATCATCAAGGACCATTGGCACCTTATCGAAAATGCAGAAAAAGCCATCCGCGCCCTTGGAACCGAACCTGTCACTAACCCCGTTCGCGGCGGCACCGACGGCTGTGTTCTTTCCTTTATGGGTCTTCCCTGCCCGAACCTCGGCACCGGCGGCTATAACTTCCACGGCAAATTTGAATTTGCAAGCATCGAACAGATGGACAAAGCCGTTGAAATGATCAAAAACATCGCAGTTATTTACGGCGAACAGACTAAATGAGCACTGTGCTCAAAGAACATTTAATTCCGTGCTCAAATGAGCACGCATAAAGAACAGCCCCTCAAAAGAGGGGCTTTAATGTTATTTATCAAGAATTTCCGGAGGATAGAATCTTACACCGCTTATTCTATTTTCTTTAAAAAAGCGATACGCCTTTTGCGACATAAATGGCCAGCGCCAAATTTCTCCCAACATATCGAACCATTTTTGTGTAAGAGCAAAGTCCGAAACATTTTCCAAATCACTTGCGTTATAGTAAATATGTCCATCAACATAAGTTCTCATATGTCCGCATTTGTTGCCATACTCTTGACTTTGAACGATTTCTGTTTCTTTTGCCATTTTTGGCATAACACCTGTTATTTTAAGCTGAAAAATATCCTCAAAGGGCTCGTTCCTCTCGTGCTTTATGATGGGCCAAAACTCACAGCCTGTAAGTCCTTCCTCTTCCGCGAGTTCCTTGAACCTTTTTGTAACAATAAATTCGCGCATCCACCAGATGCCGGAAATATCATCCCTTTTTCCCATCTTTACCGCTCCACTTAAACGCAAAGGACGATTTTGGATTTTTCCATATGTGCAATACGGACAGCCGCTGTTTTCGTCGTAAGAAACATCAATATATTTATTTTCCGGCTGAGGATATCTCCCTTTATGGGAGTTTGGAACCATTCGCATGACAGGAGCTTCCAATCGTTCATTTTCGGTAAACACTTCGTCATCAAAAGCAACCGGATCAATGTTATTGTTGTCAAAGAATTCTAACAAATCATTATAATGAGGGTCATCTTCGTATAGTTCTATAACACACATTCCTGAAGAATTTTTGGATGTAGGGATTTGCCCTGCTGTTGTAAGAGCTTCTTTTGCAAGGTGTTCATTACCCCTTCCAGGATTGAAAGAAAATCTTGTTTTTATTCTCATTTTACTTTCCTCATCTTAGTAAATTGATTGTGCAAGCCTTGCGGCATTAAAAGCCCCTCGGCAGAGGGGCTGTAAAAATTGTTTAATAAAGTTTAGCGCCAATAAATATTGGTAATTGATGCTTCTGTACATATGAGCTTATTTTATTTAAATCTCTCTGGATATAACTCTTTTGCTTTTTCATAATTATGTACATAATAATACCAATTATTGTTCGACAGTGGTTTCACATCAATCAGTTGTTCCCCATAAGGTTCCGTTCCATATTTTATACCACGGCTTTCATTCATAGTTTGCCACAACACAAAATTCAAATTACCCTCATTGTAAACAATTAGCTGAATTCCGTTTTTAAACAATATCTTTATAGAATTTATCAAATTATCAGGAATTGGTACTGTTTCATAACTTGAATCGTTTTGTTTAACTTCCATATACGATATTTCTTCTCCATAAAGGGAAGCATTTATAATGCGAATATGATTATAATCCATTTCTGATAATTCTTTCGAAATAAAGGATAGGTCATCTAGATTATTTATCAAAAAAGTATTCGTTTTATTGTACCCCGGAGGCAAAAGAGATTTATTCAAAAATAAAGCAAGTATATCACCACCATTTGCCAACAACAAAAGTACAAATGAAATAAGAAACACCAAAAGGATAGATATGATGACAATTGAAACTTTTTTTAATATATTCATTGCATAACCCCCGTTTTGTACCAGTTGATTCCTAACTCGAATCATCAATTTGAGGAGAACCTTCTCTTAAATTGTAAGCGCTCCACCATCAAACCTGTATTTTTTTTAAGTTCTTTATTAGGAATGTATTCCTTGAATTTATCATAAATCTTTTGGAACGTTTCTTTATTTCCAATTCCAACAATTTCAACTACTCTTTCCATAGTTCACCCCCCGGTCAACATCCATATTCCCCATATCCAAAACTATCAATTTTCAAAAAATTATAAATCTCAAATTCCCTGCCGGAAACATTTTTAAATATCTTTAGTTGATATAGTTTTAGATTACTATTATAGTTTTATAATAAGTCTATTCTTTTTTATCGTCAACATAAAAACCTCCCCTTTTCCAAGAGGAGGTTTTTTGTTCTGCTATAATCAGACTCCGTAAATATCGCTGAATTTCTTTTCAAGATATTCGACGTAATAGGTCGGGTCAAAGGGTGCGCCGCAAACCATCTCGAAAAGGACTTCCGGATCATACATGCTTGCGTGCTGATAGATTCTTTCGCCAAGCCAGTCGGCAATGGGTTTAAGGCTTCCGGAAGCACAGACAGCTTCAACGTCGATGTCCTCGCGCATTTTTGCAAGCATCTGTGCGCCGTATGCGCTGCCAAGTGCATAGGACGGGAAATATCCGATGCTGCCGCCGGACCAATGGCTGTCCTGAAGGCAGCCTTCGGAATCGGAAGGAACGTCAACGCCGAGATATTCTTTATAAAGTCTGTTCCATTCTGCGGGAATATCGTCAACGGAAAGTTCACCCGCAAAGACCTTTTTCTCAATCTCATAGCGAATCATAACGTGAAGGCAGTATGTAAGCTCGTCGGCTTCGGTGCGGATGAGAGAAGGCTGTGCCTTATTAATCATCTCATAGGCCATTCTGGGGGTGATATCCCTGAACTGTTTCGGGAAAATCTCCTTGACCTTCGGAAGAATTGCGGTGATGAATGCTTCGCTTCTGCCGATGAGGTTTTCAAAGAAACGGCTCTGGCTTTCGTGGATACCCATAGAAACGCCGCCTGCAACAGCGGTATATTTATGTTCGTCTGCGCCGCCAAGTTCATAAAGTGCGTGGCCGCCTTCGTGAATTACGGAATACATGGAAAATTCGAAGTTTTCCTCATAATAATGGGTGGTAATGCGAACGTCATCCTTTGTAAATTCAAGGGTGAAGGGATGCTCTGTTTCGCCGCAGACGCAGTGGTTCGGGTCAATTCCCATGTAGTCCATTAGGTACTTGGTGAGTTCTTTCTGTTTTTCAACCGGAAATCCTGTGAGGACGGGAAGAGTTTCGTTCTTGCTTGTTTCGCAGATTTTTTTGATAAGCGGAACGATATGCTCCCGGAGGGTTGCGAAGAATTTATCGCATTTTTCCATGGTAAGGCCCCGCTCGAACATATTGAGCTGGGTATCATAAGGGTTCTGATCCGGTTTATAATATTTTGCAAACTTTATGTTGTAATCAAAAATTTCCTTGAGCACCGGGCGGAAGGATTCAAAATCGTTTTCTGCCTTTGCTTTGTGCCAGACGTAATCCGCCTTGCTGAGGACTTTCTGATAGGCGATATATTCTTCAACCGGAATGGTTTTCATAAATTCGTTATCGCGGAGAAGAAGCTCCACTTCCCTTGCCTGATGGGGAGTGAGCTCGTCCTTGTGCTCGTTGAGGTATTCGAGAAGCTCGATGGTTTCTTTTCTTGTTGCAAGGTCATAGCCGTATTCGCTGAGGATCGCAAGGGCTTCGCCTCTGCCCTCTTCGGTATCCTTGGGTGCAACGGTTGCGGAATCGAGATAAATGGAAGAACTTGCGTAATTGAACGCATACATTTTTTTCTGAAGTTCGGCAAGCTGTTCCAGTTTTGCAGTCATTTCTTCGGTCATTTCGGTTTCTCCTTTTTCCAAAAGATTATAAACACATTATGCACCATTTCGTGTTTTTTGGCAAGGGGCAAATAGCTATGTAAAAAAAGAGCCGCGGATTGCGGCTCTTTTCTTTATTCTTCAACTTCTTCTACTTTTACAATTATATCTCTCGTAAATCCTTCTTTGTAATAGATGATATATTCTTCACCGACAATAAACTCTCTCGGATATACGGTTTTCTTCGATTGGGCATCAATATTAAAAGATCTGGTAGTTTCTCCATCAGTAAATTGGTACGAATTTGAAAGTCCAAATGGATATGACGCTCTTGAATCACGATGCCACGAAACATACTCACCTGAATATGTTTCATAATCAGGTGAAACGATTGAAATAGCAACGGTAGTCGTCGCATATACACCAAATAAAAAACCTAAAATTATAATTGCTAAAGATTGTTTTTTTATTTTGTCGTCAAGCTTTTTTAAGAAAATCTGCCTGAGAATTAGCAGAATAATTGCGATAATGATCAAAAGAATACGAGGCTTAAGATCATATAATAATCCATCAATATACATTAAAAACAATCCCCCTATTCCTTAAAATTTTTTCTCTCCGATTCTGTATTTTTTACATCATTCAGATAATGCTCTTATTTCCTGTTCATCAAATTCGGCATAACGCTTTTCATAAAACATCGTTTCGGTGGTATCTTTCATGTTTTTCAGTAACTTTTGAGTATCTATGCCGTCAAACTGCAGATGTTCTTTTTCCTCATCGTATTCGCTGCGGGCAACAGCAATGAATTCTCCGGTTTCCCAGTCAATATCAAAAGTGGTGACAATCGAAGATCCGTCCGTTACGTCAAAATACAGTTCCTGATTATCAATAATCTTTTCGTAGATAAATTCGAAAAGGGCTTCTTTTCCGATTTTGATGACCCTATATTTGTTCTCGGGAATTACTTTCTTTCTACCCGATTCTATAAGTTCCCGCTCGAATTCTTCCGGATGTTTTATGTAATAATCCTGGTGCTCCTCTTCGGCGGTATAGAAAGCGCTGAAAGGCTCAACGGCGATAAAAACATCCTTCCCGGAAGAATCTTCAAGATTTGAAATCATTCTTTCGGCGGTTTCTTTTTCTATAACATCATTATAATAAACCGCAAGGGTATAGGAATGTCCCCTGTCGATAAACTGTCCGCCGCCGTCGAATGGGTCAACCCCATCAAGAAAGGTGCCGAAAAGTTCCTCAAATCCGACCTTTTGCGGGTCATAGTCGATGCGAATGGTTTCGCGGTGGCCCGTTGTCTGGCTTTTGACCTCCTTGTAGGTTGGCTCTGCCACGTTGCCGCCGGAATATCCGCTTATAACGTCGATTACGCCTTCCATCTCCTTGAATGTGGGCGTTATGCACCAGAAGCATCCACTGGCAAAATATGCTGTTTTCATTTTATCACCGCCTTTTTTACATTATAGCACATATCACATTCTTTTCCATAGAAAAAGAAAAATCCGCCCTGTTTTTTTGCAGGACGGATTCTTTTAATTTATTAAACCTATATTATATTTCCAGATAAGCACTCTTGCAACTGCTTCATCGAGCAGTTCCATGCTGATTCTTCCGGATTCCACCGCATTGAGCACCGCCGCATACTGAATCTTATATTCGCTGCTGCAAAGAAGGTCGTTGCCCGCAAGAACGGCCAGAACGGCCGCTTCTTCGGCACCGTAAAGATCGGTTATAGCTTCCATAACGAGGTCATCGGTAACAGCAACGCCGTCAAAACCCATTTCGCTACGAAGATAGTCATGCACCTTTTCCGAAAGAGAGGCAGGATATTCCGTATCAAGGCAATTCACAAAAGTATGGCTTATAAGAATCGCACTGCAGCCGGATTCTATCGCCATTCTGAACGGCACAAGGTCTGCAGATTCAAGCTCCGAAAGGCTCCTGTTGTCGATTGCTATGCCAGTATGTGTATCCCTGTTGTTGCCGTAACCGGGAAAATGCTTGAGCACGCCGCCGATGCCGTATTCTGCCATGACCGAAGTCACCGCAACGGCAAAACGACCTGTTTCCTCCGGGCTTTGACCGAGAGAACGTTCATACATAAATGCGCTTTTATCCGTTGTGATATCGCAGACCGGTGCCATATTGACATTTATCCCAAGAGATTGCAGAAGGGCGCATTTTTCATTTTCCTTTTCAATTACAAGATCCATTCCGCCTTTGTTGTAGTAATACCTCGGCGAAGCAAAACCTCCCTGCTGACGGAACTGGGTGTATCTGCTTACCCTTGTGACTGTTCCGCATTCTTCATCAACTGCGATGAGCATCGGGATTTTTGCGGCGGACTGGTATTCCGTAATCCTCTCCGCAACTTCTTCCGGTGTACTGTCTTTGAAATCCCTTGAGAAAAGTATATATCCGCCAAGATGGTATTCGTAAACATCACTCAGTGCATCAGAATCCGGACACCTTGCAAGGAAAAGCTGGCCTGCTTTTTCTTCAGTGCTCATATTTTCCATAATGGCACAGACATCAAATTCGGGCTCGGTTATTTCTTCCTGTTCTTCCGGCTGTTCCGGTTCTGAAGGCTCTATCGGTAACTGCTCCGCTTCATTTTGGCTCGGCACACCGGCTTCGCTTGAATTATCTGTACTTCCTTCTGCTGACTGTTCCGCCGCACAGGCAGAAAACAGCATTAGAAGCACCAGCAGAAAGGCAAAAAATCTTTTCATTTATCCGCATCCTTTACTGTAATTCTCATTTTCCGCGAGTTTGCACGCAAAACAAGATATTCCATTTGGTTTTATTTTCGGTATAATATTAGCAGAAGCTTCTGAAAAAATCAAACAGGAGATGATAAAATGAATCAGAAAGTATTTTCGGATGGTCTTAAAAGACTTCGCGCCGAAAAAGGATATACAACGGAGCAAATCGTTGCCATGCTTGGGGTAAGCCCCGCCTGCGTTTACCGCTGGGAATATAAAAACACCCTTTCGGATTCTATGTTCAATGAATTCCTGAATAAAAATTTTTGATACGGGAGATATATGTATGAAGCAGAACATATTTGCAGATAACCTTAAAAGATTCCGCGCCGAAAAGAATTATACCCAGGAACAGGTTGCGGAACTTCTTTGCGTCAGCGCACAATCCGTTTCCCGCTGGGAATGCGGAAACACCCTTCCGGACGTAATGCTCCTCCCCGAAATTGCAAGGGTTTACGGCATAACGGTTGATGATCTTTTCAAAGAAAAGGCCGTCGCATATAAAAATTATGCCCAAAGGCTCCTTGCGGTTTACGAATCCACCGGCAAAACCGAAGATTTTCTTCGGGCAGAAGAGGAATTTCAAAAGCTTATTGCATCCGGCGAATGCGAAGCCAATGACATACGCTCTTTCGGCGTGCTTTATCACTATATGACAAAACACAGTTTTGAAAAGGCCGTTCACTATCTTGACTTGGCAATCAAAACTGCCAAAGACAGCGACAAAGAAACTTTTTATCGCGCTGCAAGCCAGAAAATAGCTCTTTATTCAGAAACAGGAAGAAGCGAAGAGAGCATTGCCGAGCAATCTTCCGCTCTCGAAAAAGATAACGATAACCCGATGCAGTGGTGCCTTCTTGTTGCGGCATATTTCTTTGCGGAAAGATTTGATGAAGCCTATTCCCTTTCCTCAAAGGCTGTTGAAAAATTCCCCGGCAGCAGTTCTTTGCATATTTACGCCGGAGATATCTGCCGCGCTTTGAAGAAATATGACGAGGCTTTTTTACATTGGAACAAAGCTTTTGAAATCGACGGCACCTATCTTGATGCGAAATATTCCATCGGTTTTTGCTATGAAGAAATCGGCGATTACGCCAACGCACACCGAATCTGGAAGGAGCTTGCAGAAGAACTCAAGCGCCGCGGGCTTATTGTTGAAAGCGAATTTCCTGCAAATCTTGCAGAAAAATGCGCTGATAAAATTTTATAAAAAGCTTATATGTAACAAACCCCTGCTGAAATTTCAGCAGGGGTTTTTATACAAGCAGCAAATGTAATTCATGTAACAATATTACCTCTTTTATAAATTTCTTCAAATGCATCTTTTTTATTTGAAATAATGTAATCCAAAACATATTCATTATCCAATTCTATTTCAAGACATTCAAGCATTTTTAAAGTTTTGGGATTAACAGGCATAGTAACCAATAGTTTTCCTGCAAAACAAAGATAAATTCCTACTCTTTTGTAACGGTTGCTTGTTAAAACTGTTTTTCTTAAATGACTGTAATAAAAAAGCTCGTCATTAACATACATACCGTTTTTATCAAATTTTAAGGAGAATTCTTCTGTGGAATAATCCCATACTTCACATTCCTCAATTTTGGAGGCATCAAAGTCATATCTGTCAAGTTCAGACTTTATTGCCTTTTTTCTAATAAACGGAACGCTTGCCAAAAAAATCGCCGAAATTACTACGAAAAGTACCAAGCAAATCAAACCCTGAACCAAATATTTTTCATCATCCGTTTCCATCATAACGGCAAATGCAACCATAAGTGAAATACTGATTACTGCATATAAAGGGACTAAAATATAATCGACAAAAAAGTTCAAGGGAAGCATCCGGTTCTTTTCAAGGGCCACGATTTCTTTTAAGTTCAATTCATTTTTCATACGGTCTTCCTCCCCTTTCGGATATAATTATATCACACTCTATAATGACGTTCAATTGCAGATATTAAATTTAATTTTATATAATCATAACTACCGGCTGAGTCGGTGGTTTTTGTACGCTAAAGCAGACGACAAAAAATCCTGCTGAAATTTCAGCAGGATTTTTGTTGGTGGGAGCGGGTGGGTTCGAACCACCGTAGTCACTGACAACAGATTTACAGTCTGCCCCCTTTGGCCGCTTGGGTACACTCCCATATAAATATTTAATTATGTCAAGGTGGAGCTGGTGGACGGACTCGAACCCCCGACCTGCTGATTACAAATCAGCTGCTCTACCAACTGAGCTACACCAGCATCTCAGCGACGAATGTTATCTTACCATATCCGAATTAATTTGTCAACACCAATTTTCAAAAAAATTCAAATTTTTTGAATTTTTTATTTTTCTTCGCTTTCTTAATAAAGAATTAAACAAATCTTAATACCTTCCCTGCTTTTTTCTTAAATTTTATTTCGATAAAATTTTCTTTATTAGGAGGGATTTTTATGAAACGATTATTAAAACCTATTTTCTGTGCTTCAATAATTGCGGTTGTTTTCTTTACGGCGATTTTCGCCGCGGATAAACTCTTTTCCAAAGAATTGTATATGATAAAAGATTCTTTTTCAAATATTTTCGGCGGAGAGCTTCCGAAATCGGCAATTCATTCCGAAAACGGATATGATTCCGTCAATATTGCAGAGCTCTTGGAAAAAGGTGCTATACTTGATGATTCGCTTATGCTTATAAACAGTGAATATCCCCTTTCGGATGATTACCAACCGGCTTTGATCGACCTTAGCGGAAATGAAGTTTTTCTTAATCCTGCCGCCGCAAAAGCTTATAACGAAATAAAAAACGCCGTCAAAAACAAATACGGTTCTTCACTTTATATCATGAGCTCATACCGCACACCGGAAGAACAGGCCGCCGCCATCGAAAGCGAAGGCGATTATGCCGCCGGGATAAACGAAAGCGAGCATCTCACCGGTCTTGCGCTTGACGTTTATATCAAATATCACGCTGGAATGGGTTTTCTCGACTGCGACGAAGGCCGGTTTGTTAATTCTTATTGCCAGGATTACGGTTTTATAATCCGATATCCTTATTACGGCGAAAGCATAACCGGGATTCCCTACGAACCCTGGCATCTTCGCTACGTCGGGTTTCCTCATGCGAAAATAATCGCTGAAAACCGTATTACGCTTGAAGAATACATCGAATCTCTTGTTCCCGGCACATACTATTACTACGAAGATTATTTTATTTTACGCCAAAGCAAAAACGAAGCTTTTTCCGTACCCGAAGGAATTTATGACATCATAATTTCACCGGATAACACAGGTTTTTATATAATAACCGGAAAAACAAATTAGATTTTCCGCTATTTAATTTTATTCAATTAAATTTATATTGCACGGTATCCCCTTTTGTGTTAAAATTATGGCATACTTTTTCCGGAGGGATATCATGAAAAAAATCTTTGTCATTTTTACTCTTATCTTTGGCTTTGTCTTTTGTTTCTGTGCATGCTCTGCTGAAGAAGAAACCATAAAAATCATTACCATCACCGATACGCATTTCACCGGCGGTGAATATTTTTCTTATGAAGGTTCTTTTCTTTCCGCAAACGACACAAACGGAACAGGAAAGCAGGTAAGATATATCGAAGATATCCTTGATGCTTTTATTTTTGAAATGCTCGAAGAAAAACCGGATTACATTCTTATAACCGGCGATCTTTCTTTTGACGGAGCAAGGGTTTCTCACCTTGCGCTTGCGGAAAAGCTTCGCCAGCTTAAAGATGCAGGTATAACGGTTCTCGTTCTTCCCGGCAACCACGATATAAAAAGCTATGCTCTGATTTTCCCGAACGGAGAACCCGAAATGTCCGACCCCATAACCGCCGAAGAATTTGCCGATATATATTCGGATTTCGGATATACCGGAGCTGTTTCATACGACCCGAAATCGCTTTCTTACGTTTATGACACCGGCAAAGGCGCAAGGATTTTTATGCTTGATACAAATCTCACTTACGGTGCCACCATCGGAAAAATCGAACCTTCAACCATAAGCTGGATCGAAGAACAGCTTGCCGCCTGTAAAGAAGCCGGTGATTCCCCGATCGTTGCCGGTCACCACAGTCTTCTTTCCCATAACCCCCGCTTTGATTTAAGCTATAAACTTATGAATGGTGATGAAATCGCCTCTCTCATCACCGAATACGGCGCTAATCTTTATCTTTGCGGCCATCTTCATACCCAGCACTACGTTCAGACCGAAACCCTTACTGATATCGTCGGCGGCGGATTCATTATTTATCCCCACAGATACGGCGTTATCGAATACGGTAAAGACGGCTGGAATTATAAATCTGAAACAACCGACGTAGCTGCCTATGCCGAAAGCATCGGAAGCACCGACGAAAATCTTCTCAACTATACAGAATATGGTTATAATTTCTTTTATAACAACGCCTATGCACAGTCAAAAGGAACCCTCAGCGAGGTTATAGAAGATGAAGAACTTCTTGAAAAATACGCTGTTTTCAGTGCAAAGCTCAACGTTGCCTATTTCGGCGGAACCTATTCGGACGTTGATCTTTCCATTGCGGAAGATTTTATCGCCGCAGCGGAAGGCACCGGCTGGGCCTCATATATGAAAACCGTTTTGCTTGATACAAAAGACAGCATAAGCTGTTCCTGGCCTGTTGAAACCGAAGAATAAAATAAATGTTTAGGGAACACCGAAAGGTGTTTCTTTTATTTTCAGATATCTTATATGCTCCCTTTTTTTCGCATCTCCTCATAGCTTTTGCCGAAAGCCGGCGTATTGTTCTGCGCATTAGTCCGCCCGTTGACATTTCCGGATTTTTGTGGTACTTTATCTATCGGTGAGGATAAGGCCGAGTTTCCGGCTGGCTTCACCTTTTTTATTGGGTCAATATAATAAAGAATTTTCTCACCGTTTGCGGATGTTGCAATATTTAGTTTTGCATCACGGGTGGTGTTATTTTTTATCAATAAGATATGTTTTCAATTTTCTAAATCGTTTTTTTCGTCATCGTCCACAACCTTACTCGATTTTTTCGGATTTAATTCTTTCGGCAATGTTTTTCCAATCTTCGGCGGTTTTCCCGCCGTCGGCTCTTTTCATGCTCGGGGTGGCTTCAGCCTGTTCCGTGCTCAAATTTTGAGCATTGAGCATCTCCTCATAGCTTCTGCCAAAAGAATGTAAATTTTGGCTATTGCTTTTTTCTGTATTTTGTGGTAAAGTCTGTTCGGGATTGATAAATGTGAGCGAGCCCCTATTCGAAACAATAGAGGGCACGACGCCGCTATCAATCCTTTTTGTATTACTTACAGCGTACAGAATTTTTCTGTCTCTTCCATTTGCAATATTTAATGTTGTAACATAAACATTCCCTTTGCGGTCAACAATATATGCATCTCTATATATCCAACCGTTTTCGTCCAACCACTGATGATTATTTTCGTCAGTGGTCGTTTCATTTCGAGTTACCTGGAGTAATTCCGGAAGATGAACAATTTCAAGAGCTTTTATGTTGTCTCCGTTTGTACGTGCAATTTTGTCAATAACCTTATGGCTATTTTTGGCTCCGTCTTTTGTAACTCTGTCATTCCCTTTTGCAAAATGAATTATTTCGGGATTACCGTTTTCATCAAAAACGGTAACTTCTTTTCCTGCAAAGTTTTTATAAACATAATTTTGTAAAATTTTGTTCCATTCCCTTGGAGCTTTGTTGTTAAAAATATTCGTATCAAGCAAAACGCCTTGTCCATATTTCGGAATGTTTACAATCGAAGCTTGATTATAACCCGCTCCCTGAATCTCTCCTCTGGTCGCCCAAGCCCTGGCATAAAGCTTTTCCGCGTTCCGGAGGAATTGCTCTTCGCTCGTTCCGCGGAATTTAACGATCATGTCGGATATCCAGTAACGTATGCGCTGAAAAAGGTTCGGATTCGTGTTGCAAAGTCGGTTTATGGAATTCTCATCTCTGAAAAGATATTGCTCCGCAAATTTTGCAACAATTTCTTTGTCGGCGTCCTCTGCCGTTTCGATTTTCTGCCCTATAATGGAATAATCCTCCCGGATTCCCCTTCTCATGCTTTCAAGTTCCACTCCGTGAACCCTTTGTGCATAATCAAGAATCGTTGCCGAAAGGTGTTCCTTTTATTTTCAGATATCTTATATGTTCCCTTTTTTCCGCATCTCCTCATAGCTTCTGCCGAAAGCCGGCGTGTTGTTCTGTGCATTATTCTGCCCGTTGACATTTCCGGATTTTTGTGGTACTTTATCTATCGGTGAGGATAAGGCCGAGTTTCCGGCTGGCTTCACCTTTTTTATTGGGTCAATATAATAAAGAATTTTCTCACCATTTGCGGATGTTGCAACGTTCAAACTTGCATCCCGGATGGTGTTTTTTATTACGGTTAAATCGGGTGATGCAGGCGCAAATAAAATTTCGGATTCAGGATATAAAAGCCATTTATTAAAAATTAATCTTTTAATTAAATTATTTTGCAAATTAATTCAACCAATGCTGTATTGAAAAGCAGAAATGGTCGTGATATACTGGGATTGGTTTTTCGCGTTAGAAATCTTTGTTTTCAGTGAGGTAATAATGAAAAAGATTTTTGAAAACCTGACCCAATATAAAAGCAGGATTTTGGTTGCACTGCTTTTAATGACCGCTTCAACGGTTTGCAATCTTATGCTCCCCACCATAATGAGCAATATCGTTGATAAAGGCATCTATCCTTCCGATATGGAATACATAAAAACAAGCTGCCTTATGATGTTTATCATCTCCGTTATCGGTTTTCTGACCGTTGTTTTCGGCCAGAAATTCACAAACGAGGTGGTCTTTGGCTTTTGTGCCGATTTAAGACGGCTTGTTTTTGAAAAGGTAAACACCATGACTTTCGGAGAGATGAACGAACTCGGTACCGCGGCGCTCGTCACCCGTTCCACCCACGATACCGAAACCCTCGGCTGGATCGTCGCCACCCTTTGTGACGGCGTTATCACCATTCCTGTTCTTTTCATAGGCGGAATCGTTCTTTCTTTCAGCAAGGACGTTTTTCTTTCGCTGATCCTTCTCTGTTTTGTTCCTGTCGTTTTTGTGGTCGTTCTTGCCATTGGAAGAAAAATCGAACCGCTTTACAAAATTGCAGATGATTATATCGACAAACAAAACGATATTATGCGCGAAAGGCTTCGCGGAATCCGTGTTATCCGCGCCTTCGGCAGTGAAGAAAAAGAACATAACCGAATGGTCAAGGCCATAAACGTTATGACAACAAACCTTATTAAGTCCAACGTGAGCATGGGCATTATATCCCCCATGAGCCTTTTTATGCTCAACTTTTCTGTCGTGCTCATTCTTCTTGTAGGCTCCTTCCGGATGGAAAACGGCATAAGCGCCGTTTCTTCCGGTGATATTTTCGCTGTTATACAATACGTTACTCTTGTTATGAACAGCGTTATGAACATTGCATACGTTATAGTCCAGTTTCCTTCCGCAAAGGTCGCCGCCCAAAGGATAGGCGAAGTTCTTTCAGCAGAAGGAATCGACGATAAAATACCCGACGAGGCCATTGATTTTTCCGGAGACATAATTTTCGACCGCGTCACATTCAAATATGAAGGCGCCACCGAACCCGCCGTCAGCGACGTTTCGTTCCATATAAAGGCCGGGCAGAAGGTATCCGTAATCGGCGGCACCGGAAGCGGCAAATCAACCCTCGTTTCACTGATGCTTTGCTTCAGAATGCCTACTTCCGGCAAAGTCATATATGACGGAAGAAGCACAGAATCTTTAAGCCACAAAACAGTTCGCCGCAATATAAGCTGTGTTCTTCAAAATTCTTCAATCTATTCCGGCACCATCCGCGAAAACATCATCATGGGAAAACCCGATGCCGCAGATGAAGAAATCCGCAATGCAGCCGATATTGCCGAACTTTCTGATTTTGTAAATACGCTTGAAAACGGGTTTGAGCACGAACTCAGCCAATCCGGTAAAAATCTTTCGGGCGGACAGAAACAGCGCCTTTCCATCGCAAGAGCTGTTATCAAAAACGCTCCCATTTATATTTTTGACGACAGCTTTTCCGCCCTGGATTTTCTTACCGAAGCAAGACTTCGCGCAAAGCTTTCAGAAAAAGCCGAAGGCAAAACCCAGATCGTTATAACCCAGCGTGTAACTTCCGCTATGAACAGCGACATCATTTTCGTTATGAATAACGGAAAGCTTGTTGACAGCGGAAAACATTCCGAGCTTCTTGAACGCTGCGATATTTACCGCGAAATCTATGCTTCCCAGACGGGAGGTGTTCGTAAATGAAAAAAAGCGTAATAAAAACTTTTATCCGCATTTTCAAAATGGCGAAACCAATCTGGGGCTGGCTTTTGCTTTCTCTTGTGATAAACGCCGTTCTTATCGTCTGCAACGTTTATTCGCCGAAAATCCTCGGTAATCTGATCCAGCTTCTCTATGATTTCTGGGCGGGAACCTTCGGCGGCGAAAGCCTTCTTTCTGAAATGCTCCGCGGAATAATCCCGCTTGGTGTGCTTTATCTTTTGGCAAGCGTTCTGTCTTATTCCAATATGTATCTGCTCAACAATGCGGTAAGCCGATATTTTACCTGCAACGTAAGGATGAAAATATCCGAAAAACTCAAAAAACTGCCTGTAAAGTATTTTGACTCCACACCCGTCGGTGAGGTGCTCCGCCGGCTTATGGATGACGTTTCCTATATGGGAGGTTCCATCCATGTCATTGTTGATGCGCTCTTCCCCATTTTCTTCCAGCTTGCGGCCATAATAGCCGTCATGTTCTTTGAAAACTGGGTTCTTGCACTTGTCGTGCTTTTTGTTACACCTTTTTCTATTCTGCTTTCATCAAAGATATCTTCAAAATGCGAAAAATATTTTGACAATACTTTTGCCGAATCCGGAAAGCTCAATTCTCTTGTGGAGGAATCCTATTCAAACTATGCAACAACAAAGGCGTATAACTGGGAAAAAGAGACCATTCGCCGCCATAAAGAGATAAACAAACGCCAACGTGACAATGAAATAAAAGCCAATTTTATTGCGGATATAGTTCGCCCCTGCATTACTTTTATTAACGCACTAATTTATATCATTATAAATCTCGTCGGCGGCTGGCTTATTCTCGAAGGTAAAACTACTGTCGGAACAGTCGTTACGATGGTGCTTTTCGCAAAACAGATCTCCGCACCGCTTGAAAACGTCGCGGATCTTCTCGGCGAGGTTCAGCGTTCGGCTTCCGCTTCCGAAAGGGTTTTTGAACTGCTTGATCTTCCGGAAGAAAATCCAGATACCGGTTCTTTCTGCGGAAAAGAAATATTTGGCGACGTTAAATTTGAAAACGTCAATTTTTCCTATGATGATACAAAGCCTCTCATCAAAAACCTTAATCTTGATATAAAGCGCGGTCGGAACATTGCCATAGTCGGCCCCACCGGCGCCGGAAAAACAACAATAGTCAACCTTCTTATGCGATTTTACGATCCGCAAAGCGGAAAAATCACCATAGACGGGTACGATATCGGCGAAATTTCGCGCGAGGAGGTTCGCAGCCTTTTCGGAATGGTCCTTCAGGATACATGGCTTTTTGGCGGAACCGTTGCGGATAACATTGCATACGGAAAGCCCGATGCCACCCGCGAAGAGATAGTTTCTGCCTGTGAAGAAGCTTATTGCGACCATTTTATCCGCACTCTGCCCCAGGGTTACGATACGGTTATAGGCGACGACACAACAAATATTTCCGGCGGGCAAAAACAGCTTTTGACCATTGCAAGGGCACTTTTGGCAAACCATCGTTTGCTTATTCTTGATGAAGCGACGTCGAACGTTGATACCAGAACAGAAATTCTTATTCAAAATGCAATGGATAAGCTTATGAAAGGAAAAACCTGTTTTGTTATCGCCCACAGGCTTTCCACCATTGTGGATTCCGACCTTATCCTCGTCATAAACAACGGCGAAATCATCGAAACCGGAAAGCACGAAGAACTTCTCGAGAAAAAAGGCTTCTATTACGAAATTTATAACAGCCAGTATGCTGTGTAAAAAAGAGGTGTTATCTTATGCAAAATAAAGTTCTTATGATCCTTTGCGACGGAATGCGGCCGGATGCGGTTGTTAAATGCGGGCATCCTTTCGCCGGGAAGCTTATGAGCACCGCTTGTTATAATCCGCATGCTCAAACGGTTTTTCCTTCCTACACTCTTCCCTGTCATATGTCCCTTTTCCACAGCAGAACACCCGATGAGCACGGGGTTAAAACCAATGTTTTTGTTCCCGGTGAAAGAAAAGGTCTTTTTGAACAGCTTAAAGATAACGGCAAATCCACCGCATTCTTTTACAGTTGGGGCGAGCTTAAAGATTTATACAGCCCCTATGCCCTTTGCTATGGGCGGTTTATTTCAGAAACTTTTCTTCCCAGCGAAACCGTAACGGAATTTCTTGAAGAGGACTGCGAAAAATTTCTTAACGAATATAATCCTGATTTTGCCTTTCTTTACCTCGAAACCACCGATAGCGTCGGCCATACAAACGGCTGGGGTTCCGATGAATATTACAAGGCGGCAAATCATTCTTTTATGCTCATTGAAAAAATCATGTCTAACATCCCAAAGGATTATTCCGTAATCGTTCTTGCCGATCACGGCGGGCATGATTTCACCCACGGAAGCAATGATCCAATTGATATGACAATTCCGCTTTTCGTAAAAACCGACCGGGAAATAGATTTTGCAGAATTTGAAAACGCAAATATAATCGACATAGCTCCGACCGTTTGCGATATAATCGGCGTTCCTTCCTCAAAGGAATGGAAAGGAAAAAGTTTGCTGAAATGAGCTACAAATGATTATAGAAACCGAAAAGCTTCTCAACCGTAATTTTACTTTGGAAGATTCCGGCAACCTTTTTGAAATACTCGCTTCCCTGCCGCAGCCCGGCAGGGATTTTTTATATTAAATTTTAATCTTTTCAAATTCTTTTATATGTGGTAATATAAAGTATTATAGAAAGGGGAGATCTTTATGTATCAGCAAAAAAGATTCGACGGTCATGTTCACAGCGACTGTTCCCCAAGGGGAACAGATTCCGTCGTCAGCCTTTGCGAACAGGCTGTTCACCGCGGACTTTTCGGATTCGCCGTAACCGATTGCTGCGATTGCGACAGGTTTGATGAAATGCAGTTTGCCGAAAGGGTGCGTGAATCCGTCTATTGCGTATATAAGGCACGTTCCGTTTTTGAAGATTCCCTTATAATTTCAAATGGACTTGAAGTCGGCCAGCCGCTTGATAATATCGGAAAAGCCGACCGGATTATAAAAAGCGTTCCATTTGATATCGTTCTTGCTTCCGTAAAAAAATATCCCGACGGAAGAAAACTCAGCGAAATTGATTATTCCGAGCTTTCCGAAAACGAAATCACAAGGCTTCTCGAATCATATTACAAACTGCTTCTCGAAACCTCCAAATGGGAAAATTTTGACGTTTTAAGCCAGCTCACCCTTCCCATGCGATACGTCAACAGCGATTCTGCTCCCTATTTTTCCATTCGCCATTGCGACGATATCATCGAAATGATTCTTAAAAAACTTGCCGAAGACGGAAAAGCTCTTGAAGTAAATACCTCTGCCCTTCGCGGAAAACTTAATATGATCCTTCCCCCGGTAAGATATCTTCGTATGTTCCGTGAACTTGGCGGCGAATTTGTAACAGTTGGTTCCGGTGCACATAGCTGTGCATCCATAGGTTCCGATTTAAGCGAAGGAATAAGCCTTATCGGTGAAGCGGGATTTTCTTCCTATTGCTATTATGAAAACCGAAAACCTGTAATGGTCAAAATATATTAAAAGGAGATTATATTATGGATCAGCTTCTTAAACTTCTTGAACAGAACGCAAAACTCAACGATGAACAGCTTTCCGCTCTTCTCGGAATTTCCGAAGAAGAAATTGCAAAAGCCATTGCCGAATATGAAAAAGACCGTGTTATCCTTGGCTATAATGCCCTTGTAAACTGGGAAAAAGTTGATCCCAATGACTGCACCGCCATTATTGAACTTAAAGTTCAGCCCAAACGCGACTACGGCTATGAAGAAATAGCCGCAGAGATCATGCGCTTTGATGAAGTTGAAACCCTTTGGCTTATGAGCAGTTCCAGCTATGATTTTTCTGTCGTAGTACGCGGTCACAGCTTCCGTGATATTTCAATGTTTGTGGCAAAACGCCTCGCCACCCTTGATTCCGTAACCTCCACTGCAACAAATTTTGTTCTCAAACGCTATAAAGAGAACTATTTCACCATCATTGACGAGGTTAAGGACGAAAGGAGGCACCTTAATATTGATTGATTATAACAATATTCTTTCTGAAAAGGTCGCTAACCTTAAACCTTCGGGCATACGCAAATTTTTCGATCTTGCCGCGGAAGTTAAAGACGTTATCGCCCTTACAATAGGTGAACCGGATTTCAAAACCCCCTGGCATATCCGCGAAGCGGGCATTGATTCACTTAAAAAAGGCCGCACATGGTACACTGCCAATGCCGGTCTTATCGAGCTTCGTGAAGAAGCTTCAAAATATCTTAAACGAAGATTCAATCTTGAATACGATTCAAAAGATATTTTTATAACCGTCGGCGGCTCCGAGGCTATTGACCTGACCATCAGAGCCATTATTGACAACGGCGACGAGATGCTTTTGCCCATTCCGTCTTTCGTCTGCTATGACCCTATCTGCCGCCTTGCTGGCGGAAAAGTCGTAACCATAGAAACAAAACGCGAAAATGACTTTCGCCTTACTGCGGAAGAACTTCGCGCCGCAATAACTCCAAAAACAAAGCTTCTTGTTCTTCCCTTCCCCAATAATCCCACCGGCGCCGTTATGAGAAGAGAACATCTTGAGGAAATCGCCGAAGTGCTTCGTGGAACCGACATCATGGTTCTTTCCGACGAAATTTATGCGGAACTTACCTATGGCGGAGAGCGCCACGTTTCCATTGCCGAAATTGACGGCATGAAAGAGCGCACTATTATCGTCAACGGTTTTTCAAAAGCATACGCCATGACCGGCTGGCGCCTTGGCTATGTTGCCGGACCTTCCCCCATCATTTCCCAGATGCTCAAAATCCATCAGTATGCGATAATGAGCTCCCCCACCACAAGCCAGTATGCCGCGGTCGTTGCAATGCGCGACTGTGACAAAGAGGTTGAGGAAATGAAAAAGCAGTATGACATGAGAAGACGCTTTCTTGTCAAAGCCTTCAACGATATGGGACTTGATTGCTTCACACCCGAAGGTGCATTCTATGTTTTCCCATGCATAAAATCAACCGGCCTTTCTTCCGAAGAATTCTGTGAAAAACTTCTTCACAGCAAAAAGGTTGCCGTTGTTCCCGGCGGAGCATTCGGTTCTTCCGGCGAAGGGTTCGTCCGTGTTTCATATTCCTATTCTCTCGATCACCTTATGGAAGCCGTTAAACGAATCAAAGAATTCCTCGAGGAACTCGAAAGATGAAAAGCATCGGAATAAAAGCCCCTGCTAAAATCAACCTTTTTCTTGATATAACCGGAAGACTTGAAAACGGTTATCACGAAATCGCTTCCGTCATGCAGACTATCGATATCTTCGATTATGTAAAAATCACTGCGGCTGATAAAATAACTGTTCGCTGCAGCGAAGGCAATCTCGACGGTGAAAGCAACATCGCCCATAAGGCCGCAAGGCTGTTTTTCGAGCAAAGCAAAATCGAATCCGGTGCAGATATCTATATCGACAAACGTATTCCCATGCAGGCGGGTATGGCCGGCGGCAGCGCAGATGCCGCTGCGGTGCTCGTTGGTCTGAATAAGCTTTTTGACGAGCATTTCACTATTGAGGAACTTTGTGAAATCGGAGCAAAATGCGGTGCGGACGTGCCTTTTTCCATTATGGGCGGCACCATGCTTGCCGAAGGAATAGGCGAAAAGCTTTCGCCCACTGTTCCCATACCAGATTGCTGGATAGTTGCCGTCAAGCCGAACTTCGGCATGAGCACGCCCGAAAGCTATAAATATTATGATGAGCATGGTCTTTTTGCTCTTGAGCACCCTGACAAACAGAAAATTATTGCTTCATTGGAAGAAAACGACCTTTCTTCCCTCTGCGGCAATCTTTATAATGTGCTTGAGCACACTGTTGAAAGCTCTATTATCGGCGATATAAAAAAAGAGATGCTCGGGCTTGGCGCGAAAGGATCTATGATGACCGGAAGCGGCACCGCCGTTTTTGGAATCTTCGATTCCGTCCATACAGCCGTTGCGGCAAAAAACGAACTTTCCCGAAAATACGATTCTGTTTTTCTTTCAAGACCGACCAATTACGGTGCCTGCCTTGACAAAAGCGCCGCGGTTTTTGAAAGATTCGAGGAACTCGGAATCGAATACGAGCGCGTTGACCACCCGGCTGTTTATACAATGGAGGAGATGGATTCCCTCGGAATTTTCAACAAAGGCGTTGTGGGCAAAAATCTTTTTCTTCGCGACAACAAGGGTAAACGCCATTTTCTCGTTTTCGTTTTCGGCGATAAACACACCGACCTTGTTTCCATTCAGAATGAACTTGGGATAAAGCATGTCAGCTTCGGCTCCGCCGAAAGGCTTGACCGATATCTTGGCCTTACGAAGGGTTCAGTTTCCCCTCTCGGCGTCATCAATGACAAGGATGCCGCCGTTGAGTTCATCATCGATAAGGATTTCAAAGATTGTCCCTGTGTCGGCGTTCATCCGAACCAGAACACTTCCATCGTATGGATCGGTTTCGAGGATTTGATAAAAGTTATCAAAGAAAATGGGAACAGGATAGATTATATTAATATCTGATCTGCGAGGGTTGTGTTATGAAAAAACAGAATCGTTTCAACAATTTTGGTTTCTGGTTTCGTAATTCATTGAATA
>JAFUJP010000181.1 GCA_017473745.1 Oscillospiraceae bacterium
ACATTTCTGTTTCCTCCTTAGACGGAGCAACTGTCAGTACGGGAGTTGTTAGCTCTATTGTATCACAGATTTGTGAACGTGTCATTTCCATCCTCCATTTCTCTGGCAAATTTTCTTACCCACACAAGAAAAATTTCTTTTGATATGGTCGTAAAGACCATGTATGAAACCGGCAAGGATATGAAAAGCCATTACCGCGAAACGTCGGAAGGCGGGCTGGCAAAACATTATTGCGGATGCGATTGATAAAAGGAAGGCGAAAGCCTTCCTTTTTTTTGTAAGATAAATTATTGTTTATATACATTTAATGGCCCCCTTGCCTAAAGGGGGCTGGCACGCCGATAGGCGTGACTGGGGGATTCTTTTTATGATTGCGCTCCGCGTTTTTGGTTATCCCTCATCCGTCTTTTCGGCAATAAATTGCCGAAAATCCACCTTCCCCTCTGGGAAGGCTGCCCTCCGGGAATCCTTTTTAACGGGCGCACACATAGGTGCGCCCCTACATTCACGTTCTACACCTCGGTGCTGTAAAATAATTTATTTCCCAACCTTGGGTTGGAAAAAACCGTTTATTCCAACAAATGTTAGCTTGTTTTTCCGGCGATACAGCGTTAAAATATGCTTGTAGCTACGAAAAAACCTTAGAAGGAGCTGACAGAAATGTCTTTGGGAAGCAACATATCAAAATACAGAAAAGAAGCGGGCATGACCCAGGAAGCTCTTGCGCAGAAACTGAACGTGACCAACCAGGCGGTGTCGAAATGGGAAACGGATCAGTGCTGTCCGGATACAATGCTCCTCCCGAAAATCGCGGATATCCTCAGAACAAGCATCGACGGGCTTTTTGGAAGAGAACTTATCATCGGCTTTGAAGATAAAGAGCATTTCCGCCTTTTGAGCTATGACGGGGAAACGAAGCTGACAAATGACTATTGCGGAAATGATATGGTTTTTTCCTACAGCGGTGCGGGAATCAACTTTGAAGAACTTCTCAAAGCCGTCTGTGAAATGAAAGATAGAAAAGAAAAATAAAAAACTGCGGGAGCGTTTTGCATAGCTCCCGCAGTATTTATATGTTTTTTTTCAAAAAAGACGAAAGTTCGTTTTCATCGGCAAAATCGCTTTTCAGTCTGTCCGCTTTTACTTCGAAAGGCTCTCCGCCGGCAACAACGATTCGGTCGCAGAGCGCGAAAGCTTCCGCGGTGCTGTGTGTGATTATAAACACGGTTTTTCCGGCGGTTTCGGTCCTGATAAGCTCGAGAATCTCCGCCGAGGTTTTTATATCAAGCCCGCGAAGAGGTTCATCAAAATAAAAAACGTCACCGCCAAAGGCCAGCGCCCTTGCTATGGTAAGGCGGCGGCACATTCCACCGGAAAGTTCTTCGGGGTATTTTTTCGCGGAATCCGAAAGGCCGACCTTTTCAAGATATTCTTCGGCGCGGCTTTTCGGAATATTCACCGCCGTTAAATTTTCAAGGGCGGTGCACCAGGGAAGAAGCCTGTCCTCCTGAAAAACGAAAGATGCTTTTTCGTGCTCGAAAGGAAGGACTTTGCCGCTTTGCGCCTTCAAAAATCCTGCGGCGATTTTCAGAAGGGTGGTTTTTCCAAAGCCCGAAGGGCCGAGAACAGCGGTGGAAATCCCTTCCTCGGCGGTAAAAGAAAAATCTTTGAGCACGCATTTTTCGCCGTATGCGAAACAGACGTTTCTGAATTCAAGCATGAGCACTGCCCCCTTTCGAAGTGACCCAAAGCAAAAGCTTTTCGAGCATAACGCTGAGCACCACGACCGCCGCAGTCCATGCAAAAGTATCCACCGTTTCAAAAGTGATCTTTGAATCATGCAGAGCGGAACCGATGGAGTTCTTGTATGGGCAGATAACCTCCGCCGCAATGCCCGCCTTCCAGGCCATACCCACCGCGCTGTTGAGCGCGGCAATAAAATATGGCTTTACTGAAGGAACGGTTATGCGAAAAAAGCTTTCTTTTTTTGAAAGGCCAAAGGCCTTGCCCATCTGAAGAAGATCCGGATCGACCGAAAGTATGCCTTTTTCAACGTTCGCCCAGACCGCCGGAAGGACAATGAGCATGGCTGTGAAAACCGGTACGTTTTCAACACTCAGCCAGAGTATGGCAAGTATGATGAAAGAGGCCACGGGGGTGGCTTTTATGATATGCAGAATCGGTGAAAACAGTGCCTTGAGCAGGGAGGATCTTGCGGTGAGCACCGCAATGCCGGCACCGAGCACCGTCCCGAAAATAAGCCCGGAAAGAACGCGGAAAAGCGAGGTCGCAACCGAAAGCCAGAATTCCGTTTCACCGCAAAACTGAACAAGTCTTTCAAAGACCGAAAGGGGCGACGGAACAAGTATGTTCTGGCCGACGGCCATATATACGCCTTGCCATACCGAAAGCCAGAACACCGCAGAAACCGCGGCAGAAAGCCATTTTTTCATACTTTTAAGTCACCGCCTTTCGCCGGGAATAAATTCAATGAATCAGCCGTAAAAATCTTCGCCGGGCATGGCGCCGCCGATGCTTGCGGGGTTGGATTCAAAAAGAACCGCAAGGAAGTTACCGAGCACGGTTTTGTATTCATCGCCGGAAAGCCAGACGATATTGCAGCGGGGGATAGCGGATTCCGCAACGGCGGCGGTGGCAATTCCGTATTTTTCAATAAGAATGCCTGCGGCGGCAGGGTCGGAGTTTGTAAACTCGATGCTCATACCGTAATCTTTGATGAATTCGGCAACGGCCTCGGGATTCTGTTCAAGGAATTCCTTGCGCACCGCAATGCCGCCCATGGTAAGAACTTCGCCGGTAAGTTTGTCCCATTCTTCGGAAATATTAAGCGCAACGCGGAAATCGGCGCTTTTACCCATTACGTTTGTTACAAAAGGTTCCGGAAGCATTACGATATCATATTCACCGGTAAGCGCAAGGGTTGCGGCTTCGGTATGTTCGCTTGCAAAGTGGATGTCGGCGCCGATTCCGTTTTTTGCAATAAGATGCACAAGTACGGATTCGGCGGTGGTTCCCTGACCGGATGCAAGAATGGTCTTTCCGTCAAGATCCTTGATGCTCGAAATGCTTTCGCCTTTTTCAAGAATATAGAGAACACCGAGGGTGTTTACGCCAAGGCAGACAATTTTGCCTTCGGTTTTGTTATAAAGACTTGAAATTGCGTTGGTGGGAAGCGCGGCGATATCAAGGCTGCCCTGAACAAGTCTTCCGGTAAGCTCATCTGCGGCGCCGGCGACGGTAAATTCATAATCGTTGAGGGTAAGACCCTGTTCATCCTGATCCATAAGCCAGGCGGCACCCATGCCGGTGGGGCCTTTGAGCACGCCGATGTTGATTTCGGCGCCGGTGAATTCGGGTTCAACGGGCTCTTCGGGCTCGGATTCGGAATTTTCGGAAGAGGTTACGGGTTCGTCGGGGCCGTCGGAACCGGGTCCGTCCGTGTCAGCGGGTTCGTTTGAGCATGCGGCCATGCTCATCATCATGATGAGCGCAAGAATAAGGGAAAGAAGTTTTTTCATATTGTTTCCTCCATATAAACAGGCCTTTTTCAAGGCTTTAATATAACGATTTTTTTGCCGTTTTTCTCGATAAGTCCCCTTTCGCAAAGGGAATCGAATGCGCGGTAAACCGAAGCACGCCCTATGCCGAGCATCTGGGCGAGTTTTGAAAGCGAACAGCCGAGTTCAAATTCCGTTTCTCCGTTTGCCGTGCTCAAAATCCAGCGCATAAGTTTTTCGGGTGCTTCGCCTTCCGAAAAGGCAGAAAGCTTTTTATTGAGAAAATGTATTTTCTGCGAAAGAAGGGTTGCGTATGCTTTGGCGAATTCCGGCGAAGCGCAAAAGGCTTCTTCAATAAGCTCCTTTGGAAAAACCGCCAGCCGGAGATTGCTTTCGGCGGAAATTTCGGAAGGGAATTCCGCTTCTTCATAAAAAAGGGTCGCCATGCCGAAAACGTCGCCTTCCCGAAGGGTGTTGATAACGGTGCGTTTTCCGTCAAGGCCGAGCTTTGAAACAGAAGCTTTTCCACGGATTATAAGGGCAAGGCATCGGCTGAAATGTTCCGCCGTCATAACCGCTTCGCCTTTTTTTACGGTAACGATTTTTATTCTCTTTTCAAAAAAATCGGTCGGCAGGATTGAAAAAAGTGCGCTTTGCAAAAGCGCTGTTTTATCGCTTGCTGTCACAAAATCCCTCCTTTGCTGTATCAAATGATACAATATTTTTTATCTATTGTCAATATATTAACAATAAAATATTCCAAACAAAAAAACGGCTTTCGGTAAAAACCGAAAGCCGCGGGCTTTTTTATTCTTATCTTGTTCCGTGCATTCCGAGGAATTCATCGGTTCGCGCTTTTGAAAGGATCTGGGTCCAGCAGGGGAAGAACCCGGCCGCAACCCCGGCGCTTAAGGAAAGAGTGTGAGAAACGGCGCTTCCGTAATAGGGAACTTTTCCCATTTTAAGAACGCGGTCTTTAAGAACCGCCACAAGGTTTGCGGCAACGCCTTTGCCCCTTGCTTCCGGAGCAACGCTTATGCCGATTTGCCAGAGAAGGGGGCTATCGGCCGAAGCTCCGGCCATGGCGATGGGCCTTCCGTTTTCTTTGGCGATGACGGCGACCATATTGGGGGTATTCGGGTCGCAGGAAAGGGCTTCTTTTGCAAGAGGGTCATTTTTGAAACGCTCGAAACCGGATTCAACCCATTCTGTTTCATAGGCGGGTTCGGTTTCGGGAAGGGAAGGATCCGGAACATAATACTGGTGCATATCGTCGATGGTGTGGCCGTGAAGATAAAGAATCTCGCTTATCATAATAAGCGAATTCGCCTCGAAAATCCATTCGGGATCCTTGCCTTCAAAAATGCGGCGAAGATCAGCGGCGAGCTTTGGCTTTGCGGAAAAAACAGCAGCACCGCCGAAACAGACGGCACGCATTGCGCGGTCGTTATCGGCGCACATATTTCTTCCTTCATTCTGCGCAAATTCGGTGACAACAAGGTTTCCGTAATCGAAGTCGCTTTCTTTGCAGTTATAATCAATGGCAAGCTGTTTTTTAACCGTGGCTATAACGTCGATTTTGTTCATCTGTTAAGCTCCTTTCCTTTACAAAGCTTTCTGAAAATCAAAAGGGTAATAAGCTGGGCGGCGGTGGTTCCGATGATCCAAGGGAGGGCGAATCCAACAAAAAATTCAAAGCCGCCGAAACCGGAATCAAGATTGATTCCGAGCAAATCCGAAACGGGATCTGCAAAAATCAAAAGCAGGATGAATTGAAAAACCGCGGAAGCGGGAATATAAATAGGTGATGCCGGAATCAGCTTTTCAAAGATAAGAACCGCCGACACACAGGCGATTATAACGTTTGCCGCCATCCATAAAAAATCCGGAACACCGGATGCAACAGCGGGCACCAGAAAAAATACAACCGCAAATGTTGCCGCGCCGCAAACCGCGGCGGCACCGATTGAGAACATAAATTTCTTCATATTTTGCCTTCTTTCATTTACTTTTTGTATAATATTATCAATAAATTACAAATTGTCGAAAAAATCTTTGATTTCCGACGGATTTCCTAAGCAGCTTCCCTGAACGAGTTCGGGTTTTCCGCCGCCGCGGCCGCTGAATTTTGCGTTTATTTCTTTTGCAATGGCGGCGCAGTTTTCGGTTTTGGAGGCTACGGCGTATTTATAGTTTTCGCCTTCGCCGGAGAAAGCTGCGGCGATTTTGAAGTTTTCTGCAAGGGTAAGGCAATACCGCCGAAGCTCATCCGGATTGAGCCCGGATTCAAAAACGCAGACTTTTTCGCCGCTTCCGAGTTTTTCGGCTTTTAATGCAAAAAGCTCTTTTTTCAGCGCGGATTCATAAATTTTGTGTTCGGTTATCTCGTTTTCAAGGCGCTTTACCGCTTCACAGATTTCGCCCGGCTTTACCGAAAGGCCGTTAGTAACCGCAAGAACGTTGCGATTTTTGGATTGATAATCGGCGAAGGCGCGCCTTCCGCAAAGCATGAAAAGGCGTGTTCCGCCCTTATAATTCTGGAACGAAGTTATTTTGATTATACCGATTTCACCGGTTTTTGCAACGTGCGTTCCGCAGCAGGCACAGATGTCATATCCGGGAACGGTAACAATGCGCACCTTTCCGGAAAGTTTTTTCTTGCTGCGATAGGGAAGAGCCTCGAGCTCTTTTTCCGAAGGATAGCTTATTTCAACGGGCAGGTTTTTATAAACCGCCCCGTTTGCCGCAAGTTCAAGCATGGCGACCTGTTCTTCGCCGAGGGGAACGTCAAGGTCGAGAGTTGTTTCTTCAGTACCGAGATGAAACCCAACGTTGGCCGCGCCGAAATTTGAATGAGCAAGGCCGGAGAAAATATGCTCACCGCTGTGCTGCTGCATAAAATCAAAGCGGCGTTCCCAATCAATAACGCAGAAAACTTCGGTTCCGGCGGGTATGGCTTTTGCAAGAAAATGATGGATCACGCCTTCTCTGTCTTCCTGAACATCCATAACAGGAATGATTTTTTCTTTAAGGTTCGGCGAATCTCTGTAAATTCCCTCTGCGGAGATTTCTCCGCCCGAAACGGGACAGACCGTTCCAAGGTCGCAAAACTGGCCGCCGCCTTCAGGGAAGAACGCGGTGGAATCAAAAACCGTGTCGAACCCCTTTTCGGTTTCGGTGCATGAAAGAACCGTCGTTTTAAAATCTTTTATATATGCGTTTTCGTCAAAAAGACGTCTTGTCGGTGCCATGGTGAAAACAGCCTCCTGTTTATGAATAACCTCCCCGGAGGAGGGCTCATTGCCGCAAGGCAATGGCGGAACAAAACCATTCCGCCGAAACTTTCGGTTTTGCCGCCTCCCTTTGTCGAGGAGGACTTTATTTGAGTATATCACCATTTTATAAAAATGACAATTGTTAAAAAGCAAACTATGTGCTATTATAATGATACATTGCTTAAAGGGAGGCGCTTTTTTTGCAAAAGGTAGTTCTTGTCACCGGCGGAAGCCGCGGTATCGGAAAAGCGATATGCGAAAAATTTGCCGCAGAAGGCTATGCCGTTGCGGTGAATTTTGAAAAAAGCGAAGAAAAGGCAAAAAACCTTGCGGAAAAAATAGGCGGAAGGGCCTATCGCGCCGATGTTTCGGATTATTCTGCGGTTTGCTCTATGTTTGATAAAATCGAAAAAGAACTGGGCGAGGTTTCTGTTCTTATCAACAACGCCGCCATTTCCTCCTTCGGGCTTTTTCAGGATTGCACCGATGAGGAATGGGAAAGGATTTTCGGCGTAAACGTAAAAGGCGTTTTCAACTGTTCAAAGCGCGCGGTGGGGAATATGATAAAAAACCAAAGCGGTTCCATCGTCAATATTTCTTCTATATGGGGAGTGACCGGAGGTTCCTGTGAATGTCATTATTCCGCGGCAAAAGCGGCGGTTATAGGATATACCAAGGCCATGGCGAAGGAACTCGGCCCTTCGGGGATCAGAGTAAACTGCGTTGCCCCGGGCGCTGTTGATACGGATATGAATGCCCGCTTCAGCAAAGAGGAGCTGGAGGCCGTTGCGGAAGAATCCGCCCTCGGCTATATCGCAAAGCCGGAGGAAATTGCCGAAGCGGTTTTCTTTGCCGCAAGCGAAAAGGCTTCGTATATGACCGGTGCCGTTTTGAATATAAACGGCGGTTCGGTAATATAACTGTTTGCAAAAACGTAAAATCATGCTATAATATAGTTTGTAAAAAATTTTAACCGCAATTTTAATTTACTCACGGAGGAATTATAAATGATAAGACTTACCGGAACTCAGCGCGAGCTGATGGAAATTCTTTGGGAACACGGCCATATGACCCTTCATGCCCTTACCCATGCCGCTCTCGGCAACGCAGTAACCCCCAACAGAACCGACGCTATCCGCGTTGTGCTTCTCCAGATGGTTACAAAGGGCGCAGTGCACGAGGATGCCGCTGTTTCTCCCCATATCTATACTCCCATCGTCGAAAGAGATGAAGTCGGCTTTGAATCCGGCTTTGTTGATGCTGCCAGAGCCGAAGGCAATGCGCTTCTTACCGCTCTTTCCTGTGGAATGGGACTTCCCGGCGAGGTTTACAGCGAAAGCCGCGCAAGAGAAATCGACGAATCCCGCGGAACCTTCCAGCGCACCGTTACCGACGAAGCCCGCAAGGAAGCAATGAAAGAAGTTATGGCTCAGATCTGCCGTGAGCGTGACGAATATGAAGCACAGAAAGCAGCAGCAAAAGCCGCCGCCGAAGCAGAAAAAAAGGAGGATTAATTCCATGGAAGAAACCGAATACAGATATGACACACAGCTTCTTATCGAAGGCACCGACCTTGATGAAGACGAGATCCACGATTATCTTATGAACGAAATCCCCGGCGACTGCCTTATCGTAGTCGGCGATGAAGAGCTTATCAAGCTCCATTACCACACCAACACCCCCTGGAAGGTACTCGAATATTGTTCCACCAAGGGCGAAATTTTTGATATCGTCGTTGAGGATATGGATCGCCAGTCCAGAGGACTTAAAGGTTAATAAAAAATCCCGCTTTTTCAAAAAAAGCGGGATTTTTTTGCGCAAAAAGCAAAGCCGTGCTCAAAAAGGCCCGTGCTCATTTTTTTGAGCACGGGCCTTTTGTATGTGTTTTTATTTTATTTTGTTTCCGCAGACGGTGCAGAATTTTTCGTCGCCTGAAACGGGCGCCCCGCAGGAAGTGCAATATTTCTGTGGGTTTTCATCAGGCGCTGCGGTTTCTTCGGGATGGGGTTCAGGGTTTTCGGTCTGTTCGGGAATGATTTCTTCCGGCTGAGCGGGAACGGTATCCGGAACGTTTTTATTTTTACGTTTTTTGCTTTTTATCCAAGCAATAAAACTGCCGATACCGGCAACGGCAACGGTAACGACCCAGCGAAGCAGTTTTGATATGCTTCTTACGGAAGAGGAACTTACGGAAACTTTTTCTTCCGGAACGGAATTTGTGCTGATTATGCTGTCTGCAACGCCTTGCATGGTTTGAATTTCTTCACTGGTTACTTCGTCATAATATGAATAAAGGCAAAGAACGGTGTAATTTCCGTCTATATAGGCCAGATAGTCAAGGCCGTAAACACGAACTCCGCCGGAAGCATAATCGTAGCTTACGGTTATAAAAGTTGTAAGGTCATTTGAATAAGTATCAACAGCGCAGTTTTCGTAGCCGTAACTTTCCCAGGTTTCTTTTATCTGGCTGCAGGCCTGTTTAAGCTGCAAACCGGAATAATCGGAAAATTCGACGTAATCATCGCTTTTTGAAAGTTCTATGGTAAATTCGGTGTTATAATCTTCTGAAATTGCATAAAGGCAAAGCCCAAGTTCCGACATATACTGCATGGTTTCATCATAATAAAGATAATCAACGAAAATTTCCGCATCTTCGGGGGTATCCTTTGTTGCAACAAGCCATTTTTCGGGGACATCATACGAAAGGCCGAATTCGTCAAAGGTATATTCCGCGGCGAATGCATTGCAGGAAAGGGAAAAAACAAAAACAACGGCTAAAATAAGCGAAAAAAGCTTTTTCATGGTATTCCTCCTCAAAAAACGTCTTTTTTTATATTGTACCATCATTTGTTGATGATGACAATATAAATTCTTTAATTGAACACATAGGTGTTCAAATAAAAAGCTGAACCGTGATAGAATAAAACAAACCGTATCGGGGAGGATTTTTATGTTTGAAAACGAAGTAAAAAAAGGAACCGAAAACTATAAATTCGCCGCGGAAGAAAACAGAGAAAAAAAGCCTGATAATGAGCTTTATACTTTTTGCAAAAACATAAAATACATAAGAAAAAAAGAAAAGCTTTCTCTTTCAAAAATGGCCCATATAATGCACATAAGCACGAATACGCTCAAAAAAATCGAAAACGGGGAGTTTCCCAAAAGATTGGGTTCTTCCGTTTTGATGAATATCTATCGATATTTTGGAATAATGCCTTCACAGCAGATGATTCCGATTTCGGAAGACGATGAATGAAATGCCCCGCGCTCATTTTGAGCGCGGGAGTTTTTTTGACTGTTGCCTGCCATGGATTTTGCACGCAGTTCCTGCCGAAAAAAGTTCCGCGGGGGCTTTTGTTTTTATGCAAAAAAGATGAATAAAAAATGATTCGGGGTGAATATTTCAGCTTTTTATTATACGATTTTTTTGCGGAAATCCTAATATGTTGAAATTTTGAACAGTGATTGATTTTCTTTTATTTAAGGTATATAATACCAGTTATATTGGGTAAATCCGGTCAGGCCTAAAAAGGCATAGTCCCGGCTTGGATTTTTTTGTCAATATACATAAATATTTCAGAGAGGAAGAAGTTCGTGAAAAAGAAAATTTTCGCAATGTTCCTGGCTCTTGTCATGGTGTTTTCCATGGCTGTCGGCGCATACGCCGAAGAGACAGAAACAGATGCTGAACCCGCACTGGTTCTTGATGTAAATCAAGGCAAAGCCAGCGCAACGGTCAGCGTCTATCTCCAGGGCTGCGACGGTGTAACTAACGGAACTTTCACCGTAGGCTATGATTCTTCTGTATTCGACCTTGCCGAAGTACAGCCGAGCGATGCCTATGCGCTGAACAGCGTTAACAGCGAAACCGCCGGAACCGTTTCCCTTGCTTGGGTAGGCAGCGAGCTTACCGCTGAAAAGACCCTTATGCTCACCCTTGTTCTTGAAGCAAAAGGCATAAGAATTCAGCAGGAAAACACTGAATATACCGTTGCTTCCGGCGGCATTTTTGCCGGAACCGAAGAGGTATATGTAACCGATGACGCTGTTACCGTGACCATCGTTCCGGTAAACACCGAAGAACTTGAAAAGCTCATCGAAGAAGCAGAAACCAAAAACAAATATGCCTATACTTCTTCAAGCTGGGAAGAGTTTGAAGAAGCCCTTGCAGAAGCTGTTGCGGTTTATGCGGATTCCGAGGCAACTCAGGAAGATATCGACGCCGCAAGTGCAAAACTTAAAGAGGCTCTCGATTCCCTTGTACCTGTTCCCGTTACCGAAAACGGTGAGCACGTCCATTACTGGGGTGTATGGAGAACCATCAACGGCGTAAAATCCCGTGTCTGCAACGGCTGCGGCGCAGTTGAATACGGCGATGGTTCCATCGTCGGCGGCGAATCCGAAGAGGATAAAGACGATTCCCAGACCGGCGAAGAAACCGAAAACCCCGGAACCGGTTCCGATTACAACTTTGTTGTTGTTGCTGTTGTTGCAATCGCTTCCGTTATCGGAATCGCCCTTTCCATGCGCAGCAAAAAGGCAAGAAAATTCCTTTGCCTTATCCTTGCTGTTACCATGATCCTCACCGTTGCTCCGCTTAACGTTTATGCGGAAGTTATCAACGGCCAGGAAACCGAAAGACCCGAAGAAAGACCCAACACGGATAAATCCGCCCTTCAGCAGGCAGTTGAAGAACATAAAGGCAATATCGTTGATGCAGAAACCGAAGCCATCGTCGGTTCCGTAACCGAAATCGAAAACCCCGGTTTCGATCTTAAAGTCGAACAGGATCTTAACGATGCACAGGTTGCTCTTTATGAAGAAAACGAAATGGTTCGTGTTATAGTTGAACTCGAAGGCAAGGGTCTTCTTGAACAGGGTTATACCCAGAACCAGATTTCCGCTTACGGATTCAGAGTTTCTGCCGATGCGGAAAAACTTGAAAAAGCACAGAACTATGTTGCGGCAAAAATCGAAAGCCTTGTTGAAGAAACCGGCCTTCTTGCCGATTCCGAAAGCGTTGAAGTAAAATATAACTTCACCGCGGCCCTCAACGGTATCGCAATGGTCGTTCCTTACGGAACCCTTGACGAAATCCGCTCCATTGAAGGCGTTAAAGGCGTTTACGTAACTTCTCAGTATCTTGTGCCCGAAGATACGGGAAGCACTTCCCAGCCCAACATGCATGCAACTTCCGAAAGCTTCGGTTCCGCAAAAACCTGGACCGAGCTTGGATATACCGGCAAAGGCATGACCATCGCTATCATTGATACCGGTCTTGACCTTGACCATCCTTCCTTTGCGGATGCTCCCGAAGGCGGCGCCATTGCTCTTTCTGACGTTGAAGCGGTTCTTACCGAACTCAACGCTTACGAGCTTTACGGCCAGACCAGCGCGGCAGCACTTAAAGCCAGCCAGGTTTACCGCAGCGGAAAAGTTCCTTTCGGCTTCAACTATGTTGACTGCGGCCTTGATGTAACCCATGACTACGACCAGCAGGGTGACCACGGAACCCACGTTGCAGGTATTGCCGCCGCAAACAAACTTGAAAGCACCAAGGTTGTTGGCGTTGCACCGGATGCACAGGTCGTTGTAATGAAAGTATTCGGCCAGAACGGCGGCGCGTACAGCGAAGATATCATCGCTGCCATCGAGGACTGCCTTGTTCTCGGCGTTGACGTAATCAATATGAGTCTTGGCGCACAGGCAGGTTTTTCCAGCGACAGCGCACTCATTAACGAAGTTTACGGAAGAATCCTTGAAACCGATATGCTCCTTGCGGTTGCAGCAGGCAACGCAAACTCCGCCGCAACCGGAAACGCACTCGGAACCAACCTTAACTTCACCAAAGACCCCGATAACGGTCTTGTAAACTCCCCGGCAACCTATCTTGCAGCAACCACTGTTGCAAGCCTTGAAAACGCTTCCATGATGATGCCTTACTTCATGGTCGGCGAAGAAAAAATCGCATACGTTGACGTAACTTTCTATAATTTTGCCGCCCTTGAAGGAACCTATGAATACGTAGTAGTTCCCGGGCTCGGCGAAATGAGCGATTACGAAGGCCTCGACGTCAAAGGCAAAATCGCCCTTGTTCAGCGCGGAACCATCGACTTCACCGTAAAACAGGAAAACGCTTACAGAAACGGTGCTGTTGCTCTCGTTGTTTATGATAACGTTGACGGCGACCTTTTAAGCATGTATGACGGCGGGTTCCTTCCCAACGTATTCATCAGCAAGGCTGACGGTGAAAAAATGATTGCCGCCGCAGAAAACGGCGTCGGCACCATGACCATTATGCCCTATGGCGAAGAAACCGCAATTCCCAGCTCCATTGCCGGACTTATCAGCGATTTCTCCTGCTGGGGCGTAACTCCCGACCTTCAGCTTACCCCGGACGTTGCTGCTCCCGGCGGCAACATCTATTCCTGCTATACCGACGGCGCATACGGCACCATGAGCGGTACCTCCATGGCATCTCCTCATATCGCAGGTATGAGCGCCCTTGTTCTTCAGTATCTTCATGACAAATATCCCGCCATGAGCGATGAAGAATACCATGTAGCGACAGAAGCACTTGTTATGTCCACTGCTGTTCCGGTATATGATGAATCCGGAATCCTCTATTCCCCGCGTAAACAGGGTGCAGGTTCTGCAAACGTATATAACGCAGTAATAAGCCCCGTTTATCTTACCAGCTATCAGAAAGCAACCGGTGAACTTACCCCGAAAGCATCTCTCGGCGATGACCCCGAAAGAACCGGCGTATTCACTTTCTCTTTCGATATGCACAATATGAGCGATGCGGCTCACACCTATACTCTTGACGGCTGTGCTCTTACCGATCAGTTCATCGAAATGTACGGCTATGAGTTCATGAGCGAAACCGGCAGAAACCTTTCCGCAGACGTAAACTTTGTTGTGCTTACCGCAAATCTTCCGGAATATGACGTAAACAAAGACGGCATTGCCGATCTTAAAGACGTTCAGTACGTTCTCGACTACGTCAACAAGGTTGAAAAAGAACTTGATGAAGAATTTGTTGAGGTTCTTGACCTTTATGAGGACGGCGTGCTCAACACCGTTGATGTTCAGATCTTCTATGATATTATCATAAATGGCGAAGATGTTGACTCTGTAACCGTTCCCGCAAATTCTTCCGTTACCGTAAACGTAACCGTAACCCTTTCCGCAGAGGATAAGGCATATATGGATGCACATTATCCCAACGGTATTTATGTTGACGGTTTCGTTCGCGCTTATGCTCAGAGTGACGGCGCGGTTGACCTTTCCTTCCCCTTCGTCGGATTCTACGGCGATTGGACCGATGCTGACGTAATCGACAGCGGCTGGTATTATGAAGATGAAGAAACCGTAATATATAACCGTTACTGGAACGTAATCTTCACCACCCTTGGTGCAGATCCCACTTCCATGGGCGGCCTTGGCCTTAACCCCTATCTTGCAAATGATCCCTATACCCCCGAACACAACGTTCTTTCTCCTAACGGCGATACATATTACGACTATGTTTCTGATATTTATATCAGCCTTATGCGTTCCGCCGAGCTTCTCGATTTCACCTGGACCGATGAAGAAGGCAACGAAATCTTCTACGAATGGTACGCATACGCAAGAAAGAGCTATTACTGGAGCGGATACGGAATGTGTCTGCCGGCAATGTATTCCGACGCAGGATGCCTGCCCTTCACCATGTATGATGAAAACGGCAACCTTATGGTCGAAGACCTTGACAAACTTACACTTACCATCCGCGCTTATCTTGATGACGGCGAGCTTGACGCAATCGAAAATCCCGCAGATGCAGACCATGCATGGGCCGATGACGTTGTCGAAATCCCCGTAGTCATTGATATCCAGAAACCTACCCTTGATCTTTCTTCCATCGAATACTTCACCAAAGACGGCAGAAACTACATCCGTTTTGACGTTGAAGATAACTATGACATTGCCGCAATCGTAACCATGACCGAAGGCGGCGGCGCTTATGAATACCTCCCCGTAAACACCAAGGAAGAGGGAGTTGACGGCGAAAAAGCAACCATCGAAATCGACGTTACCGATTACGATGCAAAATTCCAGCTTATCGTTTGCGACTATGGCTGCAACGAAAGCTATTATGTTCTTACCAACGAGGCAAACACCGGCCTTTCTTCCGACAGGTTCTTCGGCTATCGCCGTTATTCCTATTTCGAATCCGGCGGTTATATGTATGCAACCGACCAACTCAACGGCTGGTATTCCTTCGAAACTGCCGACAGAATGACCGCACATACTTCCCAGCCTTCTTCCGGCGAAGCGACCGTTTATGCAGCAGAATATGTTGACGGTTATATCTTCGGCGCACAGGCCGGCGGCGACAGCTTTGGCAGCAACAGCCTCTTTGTAACAAAAGCAGGTTCCTGGGACCGCACCACCCTCAGCACCTTCAGAACCACCGTATATCAGTGGCCGGGCGAAACCAAAACCTACTTCCCGCTCTATCTCATCGCTCTCGATATGACTTATGATTACACGAGCGATACCATGTATATCCTTGCGAACGCTCTTGAAAACAGCTACTTCCCCGAAGGCGTTGAAAACCTTCTTATCAGCATGGATATCTTTACAGGCGAATGGAAACTTCTCGGCCTTATCGAGCCCGCAGTTGAAGGCGAAGACTTCCTTGCTCTTACCCTTGCCTGCGATAACGAAGGCGTTCTTTACACCATCAACCAGAGAAACGGCCAGCTTTACACCATCGACGTTGACGGCGCAGTAAGCGCATACGGCGAAGAAGTTACCGAAATCAAGAACCCCATGAACATCTATACCGCCACCAGCGTTGACGGCGACGGCGTTGTTCAGTATTATCCCGCAGCCTATACCCAGTCCATGACCTTCGATCATGAAACCGACAAGCTTTATTGGGCAGGATATCAGGGAGTTATGGGAACTTCCTACTTCCTTGAACTCGACAAGACCAACGGCGATATTCTTGACGTCACCATGACCGCGGATAACGCCGAGATGGACGCTGTTTTCAAACCCTGGAATTCCGGCGAAGACATCATCCCCGATGCAGAGCTTGAATACATCACCGTTTTGGAAAGCGAGCTTTATCTCAACGTTGGCCAGAGCGCGGTTATTACCGTAATGCCTTATCCTTATAATGCATCTCTCGGCGATATCGAATGGTACAGCGATAACGAAGAGGTTGCAAAAGTAAACGAATACGGCATCATCGAAGCAACCGGCGTAGGTTCCACCGTAATCCTCGCTTCCTGCGGCGGATTTGAAATTGAATGTGTTGTAAACGTTTCTGACGTTGAAGGCACCCTCTATGCATTCTCCGATGGTTCCTGGTATCTTATGGATGCAGGCAAACCCACCGAAGCAGTTCAGATAGTTGATGCTATGGAACTTGACGGCGAAGTTAAAGCTGCTGTTTACCGCGACGGTTTCGTTTACGTTGCAGCAGTTTCCGAAACTTATGATTCGGATTGGAACCCCATCTATATCACCAATCTTTATAAACTCTATGCAAACACCCTTTACGGCGAACTTGTCGGAAGCAACGAAGCAAACATTTCCGCCCTTGCATTCAACTATAAAGACGGATTTATGTACGGCATCACCCAGGAATTTGATGCGGACTATGTTCTTCATTACAACCTTGTAAGGGTTAACCCCAACACCGCAGAAGTTGTTGTGGTTGCAAGCCTTGACAGCATCTTTGACGGCGAAGTTGATTGGGAAACCTGTTCCGGCGCACTTGCCATTGACTATGAAGGCAACTTCTATGTAAACGGCGACCAGTGCATTGATGCTGAATCCTGGTGGTATGAATACGTTCTTGTTCGTTTCAACCTTGATGAAAACGACCAGCTTACCAACGTTACCACCTATACCGGATTCAGCGAATACGGATACAGCGGCGACGCAATGGTATGGTCCGAAAGCAACAACGGCATTATCTATGTCGGCGGCAACGACCTTCAGTGGGTTGACGTTTCCGATATGGAAAACGTAAAAGTTATCGACCTCGGTACCGTCCGCGGAGCGGGCTATAACGTATTTGCCCTTGCAATGCCGCTTAACGCAGAACCCGTACTTCCCGAAGTAGCACCCACTTCCGTAATCCTTGAAGAAAGCTATACCGTTGCCGAAGGCGAAAGCATCGAGGTCGTTCCCACAGTATATCCCTGGAACGCGGACGGCGAATTCACCTTCGAAATCGCAGATACTTCCATTGCTGTTGTTAATGAATACGGTTACGTCACCGGTATTGCACAGGGAGAAACCACCATCACCGCAACCGATGTCCTTTCCGGCCTTTCCGCAACCGCAACCGTTGTTGTTGAAAAGAACCCCGGATATCTCTATGGTTACTTCCAGGCATACATCACCGAACAGATCCCCATGGAAGTTTGGGGAAGAATCCCGATATCCAATCCTTCCGAGTTCGAGCACATGATCTCCAACGTATATGACTTCACCATCTATGCCGGCGCATACTATGACGGATATGTTTATGCCTGCGGCCAGCATACCACCGACGGTAAGTATTATATGCTTAAGATCAGCCCCTCCAACTTCTCTTACGAAGTAATCGGCGAACCCGAATTCCTTGTTCGCGATATGGCATTCGACTATACCACCGGCACCATGTATGCTGTTGGTTATGACGAGGTCGTTAAAGGCGGACTTTATGTATTCGATACCGAAACCGGCGAATTCACTCTTATCGCAGATAACGATATGGGCGCAACCCTTGTTGCACTTGCCTGTGACGAAAACGGCGTTCTTTATGCCGCAGATAATTACGGCGAAGTTCTTATCGTTGATAAAAACACCGCAGTTCTTCAGTCCACCGGAATTTACGGCGGTTCCAGCCGTTATCTCCAATCCATGGTATATGATTACAACAACGATACCATCTATTGGGCAATAGAAGGTTCCATCTATGAAGTGGATACCGAGAGCATGAAAGTTAACAGCATCGGCAGAACCGATTGTTCCATCAGCGCTCTCTTCTCTGTACCGCAGATGGAAATTGAAGTTCCCGAAACCGTTGAACCCACCGGCGTTGTTCTTGATGAAAAGAACACCGTTGCGGTTGACGAAACCCTTGCAATCGAAGCGGTAGTTCTTCCCGTAACCGTATATTCTATGGACAGAACCCTTACCTGGAGCTCTTCCGACGAATATGTTGCAACCGTTGATGCAAACGGCGTTGTAACCGGTGTTTCCGAAGGCGAGGTTTATATTACCGCAACCGACGTAAACGGCAATTCCGATTCCATCCTCATCACCGTAACCGCCGAACACCGTTATTTCTATGGTTATGACGAGCTTTCCAACTCCTGGATCCAGTTCGATAAAGACGGCGTTGTTCTTAACAGCTGGCCGGATGCAGAGGGCGTTTCTCCCATCGCAGCGGCACAGTATATCGACGGCGTTCTCTATGCTTATGACGCAGAAGGTTATTTCTATTCCGTTGATACCGAAACCTTTGAAAGAACCCTTCTCGGCAACGGTATTTACGGCCTTGTTGCAGACGGACTTGAAGCATGGGACGAAGCAAACGGCGCATATTACGTTGACGGCGTTCCTTATAAGATGATCGACCTCACTTACAGCGTAATCGAGGGCAGAAGAGGCACCGTTACCACCCTTTACGGCGTAATGATGGCTTATAACGTTTCTGATTGGCTTGACGACTTTGCATATATCGTTGCCGAGCTCGATATGGAAACCGGCGAGATCACTGAGATCATCGTTCAGGATTTGCTTGTTGACAGCGAAATGAGCCTCCGTCCTTCCAACCTTCTCTACCGTGGAGAATATCTCTATACCGTTAACGGTTATATCACCGGTATGGTAACGAGAATCGATCCTTACGGCGGCGAGGTTACCGGCACCGCAATCTTTGCGGAATATTGGGGCGATTTCAACGGCGGCAGATCCATGATCGAAGACCCGCTTACCGGCGAAGTTTACGCGATCCGCGATAAACGCACCGATTATATCGGAACCCCCGGATATACCGGCGAATTTGCCGAATCCGTTCTTTGCACCGTAAATCTTGGCATTGCCAAGTGCGACGCAATCAAGACCGTTGGCAGCAACGTTCGTCTTACCGGTATGTTCATCAAATAATTCCGGACAAAGCGCAAAGCGCAATAACAAAAAATCCCTTGGGAATTTCCCAAGGGATTTTTTTGCATTTAAAACCTTCCCGGCGGGGAAGGCAAAACGGTCAAGACCGTTCCCTGCAGTGGATTTTGTTATTATTTGTTTACCG